>NZ_VJYK02000244.1 GCF_007097205.2 Streptomyces alkaliterrae
CACCGGGACCGTGCCGGTGGTCTGCGCCGGGCCGACCGGCACGGTCCCGGTGTCAGCGGTCGATCACCGGGACCGTGTGGGGACTCAGTAGCGGTCCAGCTTCGGCGGGTCGACGTACTCGGAGCCCGACAGACCCAGCGTCGCCTCGTAGGCCTTCTTGTAGTCACCGTTGTCGATGTGCGCCTGGATGGCGTCCGACACCGCGTCGCGCAGCGCCTTGTCGCCCTTCTTCACGCCGACGCCGTAGGGCTCGTCGCTGAAGGTCTCGCCGACGACCCGCAGCTTCGCCGGCTGCTGGGCGGCGTAGCCCTTGAGGATGGCGTCGTCGGTGGTCATGGCGTCCACCTGGCCGTCGATGAGCTGCTTGACGCAGTCGGTGTACTTGCCGAGCTCGACGGTCTTGGCACCGTACTTGGCCTTGTTCTCGGTGATGTTCCGCAGCGGGGTGGAGCCCTTGATGGAGCAGACCGTCTTGCCCTTGATGCTGTCCGGGCCCTTGATGTCCTTGTCGTCCTTGCGGACGAGCAGGTCCTGGCCGGCCATGTAGTACGGGCCGGCGAAGTCGATCTGCTTCTTGCGCTCGTCGTTGATCGTGTAGGTGCCGATCATGAGGTCGACCTGGCCCTTGGAGACCGCGGTCTCACGGATGGAGGAGTCGATGGTCTTCCACTCGATGTCCTTCTCCGGGTCGAAGCCGAGGTCGGCGGCGATCATCTTGGCGATCTCGACGTCGAAGCCCTGGTACTTCTTGCTGCCCGGGTCCTGGAAGCCGAGGTAGGGCTGGTCGGACTTGGAGCCGATGACGAGCTTGCCGCGCTTCTGGGCCGCCTTGAGCACCGCCGAGTCGATGTCGACGTTCTCCGCCACCTTGTAGGTGGGCAGGTCGGGGGCGTTCTCGTCGGCGCTGTTGGGGTTCTTCTTGGTGCCGCAGGCGGCGGTCAGGGCGAGGACGGTGGCGACGGCGGCCACGACGCTGTACTGACGAAGTCTCATGGTCGAACTTCCCTCATCTTCGGTGGATGTGCTGGGCCCGGCGGATGCGCCTGATCAGTGCTGGAGGATCTTCGACAGGAAGTCCTTGGCCCGGTCACTGCGGGGGTTGCTGAAGAACTGGTCGGGGGTGGCCTCCTCGACGATGCGCCCGTCGGCCATGAAGACCACCCGGTTCGCCGCCGAGCGGGCGAAGCCCATCTCGTGGGTGACGACGACCATCGTCATGCCCTCGCTGGCCAACTGCTGCATGACCTCGAGGACTTCGTTGATCATCTCGGGGTCGAGCGCGGAGGTCGGCTCGTCGAACAGCATGACCTTGGGGCCCATGGCGAGCGCCCGCGCGATGGCCACGCGCTGCTGCTGGCCGCCGGAGAGCTGGGCGGGGTACTTGTCCGCCTGGTTGCCCACGCCGACCCGGTCGAGCAGTTCGCGGGCCCGCTTCTCGGCTTCCGCCTTGGGGGTGCGGCGCACCTTGATCTGTCCCAGCGTCACGTTCTCGAGCACGGTCTTGTGCGCGAAGAGGTTGAACGACTGGAAGACCATGCCGACGTCCGCGCGGAGCTTCGCCAGTTGGCGTCCCTCCGCCGGCAGCGGTTTGCCGTCGACGGTGATGCTGCCGGAGTCGATCGTCTCCAGGCGGTTGATGGTGCGGCACAGCGTCGACTTGCCGGACCCGGAGGGACCGATCACGACGACGACCTCACCCTTGGCGATGGTCAGGTCGATGTCCTGGAGCACGTGCAGCGCACCGAAGTGCTTGTTGACGTTGTCCAGCACGACCAGCGGCTCCGCCGCGCCGGCGGTGTCCTTGGTCACCGATACTTCGCTCATCGGCGTCACTCGCTCCGTCCTCGTCGGTTGAGGGGACCTTAGTGATCTGCGTCAACCGACGTCAGCACATCTGAGGGAGAATTGAGCATAACGATCCGGTCACTTGTCGACACTCTGCGTAAGGGGGTCGACAGATGGCGTACCGGCTGCATAACGGATAACGCCGGGTGACGGAACCGCCTTGACTGAGGTGCCGCATATCGGGATGGATGCATAGGCGCCGGAACGCGAGACGACCGAGAGTGCGAGACGACCGAGAGGAGGACCGGATGCGGCTGCTGCTGGTCGAGGACGACAACCACGTCGCCGCGGCCCTCATCGCCGTACTGTCCAGGCACGGCTTCACCGTGGTGCACGCCCGCAACGGCGAGGAGGCGCTGGACGCGCTGCTGCCCGACGAGGGGCGCACGCCGTTCGCGGTGGTTCTGCTTGATCTCGGGCTGCCCGACCAGGACGGTTTTGAGGTCTGCGACCGCATCCGGCGGCGGACCGACACCCCGGTGATCATGGTGACCGCCCGGGCCGACGTGCGCTCCCGCATCCACGGGCTGAACCTCGGCGCCGACGACTACGTCGTCAAGCCGTACGACACCGGTGAACTGCTCGCCCGCATCCACGCCGTGGGCCGCCGACGCGGGCTTGAGGAGTCGGAGCGGCAGGGCGAGGACCGCGCACCCGAGACGCTGCGGTTCGGCGGTGTGCTGCTGTGCCTGGACACCCGTCAGGTCCTGGTCGACGACGAGCCGGTGCAGCTGACCCGCAAGGAGTTCGACCTGCTGGCGCTGCTCGCCCAGCGGCCCGGCGTGGTCTGCCGCCGGGAGCAGATCATCAGCGAGGTGTGGCGGACCAGCTGGGAGGGGACGGGCCGCACCCTGGAGGTGCACGTGGCCTCCCTGCGCGCGAAGCTGCGCCGGCCCGCGCTGATCGAGACCGTACGGGGTGTCGGCTACCGGCTGATCGACCCGGTCGGCTGACCTCGACTACGGTCGTCCGGTGCGCGCTCGCCTCCTCCCCCTGCTCATCGTGCTCTTCGCCGGTGTGCTGCTGGCGCTCGGCTTCCCGCTCGCGATGAGCATGGCCGGGGCCGAGCAGCAGCGGGTGGTCATCGACCGGATCGACGACACCAGCCGGTTCTCCGCGCTGGCGCAGTTCGTGACCACCCCGCCCGCCGAGGGGGAACAGGGCGAGCGGCGACCGGGGCAGCCGGCCCCGCAGGACGAGCGGCTGGCCGTGCTGACCAGCGAACTCTCTCGCTACCACGATCTGTACGGCATCCGCGCCGGTGTCTTCTACCGGGACGGCAGCGCGATGGCCGCCGCGCCGAACGGCTGGCGGCTCCCGAAGACCGGTGAGGGCGCCGACGCCTTCGCCGAGGCGCTGGCCGGCCGGCGCAGCCACGACCCGCCGCAGGTGTGGCCGTGGCAGGACCGGCGCATCGCGGTGGCCTCACCGGTGGTGCGGGACGGCGACGTGGTGGCGGTCGTGCTCACCGACTCCCCCACCGACCAGCTGCGCTCACGCGTCCTGCGGAGCTGGCTCCCGCTCGCGCTCGGCGAGGCGGCGGCCATGGCGCTCGCGGTGGGCGCGGCGATCTACCTGACCGGCTGGGTGCTGCGGCCGGTGCGGGTGCTGGACAAGGCGACCCACGACATCGCCACCGACCAGCTCAACTCCCGGGTCGCGGCCGTGGAGGGCCCGCCCGAGCTGCGCCGACTGGCCCGCTCCTTCAACGAGATGGCAGACCACGTCGAGGAGGTGCTGGAGCAGCAGCGGGCGTTTGTCGCCGACGCCTCCCACCAGCTGCGCAACCCGCTCGCCGCGCTGCTGCTGCGCATCGAGCTGCTGGGCCTCGAACTCCCGCCGGACAACGAGGAGGTCAAGGCCGTACAGGCCGAGGGCAAGCGGCTGGCCCGGGTGTTGGACGATCTACTCGGGCTGGCGCTGGCCGAGCACGCCCAACCGGACCTCCGGGTCGTCGACGCAGCGGCGCTCGCCGCCGAACGCGCGGCCGCCTGGCGGCCGGTGGCCGAACGCGCCGGGGTCCGCCTGGAGACGACGGGCAGCGCGGCGCTCACCGCGTGGGCCGATCCGGTCGCCCTCTCCAGCGCCCTGGACGCGGTGGTGGACAACGCCGTGAAGTTCACCCCCGGCGGGGAGCGGGTGACGGTGACGGTGCGGCCGTCCGGTGAGCGGGTGCTGATCGAGGTCGTCGACTGCGGGCCCGGGCTCGGCGAGGAGGAGCTGAGCCGGGTCGGCGACCGCTTCTGGCGCAGCGGCCGACACCAGAACGTGTCGGGGTCCGGGCTCGGGCTGTCCATCGCCCGGGCCCTGCTGGGCGCCGGCGGCGGCTCGCTCGAGTTCGCCCCGAACGAGCCGCGCGGCCTGCGGGTGACCATCGACGTACCGCGCAACAGACCCGACAGACCCGCGTAGCCGTCAGTCGTCACCGCGGGTCAGCCGCAGGGTGAGGATCTGGAAGGGCCGCAGGCGCAGCGCCACGCTGCCGTCGGGCAGGACGGTGGCGGCCGCCGCGTCCTCCTCCCTCGGCCGCTCCAACAGGTCGACCGCCCGCACCGAGGAGACCGGGAAGTCGGGGGTGAGCGTCGCCTCCGCCCGGCCGCCCAGGCACTCGTGCAGCCGGACGACCACGTCGCCGCTGCGGTCCTCGGCGAGCTTGACGGCGGCGACCACCACCCGGTCGTCGTCCACGGTGAGCAGCGGCCGGACCGGCCGGGCACCGGAGAGAGCGGCGGCGGGCAGGTTCAGCCGGTGGCCCTCCCGGACGGCGTCGACGATGCCGGCGCCGGGGACCAGCGCGTAGCGCAGGAGGTGGACGCCGTGGTCGGTCTCCGGGTCGGGGTAGCGCGGGGCCCGCAGCAGCGACAGCCGGAGGGTGGTGGTCTGCCCGCCGTCCTCCCGCACGTCGCGGGTGACGTCGTGGCCGTAGGTGGAGTCGTTCACCACGGCGGCGCCCCAGCCGGGCTCGCCGACGTGCAGCCAGCGGTGTGCGCAGATCTCGAACTTCGCGGCCTCCCACGAGGTGTTGACGTGGGTGGGGCGCTGTACGTGGCCGAACTGGGTCTCGGCGGAGGAGTGGTCGGCCTTCACGTCCAGCGGGAAGGCGACCTTCAGCAGTTTCTCCGTCTCCCGCCAGTCGACCTCCGTCTCCGTCACCAGCGCCGGGGAGTCGGCGCTCAGGGTCAGCCGCTGGGTGACACGGGACTCGCCGAACGTCCTCGTCACCGTGATCGTCGCGGCCCGCGGGGTGGCGTCGACGGTGTGGGAGTCGACGTCGGCGAGGTCGGTGACGTTGTGCCGGTAGAAGGCGTCGACGTCCCAGGCGTCCCACATGTTCGGGAAGTCCGGGTGGAGTTGGAGCATTCCGGCGGCACGGCCCGGCGCGACCGCCTCGCGGCCGTCGGGCAGTTCCCGCGCCGAGACGATCAGCCCGCGTTCGTCGATCTCCACCCGCAGCCGTCCGTTGGCCAGGACGTGACCACCCTCGGGCCGCTCGCGGCATTCCACGGCGCCGCTCGGCGCGGGCGCGGGCGTGGCGGCGCCCCCGGACGGCACCCCGTGCCAGGAGTGCGGGGTGCCGTTGAAGACGAGTGGGACTTCGCCCTCACCCGCGAGCGCCCGCTGTGCCTCCCCGATGATCTGCGCCAGCTCCGTGTGGACCCGCTGGTAGGTCTCCCTGGCCTCCCGGTGTACCCAGGCGATGGAGGTGCCGGGCAGGATGTCGTGGAACTGGTGCAGCAGGACGGTTTTCCAGAGCCGTTCCAGCCGCTCGTACGGGTAGGCCCGGTCTGTGCGGCCGCCGCCTCGGACCGCAGCGGTGGTCGCCCACAGCTCCGCCTCGCGCAGCAGGGACTCGGCGCGCCGGTTGCCCTGCTTGGTGCGGGCCTGCGAGGTGTACGTGCCGCGGTGCAGTTCGAGGTAGAGCTCGCCGGCCCAGACGGGGGCGTGCGGATACTCCTCGTGCGCCTTCTCGAAGAACGCGGCGGGTCGCTCGATCTCCACCCGGGGCGAACCCTCCAGATCGGTCAGGCGGCGGGCCCGGGCGAGCATCTCCCTGGTCGCGCCACCGCCGCCGTCGCCCCAGCCGAAGGGCACCAGCGAGCGGCTTCCGGCGCCCTTCTCCCGGTAGTTGCGCGCCGCGTGCGCCAACTCCCCCCCGCTGAGGTCGGAGTTGTAGGTGTCGACCGGCGGGAAGTGGGTGAAGACCCGGGTGCCGTCGATGCCCTCCCACCAGAACGTGTGGTGCGGGAACCGGTTGGTCTGGCTCCAGCTGATCTTCTGGGTGAGGAACCAGCGGGCCCCCGCCAGTTTCACGATCTGCGGCATGGCCGCCGTGTAGCCGAAGGAGTCGGGCAGCCACACCTCCTGGGTGTCCACACCGAACTCTTCCAGGAAGAACCGCTTCCCGTAGAGGAACTGTCGGACCATCGCCTCGCCGCCGACCATGTTGGTGTCCGACTCGACCCACATCCCGCCGACCGGCACGAAGCGCCCCTCGGCGACCTGCTTCTTGACCCGCGCGTACACCTCCGGCCGGTGCTCCTTGATCCAGTCGAGCTGCTGGGCCTGGGACATCGCGAACACGAACTCGGGATGGTCGTCCATCAGCGCGACCATGTTGGAGGCGGTCCTGGCGACCTTGCGGACCGTCTCCCGCAGCGGCCACAGCCAGGCGGAGTCGATGTGCGCGTGGCCCACCGCGCTGACGCGGTGCGCGGAGGCGCGGGCCGGCGCGGAGAGCACCCCGGCGAGCCGGGCGCGGGCGGCCCCGGCGCTGCCGGGCACGTCGCCGAGGTCGACGGCGTCCAGCGCCGACTCCACGGCCCGCAGGATCTCCCAGCGCCGGGCGTCCTCCACCGGCAGCTCCAGCATGAGGCCGCCGAGCACGTCCAGGTCCTGGACCAGTTCCCAGACCTGCGACTCGAAGACGGCCAGGTCCATACGGGCGAGCCGGTAGAGCGGGCGGTCGGAGGCGGTGAGCCGGTCCCCCTCGTAGGTGGGGCGGTGCTCGGCGAGCACCGGGTTGGCGGCGGCCTCGACGTACAGCTCGACCGTTCCGCCGGGTGACGCGTCGGGCGGCCGCACCCACGCGTTGCGCGGGTTGAGCGCCTTCACCACCTCGCCGTCGGCCCGGTAGACCAGGCCCTCGCACTGGAAGCCCGGCATGTCCCGGTCGAAGCCCAGGTCGAGCACGGCCTCCACCGTCCGCCCGGCCCACTCGGCGGGCACCGTGCCCGTCACCCTGAACCAGGTGGTGCCCCAGGCCGGCCCCCACTCCTCCCCCACCGAGGTGGGCCGGTATGCGGCGGACAGACCCTCGCGGACGGGCACCGGTTCGCCGGGGGCGTCCCAGCGCTCCACCGTCAGCGGCCGGGTCGAGCTGTGGACGGCCGGCCGGAGGCGTTCCTCCAGGACCCGGCGCAGTCGGTGTTCCACGATGCTGCGGTCGTCATGCATGGTGTGCGGCTCCGGTTGTGGTCTGCGGGCGGGAGGGACGTGACGCGAGCACGGATGAGGCCTTACCAGCGGTGTGCGACGGCAACCGCCGGTGAGCGCACGAGGGCGTGGGAGACGGCGCGTATCTCCACCCGGGTGGTGCGCTCGCCCGCCGCCCGACGCAGCGAGCCCAGGTAGTACGCCTCACCGGCGGTGCCGCCGAGGAAGCGACGGCGGCCGTCGGGCAGCACCTGGTGCAGTTCGTGGTGGTGCACCGCGCACGGCCCGCCCCGGGGCGCGCGCCAGCGCAACCGGGCCTCGGCCTCGTCTGCGCCGAGGCGGGCGGCGGCCGTGATCCGGGCGTCCGTCGGGGCCCCGGGCGCGGACGGGCGGCCGTCGGTGACGGTGAGCGCGCCCAGCCGCCAGCGGACCGGGCGGCCCGCGACGCCGCGCAGCCCGACGGCCAGGGCGCGCAGCATCGAGCCCGCCGCGAGGCGCGGCCTCAGCACCGACGTCGTCCAGCCGTCGGGGCCGCGCACGGTCGCCGCGGGGTGGTGGCGGAACGCGGGTGCGGCGCCGGGCTCGGCCGGTTCCGCCGTGGCCCACGCGGCCGCCACCCGCACCGGGCCGGAGCCCGGTTCGGCCCGGTGGACGAGTGTCAGTCGCGTGTCCGGGCCGGCGGGGAGTCGGCAGCGGAAGAGCTCCAGTACGCCGTCGAAGCCCTCGGCGCCGTCGAGCAGCAGGCTGGAACCGCCGTGCCAGGCGGCGGCGAAGTCCAGCGTGACCGTGGGCCTCGGCCCGTTCCCGTGGATCGCCCAACGGCGTGCGGGCAGCGGGTCCTGGAGACCGAGGTGGTTCCACTCGGTGTCGGAGGCGCGCCGCCCGGCCTCGTACCAGGCGGTGCCGTGTCCGGTGTTGAACGTCGTGCCGAAGGGCAGCGCGGTGACGGCGGACCGGTCCGCGACGTGGCGGGCGGGCGGCTGCCAGGGGCCGGGGCCGCCGG
>NZ_VJYK02000245.1 GCF_007097205.2 Streptomyces alkaliterrae
GCGGGGGTGAAGCCGTGCCGGCCGCCGTCGGGCAGGCCGAGCGGCCAGCCGAGGTCGACGCGGTGCGCGGTGGCCGGGTCGCCGGGTGGTGTGCTGGGCGGCTCGGGCTGGGCGGCGACAAGTGCGGCGCCGCGTTCGAGCACGTCGTCGGGGAGGGTGACGCTGCCGGTGGCGAGTGCGACGACGTCGACGCGGGCGCCCAGGTCGGCGGCGAACTTCGCCAGTTCGGCGCGGTCCGCCTCGGAGCGCAGGTCGACCAGGGAGGCGACGACGTACCGCGGGCGCGGGTTGGCGGCGTGCAGGGCGGCCATGGTGTTGCGCACGGTGCGGCCGGTGGAGAGTTCGTCGTCGACGAGGACGAGGGGGCCGTCTCCGGTGAGGAGTCGCGGGTCCTCGGGGAGCAGCAGGTGGGAGGTGTGGTGGGAGTGCTCCTCCTCGAAGCCGCCGGCGGCCCGGGCGCCGGGTACGGGGCGTCGGGTGGAGTGCAGGTGGTCGGCGGCGCCCATGCCGTCGGCGACGCACTGGCCGAGGCCGGTGGCGGTCTCGGCGTAGCCGAGGACGACGGCCCGGGCGCCGTCGGTGTCGCCGAGCAGGTCCCGTACCCGGTGGCCGAGGCCGAGGCCGGCGCCGTAGACGACGTCGGGCAGCTGCGGTACGTGCTTGCCGAGCACGTCGGAGACGAGGAGGTGGGCGCGCCGGGGGTTGCGGCGGACGGCGAGGCCGAGGAGGTCGCGCAGGCCCTGGCCGACGAGGTCGACGCCGAGCCGGTCGGCGACCCACCGTCCGGTCCATACTCCGGCGGGGTCGTCGGCGGGTCGTGGCGCGGGCACGGTGGCCCTCTCGCCGGTCGCCTGGGGGGTGTGCTGACTGTGTGTCACGCCGCTCACTCGCTCGCTCATACGAGGCTCGCCGCCAGCAGGTCGACGAAGTCCACGTCCTCGCGGGCGACTCCGAAGACCTCGGCCCTGAGCAGCGTGCGTTCCGCCCAGGCCCGGTGGGGCTTCACCTCGTTCATCTTGTTGGTGTACACGGATCGCAGGACTCCGCCGCCGCCGCGTTCGGGACGGAGTATGTCGGTGGCGTCGCTGTACTCCTCGTGGCTGACGACCGACAGGGCGTGGACGGGCGCCACGTGGCTGGGGTGGATGCAGGTCTTGCCGAGGAGGCCGTTGACCCGGTCGAGCTGGGTCTCGCGGAGCAGGCCGTCCATGTCCTGCTCGATGAGTTCGGCCCGCAGGTCGTCGGCGCCGCCGGCGAGGAAGGGGCTGCGTCGCAGCTGGGGCTTGAACATGCGCTCCTGCGGGCGGAAGTACTCCCACACCGGTCCGGTGACGGTGAGCCCGCTGCCGTCGTGGCGGCCGAGCACGTTGACGACGTCGGCGATGACGGTGGCGACGAGCTTGACGTCGTAGGCGGTCATGTCCGGGGTGCGGCGCAGCCCGTACGCGGAGCAGAAGTCGGTGACGCCGAGCCGCAGCGCGAGGACGTTGTCGCGGTACTTGGTGACGGCGCGCCGGATGCCGGCGAGGGTCTCGGCGCGGGTCTCCAGGTAGAGCAGTTCGGGGGATTCCAGGACGGGCATGGCGTAGAGCCGGCGGCCGACGTTCGCTTCGGCGACGGTCAGCGCCTCGAGGAAGGGCAGTCCGCGTTCCTCGGTGAACTTCGGCAGCACAAAGCCGCTGAGGAGTCGGGCGTGGTCGCCGAGTCGGCCGGTCAGCGAGGTGATCTGGTCCGGTTCCCGGACGCGGACGAACAGCAGCGGCAGCTCGCGACTCCCGTCGGCGCCGGAGGCGAGTTCTGCGAACTGGCGGACCAGGTTCTCCTCGGCCGCGTCGACGTCGGCGTCGGCGATGGAGTCCTCCAGGCACAGCACCATGGAGACGACGCCCCTGGTCGCGGCCTGTTTGGTGATGTCGGCGGCGAGGTGGGGGCGGGTCGCCGGGCTGTAGAGGGTGGCGCCCAGGGCCACGGACAGCGTCCGGGCCGGGGAGTCGGCGGTGAACTCGCCGGGCTGGCGGTGGAAGAGAGCCTGCCGCGCGTCTGGCCCGATGTGCCGGAAATGGCGCATGGCACCCCCGATTCTTTCTGTGTGCTCCGACCCGCGTGTGCCGGTGAGTTCCGACCGGCAATCGTACGTGCGAGGTACGAGCGGTTGTCCCACCCGTCGGGGAAAGTGTGGTGAAGCGGCTGTAACCGTCGTGTCACCGCCGTGCCCCGGTTGCGTCGCCGATGGCCGGTGGCCCGGTCGGCCCGTCCCGCGTTGTCGAGGCGCGGTGGAGGAGGCAGGATGTCAGCCATGACGCACGCGATGACCAAGGGATCGAACATCCAGCTGTACGCGTCAGCCGTGCGCGCGGTGCTGCGCTGGTCGGACGGTCCCGGCGTGCCCGACGTGGACGCCTCCGCGCTGTTGCTGGGGCCCGGCGACCGGGTGCGCGGTGACGCCGACTTCGTCTTCTACAACCAGCCCCGCCACCCGTCCGGGCTGGTCAGGCACCTGGCGAAGACCAGGGAGCCGGAGGGCCTGGCGGACACGGTCGAGGCGGATCTGGCGGGTCTCGACGCCTCGGTGGAGCGCGTGTTGCTGACCGCCTCCGCCGACGGCGGCACGTTCGCCCAGGTGCCGGGCGGGCTGCGGTTGCTGCTGCGGGACGCCGCCGGGGGCGAGACCATCGCGCTGTTCGACATGGAGCCGGAGACCGGCGAGGAGACGGCGCTGATCTGCGGCGAGCTGTACCGGCGCGGGGACGGCTGGAAGTTCCGCGCGCTCGGTCAGGGCTACACGAGCGGGCTGGTGGGCCTGGCCACCGAGTACGGCGTCTCCGTCGACGACTCTCCGGAGGAGGACGACGCGACGACCGGGGAGTCGGCCGGGGAGCCGTCGGCCGAGGTGCCGGAGCCGCGTGCGGCCGAGGAGGAGGAGACGGTTCCGCCGCCTCCTCCGGAGCCGGACCTGCCCGACCCGGAGCCGGTGCCCGTGCCGCGTCCGGAGCCGCGCCCGCGGCCCGAGCCGACGCCGGCACCCGATCCGGTGCCGACGCCTCCCCCGCCGCCGGAGCCGCCGCAGCCGCTCTCCCCCGAGCCGCCGCATCCGACGGTGGCCGCGCCGGTGGCGGGCTACGGCTATCCGCAGCCGCCGGCCCAGCCGCCCGGACCGGCGTACGGGTACCCGCCCGTCCAGCCCGTGGCGCCGGCGTACGGCTATCCGCCGCAGCCGGACCCGGCGTTCACGCTGCCGCCGCAGGGCCCGCAGTTCGTCGACCGCTGAGCGCGGCGGGGCGGCGGGTGGCGGCGGGGGCCGGTCACTTGTAGCCGCGGCCCCAGGTCATGCCCCAGCCGTAGAGCCGGTCGAGGTCGGCCTGGTACCCGTAGACGTAGCGGACCTCGCGGCGTACGACCAGCTCGTCCTTTTCGTGCTCTATGAGCATGACCGCCACGGAACGGGCCTCCGGGGCGCGCTCGGTGAGCCGGACCTCGATCTGCGGGCCGTTGCTCGGGACGAGGGTGACCACGGCGTTGGTGCGTTCGAAGGCGGGCGTGCTGTCGTAGACGTAGACGAACACCAGCAGCCGTTTGATCTTGTCGGCGTGGTCGAGGTTGATGTACAGGGTCTCGCCGGAGCCCGAGCCGAAGCGGTCGTCGCCGGTGAGCTTGATGTAGGGCGGCTCGTTCATGCTGCCGAGCAGTTCGCCCAGCGGCTGGACGACCCCCTTGGTGCCGTCGGCCAGTTCGTACATGCAGGCCAGGTCGAGGTCGACGTTGACCATGCCCTGGGTGTGGCCGCTGATGGGCTCGGGTTTGAGCAGTTGCAGCGGGTGGCGGAGTGAACCGCGGCGGCGCTGGCGCTCGTTGAGGTCGGGGGTGCGCATCTGCCAGCTCAGGTTGACCCTCATGGTGCCGGCCGCCGCGCCCTGTTTGGTCAGCGACAGGGTCGGGTTGCGTTTGGTGAGTTCGGTGGAGTGACCCGAGCCGAGCATGTCGAAGCTTTGGCCCCGGGTGCCGCCACCGGTGCGAAGGTGCTCCCACAGGGAGACCATGTGTGCCCCCAATCCCGTCTTCCCGTACCGGAAACCGCCACGGGGCGGCTGGTGGCCTCGGCGCCGGGAGTCGGCTCCCGGGCCCACCACAGCCGCCCCGCAGTTCAGCGTTCCGCATACGGGCCGATGTGACACACGTTTTTGCCCAGTGTTCACATAACGGACGTTCAGACCTTTGTTGTCAGGACCGCCGCTGGTGGTTCCTTCTCCCCCTCGTCGTCTCCGCCGTCGCCGCCGCCGAGGCGGTTGTGCCGGACCGAGGAGAGGAAGGAGAGTCCGATCAGCGCGACTCCCAGCAGGCCGGTGATGACCTCGTGGATCTCCCAACGGACGGTCACCAGCAGGATCATGGCGAGGGCGCCGATCGCGTAGTGCGCGCCGTGCTCCAGGTAGACGTAGTCGTCAAGGGTGCCCTCGCGGACCAGGTAGACGGTGAGCGAACGCACGTACATCGCGCCGATACCGAGGCCGAGCGCCATCCAGAAGATGTGGTTGGTGATGGCGAAGGCGCCGATGACACCGTCGAAGGAGAACGAGGCGTCCAGGACCTCGAGGTAGAGGAAGAGGAAGAACGCCGCCTTGCCCGCGAGTCCGACCGCGCTCTTCGGCTTCTCGCCGGACGCCTTGGCGGCCTCCTCCAGTTCGTGCTCGCGCTCCTCGTCCTCCTCCAGCTTGTTCTCGAAGTGGCTGGAGAGCCCGTTGACCAGGAGGTAGGTGACCAGGCCGGCGACGCCGGCCAGCAACACGGTGGACGCCTTGTCCTCGTGTCCGCCGAAGACATGCGCCTGCGGCGCCATGACAACGGCCGTGCCGAGGAGGGCGATCAGCGCCACGCAGACGGCGAGGCCGTCGACGTTGCCCAGCCGGCCGAGCGGACGCTCAAGCCACGGAATCCACTTGTGCTCACGCTCGTCGAACAGGAAGTTGAGGAAGATCATCAGCAGGAACATGCCGCCGAACGCCGCGATGCCCGCGTGCGCGTCGGTGACCATCTGCTCGTACGTCTCCGGTTGCTTCAGCGCCAGTTGGACGGCCTCGATCGGCCCGACCTTTCCGCTGATCGCGACGATGGCCACCGGGAAGACCAGGCGCATACCGAAGACGGCGATCAGGATGCCGATGGTGAGGAAGATGCGCTGCCAGAACGCGTTCATCTTCTTCAGGATGCTGGCGTTGACCACCGCGTTGTCGAACGACAGCGAGATCTCGAGGATGGAGAGGATCGCCACGATGGCGAACCCCTCCCAACCCCAGAAGTAGGCGGCTGCCGCGAGTCCCGCGGCAGTCACGCCGAAGGACCAGCCGAAGGTTCTCAGAACCACTGGGTTACCCAATCTCTCTCATGGAGATCCCCCGCGCACCCAGCGCGGCCGGACCACAGTCTCGTGGCGGCGTCAGGCCACGTTGACGCCGAAGTCTAGGGCGATACCACGCAGCCCCGAAGCGTACCCCTGGCCCACCGCACGGAACTTCCACTCCTGCCCGTAACGGTACAGCTCGCCGAAGAGCATGGCGGTCTCGCTGGAGGCGTCCTCGGTGAGGTCGTAACGGGCCAGCTCGTTGCCGTCGGCCTGGTTCACCACGCGGATGTAGGCGTTGGTCACCTGTCCGAACGTCTGCCGCCTGGCGTCCGCGTCGTGGATCGAGACGGCGAAGACGATCTTGTCGACCTGCGGCGGGACCAGGGTGAGGTCCACCAGGACGGTCTCGTCGTCACCTCCGCCGGTACCGCCGACGAGTTCGTCGCCGGTGTGCTCGACCGAGCCGTCGGGGCTCTTCAGGTTGTTGTAGAAGACGAAGTACTCGTCTCCCAGCACCCGGCCGCCGGCGCACAGCAGCGCGCTCGCGTCCAGGTCGAAGTCCGCTCCGGTGGTGGCGCGGGCCTGCCAGCCCAGGCCGATCTCCACCCGTGTGAGGTTCGGCGCGGCCTTCGAGAGGGAGACGTTTCCTCCCTTGGCGAGCGTGACACCCATGTCCTGGTCCTCTCCCCGGTGATTGCGCCCGGTGTTTGCGCCCGGTATTGCGACAGTCTTGCCAAGCCGTCCGGCGCCGCACACCTCCCGAACTCGGAAGTCTGCGGCGCCGGAAGCTGCCGTGATCAGGTGCGGCCGACGGGCCGCGCCCGGAGTTTCAGACGTTGACGCCGAAGTCCTGGGCGATGCCGCGCAGGCCGGAGGCGTAACCCTGGCCGATGGCCCGGAACTTCCACTCGGCGCCGTGCCGGTACAGCTCACCGAAGACCATGGCGGTCTCGGTGGAGGCGTCCTCGGTGAGGTCGTAGCGGGCCAGCTCGTTGCCGTCGGCCTGGTTCACCACGCGGATGTAGGCGTTGCGGACCTGGCCGAAGCTCTGCTGCCGGGCCTCGGCCTCGTAGATCGAGACCGGGAAGACGATCTTCTCGACGTCGGCCGGGACCGCCGCGAGGTTGACCTTGATGACCTCGTCGTCGCCGTCGCCGTCACCGGTGAGGTTGTCACCGGTGTGCTCGACCGAACCGTCCGGGCTCTTCAGGTTGTTGAAGAACACGAAGTTCTGGTCCTTGTTGACCTTGCCGGACCCGTCGGCCAGCAGGGCGCTGGCGTCCAGGTCGAAGTCCGCACCGGTGGTGGTGCGCGAGTCCCAGCCAAGACCGACGAGCACGGCGGTCAGGTTCGGGGCTTCCTTGGTCAGCGAGACGTTGCCGCCCTTGCTGAGGCTGACTCCCACGAGTCCCTCCAAAATTCGTTTCTGTGTACGTGCGGCCGGACGGTGTGCGCCGGCCCACTGGCTACGGATGCCGTCTGGAGCAACGAGCCGACCCCGGTCGCCGGTTCCCGCACGCGG
Source organism: Streptomyces alkaliterrae (assembly GCF_007097205.2). GTDB lineage: Bacteria > Actinomycetota > Actinomycetes > Streptomycetales > Streptomycetaceae > Streptomyces > Streptomyces alkaliterrae. Next base: position 6,861 of record NZ_VJYK02000245.1, read on the forward strand.
GGTGACATTGGCCCGCAGTCCCAGGTCAGAGCCGCCGAGGCGCGCCCGGGTCAGAGCTGCTCGAGAGCCTTGACGTAGTCGTTGATGTCGCGGGCGTCGGGCAGGCCGTTGACGACCGTCCAGCGCACCAGGCCCTCCTTGTCGATGACAAAGGTGCCGCGGACCGCGCAGCCCTTCTCCTCGTCGAAGACTCCGTAGGCGCGGGCGGCCTCGCCGTGCGGCCAGAAGTCCGACAGCAGCGGGTAACCGAGGTTCTCCTGCTCGGCGAAGATCCGCAGCGAGAACGGGGAGTCGCAGGAGACGGCGAGCAGCTGGACGTCGTCGCTGACGAACGTCGGGAGCTCGTCGCGCAGCGCGCACAGCTCACCGGTGCACACTCCGGTGAAGGCGAACGGGTAGAAGAGCAGGACGACGTTCTTCTCACCGCGGAAGTCCGAGAGACGGACGGACTCGCCGTGCTGGTTGCGCAGCTCGAAATCCGGGGCCTTGGTGCCGACCTCGATGGCCATCGAGTGGTCCCTCCGTTTGGGGGTCAGACTGACGGGCCCACACTAAGCCGTGACGGCGGGGCGCCGGAGCGGACCCCGTGGATTCCGGCCGGAGGACCGCCCACGCGTGCGCCGGGCCGACTCGCGGTGAGCCGGCCCGGCGTCGGGCGGATGTGTGACGACGCGCTCAGGCCTTGCCGGCGCGGCTCGCCTTCGGGGTGACCAGGCGGCTGCCCGTCCAGTCCTTGCCGACGGCGAAGGGCTTGGTCTGCTGGAGGCCGGCGGTCTGGGCCGCCTCGCCGATCTCGCTCGGCTGGACGTAGCCGTCGCGCCCGGTCTTCGGCGTCATCAGCCAGATCGGGGAGCCGTCGTCCACCAGCGAGATGGCGTCCACCAGCGCGTCCGTCAGATCGCCGTCATCCTCCCGGAACCACAGCACGACGGCGTCGGCGAGATCGTCGTAGTCCTCGTCGACCAGCTCGGTGCCGGTGATGGCCTCGATGCCCTCGCGAAGTGACTGCTCGGTGTCCTCGTCGTAACCGAGCTCCTGGACCACCTGTCCGGGCTGGATACCCAGCCTCGCGGCAGGGTTGGTCCGCTCCTCCGCGTGGTCCGCGGTCGCGCTCACGGATTGCCTCCTGTTCATGTTGCGAAAGTACCCGTCTGACCGCGTGTACGCGAATGTCTCGGATACACGGGGCAGTGCTTCGCCGTAGTCCACACGTGCGGGGCGGATCGCGCAAGTACCCGGTGGCCCGCCCGGTGCGGGCGTTGACGTGCCTCCACCCTGCACAGCGCGCGGGTCCGGCGCCACAGGAGGGGAGCCGTACGGCTCTCGGTGACGCGTTTGTGACGCCCCGCGCAGGTGGGAGGCCGGGAGGGGCGGTGAGCCGGGGTC
>NZ_VJYK02000246.1 GCF_007097205.2 Streptomyces alkaliterrae
CGGTTGCCCGGGGTCGGGGGTGGGGGCCGGTAGGCTGACGCGGTTGTCGTAGCCGAGACCTGCCCCGCGGAGACCGTGAGTACCACCACCTCGCACCATCTGTCCCCGGCGTTCCCCGGCCGCGCTCCCTGGGGAACGGCCAGCAAGCTGCGTGCCTGGCAGCAGGCCGCGATGGAGTTGTACCTCCAGAAGCAGCCGCGTGACTTCCTGGCCGTGGCGACGCCCGGCGCCGGTAAGACGACGTTCGCGCTGACGCTGGCGTCGTGGCTGCTGCACCACCACGTCGTGCAGCAGGTGACCGTGGTGGCCCCGACCGAGCATCTGAAGAAGCAGTGGGCCGAGGCCGCCGCCCGGATAGGGATCAGGCTGGACCCGGAATACAGCGCGGGCCCGGTGGGCCGCGAGTACCACGGGGTGGCGGTGACGTACGCCGGTGTCGGCGTGCGGCCGATGCTGCACCGGAACCGGTGCGAGCAGCGGAAGACGCTGGTCATCCTGGACGAGATCCACCACGCCGGCGACACCCGCTCCTGGGGCGAGGCGTGCTTCGAGGCGTTCGACCCGGCGACGCGCAGGCTCGCACTGACCGGTACGCCGTTCCGGTCCGACACCAACCCGATCCCGTTCGTGAGCTACGCGGAGGACGGCGAGGGCATCCGCCGCTCGGTGGCCGACTACACCTACGGATACGGCAGCGCGCTGGCCGACGGTGTCGTGCGCCCGGTGATCTTCCTGTCGTACAGCGGCAACATGCGGTGGCGTACCAAGGCCGGCGACGAGATCGAGGCCAAGCTCGGCGAGCCGATGACAAAGGACGCGATCTCCCAGGCATGGCGCACCGCGCTGGACGCGCGCGGCGAGTGGATGCCCAGCGTGCTGCGGGCGGCGGACCGGCGGCTGACGGAGGTGCGCAAGGCGATACCCGACGCCGGGGCCCTGGTCATCGCCGCCGACCAGGACTCGGCGCGCGCCTACGCCAAGCTGATCCGGGAGATCACCGGGCGGGCGGCGACCGTTGTCCTCTCGGACGACCCCGGCGCCTCCAAGCGCATCGAGGAGTTCAGCGACTCCGACGACCGCTGGATGGTGGCCGTGCGGATGGTGTCGGAAGGCGTGGACGTGCCGCGGCTGGCCGTCGGCGTGTACGCGACGACGATCTCGACGCCGCTGTTCTTCGCGCAGGCCGTCGGCCGCTTCGTGCGGTCCCGGCGGCGCGGCGAGACGGCGTCGGTGTTCCTGCCGACGATCCCGATGCTGCTGGGTTTCGCGCACGAGATGGAGGTCGAGCGGGACCACGTGCTCGACAAGCCGAAGAAGGGCGGCGACGACGACCCGTACGCCGAGGAGGCCGACCTGCTGAAGGAGGCCGAGCGGCAGCAGGACGAGGACACCGGTGAGCAGGACCAACTCCCCTTCGAGGCACTGGAGTCGGACGCGGTCTTCGACCGCGTGATGTACGACGGCGCCGAGTTCGGCATGCAGGCGCACCCGGGCAGCGAGGAGGAGCAGGACTACCTCGGCATCCCCGGACTGCTGGAGCCCGACCAGGTGCAGATGCTGCTCCAGAAGCGGCAGGCGAAGCAGATCGCGCACAGCAGGAAGCGCCCGGACGCCGAGGCCGACCTCCCGGAGATCCCCGCAGAGCGGCGGCCGGTCGTCACCCACAAGGAGCTGCTGGAGCTGCGGCGGCAGCTCAACACGATGGTCGGCGCGTACGTGCACCAGAGCGGCAAGCCGCACGGCGTGATCCACACCGAGCTGCGCCGGGTGTGCGGCGGCCCGCCGGCGGCCGAGGCGACGGCCGGGCAGCTGCGGCAGCGCATCGCCAAGGTGCAGGAGTGGGCGACCCGGATGCGTTGAGCGGGGGGCCTGTCCGCGGATCGGAGCGGCCCGTGTGCGCCCCTCCGCGCCGGGAGTTTCCCGGCAATCGGCGCGTGGGGCCGCAATTCGCCGTCGGGCTCTCGCCCGGATTCTGGACGGAGTCTTCCGGTAAGCGGAGCGCGCCGCTAGGTTTCGGACACGCACACGCCCCGTGGCAGCGCCGCCCCGGAGCGCAGCCGGTACGACCTGACAGCGCCGACCGGTGGCCTCCCGGTACGCCCTGCGCGCGGGACAGCAGCAGCGACGAGCTTACGTCGGAGGCCGCCACTCACCCGAGGAGGGGGCGTCGTGACCGCGGAGACTTCTCAGACGCTCGACCGGGGACTACGCGTCCTCAAGCTGCTCGCCGACACCGACCACGGACTGACCGTCACCGAACTGTCCCACCGGCTCGGTGTCAACCGGACCGTCATCTACCGACTGCTGGCCACCCTGGAACAGCACGCGCTGATACGCCGCGACCTGGGCGGCCGCGCCCGGGTGGGCCTCGGCGTGCTGCGGCTGGGACGGCAGGTCCACCCGCTGGTGCGCGAGGCCGCGCTGCCGGCGCTCCGCTCGCTCGCCGAGGAGGTAGGCGCGACGGCGCACCTGACCCTCGTGGACGGCCAGGAGGCGCTGGCCGTCGCCGTCGTCGAGCCGAGCTGGACTGACTACCACGTCGCCTACCGCACCGGTTTCCGGCATCCGCTGGACCGGGGCGCGGCGGGGCGGGCGATCCTCGCCGGTCGGCAGCGCGAACTGGAGCCGGCCGGTGCCGAGCCGGCCGTCGGCATGTCGGTGTCGCGCAACGGCTACGGCGACTCGGCGGTGCCCACCGAGGAGCTGCTGACGGACGGCGGCTTTGTGCTGACCCACGGGGAGCTGGAGGCCGGCGCCAGTGGCGCGGCGGCGCCGCTGCTCGGGGTGAGCGGGATCGAGGGCAGCGTGGGTGTGGTGATGTTGTCCGAATCCGTACCCGAGCGAATCGGCCACCGGGTGGTGGCGGCGGCCCGCGAGGTGTCGGACGCCCTGCGCTGAGCATGGCCACCCCGCGCTGAGCGGCGTCGCGGCCACGGCGCGGCGCCCCTGGCCACCGTGGCGGCGGTGGGTGTTCTAGATTGCTGGGGTGAGCTCTCGCCCCGCGCCTCCTCGCCGTACCGTCCTCGCGCTGTGTGCCGTTCCGGTGGCCGGCCTGCTGGCGGTGGCCGCGCTGGCGCCGCTGCCGTTCGCCGTGGCCCAGCCCGGTGTCACGGCCGACGTGCTCGGCGAGCACCGCGGCGAACCGGTCATCACGGTCAGTGGCCGGGAGACGGCCGAGCGCGGCGCGGACGGCAGGCTGCTGATGACCACGATCGCCGCGACGACGCCGGAGACCCCGGTCAGGCTCGCGGACGTGGTCTCCGGCTGGTTCGCGCGGGACCGCGCGGTGATGCCGAAGGAGGCCGTCTACCCGACCGGGAACTCCCCGGCGGAGATCCGGCGGCACAACGCGGCGCAGATGGAGAAGTCACAGAACGCGGCGGTGAGCGCGGCGCTGCGTCAGCTCCGCCTCTCCACGGACGACGTCGACGTCGAGCTGCGCCTGGAGGACATCGGCGGGCCGAGCGCCGGCCTGCTGTTCGCTCTGGGGCTGGTGGAGACGTTGGACGGCGACGGCCGTGGCGGCGAGCTGACCGGCGGGCGGGTGATCGCCGGGACCGGCACGATCCGGGCCGACGGCACGGTCGGGCCGGTCGGCGGGGTGCCGCTGAAGACGCAGGCCGCGCGGCGCGACGGCGCGACGGTGTTCCTCGTGCCGGAGGCCGAGTGCGCCGCGGCGAAGGCCGAGCGGCCCGACGGGCTGCGGCTCGTCCCGGTCCGCACGCTGAAGGGTGCGATCGACGCGCTGAAGGCGCTCGGTGACGGCGGCCGGGTCCCGAGCTGCTGAGTTCCGCTCGAACCGGCCTTCAGCGGTCGTCGCCCGCGGGCGGAGCTTCCGGCGGCTGGGAGATGCCCGCCGCCTGCCGGACGAGCGGGATGATCCGCAGCGGGACCGGGTTCTCCATCACGATCGCGGTGGACGCCCGCACGATCCCGGCGAAGCCGACGACCCGGTCGATGACGCGTTGCAGGTCGGCGTTGGAGCGGGCGACGAGGCGGCACAGCATGTCGCCGTGCCCGGTGATGGTGTGCAGCTCCAGCACCTCCGGCACGGTCGCCAGATGGGCCCGGACATCCTGCCCCTGACCCTGTTTGATCTCCAGCGTCGCGAACGCGGTGACGGGGTAGCCGAGCGCCGCCGGGTCCACCTCCGGGCCGAAACCCCGGATCACCCCGGACGACTGCAGCCGGTCGAGCCGGGCCTGTACCGTTCCCCTGGCGACGCCAAGCCGCCGGGAGGCCTCCAGCACGCCGACGCGCGGCTCCTCGGCGAGCAGTTGGATCAGTCGTCCGTCCAGTCGGTCCACGCCCACGCGCGGCTCCCTTCTCCATGGCACACCGTGCGGTGGTCATCATGTACAGATGGACCGACGATACCGCCAGACCACTGGACGGATTGTCCAATGGAAATCGAAACTATTGCGCATCATGCGGTTCGGCGGGAACCTGCGGCCATGACTGAGCCGAACACCCCCACCCTCCAGACCCCCCGCCAGGACGACCCCTTCCCGGTGAAGGGCATGGACGCGGTCGTCTTCGCCGTGGGCAACGCCAAGCAGGCCGCGCACTACTACTCGACCGCCTTCGGGATGAAGCTCGTCGCCTACTCCGGGCCGGAGAACGGCAACCGGGAGACCGCCAGCTACGTGCTGGAGTCCGGCGCGGCGCGCTTTGTCCTCACCTCGGTCATCAAGGCGAGCACCGACTGGGGCCGCTTCCTCGTCGAGCACGTCGCCGCGCACGGTGACGGCGTCGTCGACCTCGCCATCGAGGTGCCGGACGCCCGCAAGGCCTACGCGCACGCCGTCGAGCACGGTGCCACCGGGCTGACCGAGCCGTACGAGCTGAAGGACGAGCACGGCACCGTCGTGGTGGCGCAGATCGCCACCTACGGCGAGACCCGCCACACCCTCGTCGACCGCTCCGGCTACGACGGCCCCTACCTGCCGGGCTACGTCGCCGCCGAGCCGATCGTGGCGCCGCCCGCCAAGCGCACGTTCCAGGCGATCGACCACTGCGTGGGCAACGTCGAGCTGGGCAAGATGAACGAGTGGGTCGGTTTCTACAACCGGGTCATGGGCTTCACCAACATGAAGGAGTTCGTCGGCGACGACATCGCCACCGAGTACTCGGCGCTCATGTCGAAGGTGGTCGCGGACGGCACCAAGAAGGTGAAGTTCCCGATCAACGAGCCGGCCATCGCCAAGAAGAAGTCGCAGATCGACGAGTACCTGGAGTTCTACGGCGGTCCCGGCGTCCAGCACATCGCGCTCGCCACGAACGACATCGTCTCCACCGTCCGCAGCATGCGCGCCGCCGGCGTGCGGTTCCTCGACGTGCCGGACACCTACTACGACACACTCGGCGAGTGGGTCGGCGACACCCGGGTGCCGATCGACGAGCTGCGCGAGCTCAAGATCCTCGCCGACCGCGACGAGGACGGCTACCTGCTCCAGATCTTCACCAAGCCGGTGCAGGACCGGCCGACGGTCTTCTTCGAGATGATCGAGCGGCACGGCTCGATGGGCTTCGGCAAGGGCAACTTCAAGGCGCTCTTCGAGGCCATCGAGCGCGAGCAGGAGCGCCGCGGCAACCTCTGAGCCCCGACGAGCTCCGCCGTTCTTCAACCGGCCCCGGTGGGACGCCAGTTCCCCCGGGGCCGCACGGCCGCCGCGGGGCCGGGGCCGAGTTGTCCACAGGCGCGGGTCGTGTGTTGTCGGGCGGGCCCGGCGGTGCCAGGCTTGGGCGCATGGCGGACCTGATCGAGCGGTTGCTGGACGGACTCCCGGCCGACGCGGTGCTCACCGACCCCGACGTCACCCGTGCCTACGCCGGTGACATGGCGGGCTTCTGCCCGCCCGGCGAGCCGGCCGTGGTCGTCCTGCCCAGAACGGTCGAGCAGGTCCAGCACGTCATGCGCACCGCGACCGCCACCCGCACGCCCGTCGTGCCGCAGGGGGCCCGTACCGGGCTGTCCGGCGGGGCCAACGCCTCCGACGGCTGCATAGTGCTGTCGCTGCTGCGGATGGACCGCATCCTGGAGGTCGACCCGGTCGAACGCATCGCCGTCGTCGAACCGGGCGTGGTCAACGCGGCGCTCTCGCGGGCCGTGGCCGAGCACGGCCTGTGCTATCCGCCCGACCCCTCCAGCTGGGAGCAGTGCACGATCGGAGGCAACATCGGCACCGCCTCCGGCGGGCTGTGCTGCGTCAAGTACGGGGTCACCGCCGAGTACGTCCTGGGCCTGGAGGTCGTCCTGGCCGACGGGCGGCTGCTCCACACCGGCCGCCGCACCGCCAAGGGCGTCGCCGGATACGACCTCACCCGGCTGTTCGTGGGCTCCGAGGGCAGCCTGGGAGTGGTGGTCAAGGCCGTGCTCGCGCTGCGCCCCCGGCCGCCGCGGACGCTCGTGCTGGCCGCCGAGTTCCCCTCCGCGCGGGCCGCCGGCGACGCCGTCTGCCGCATTATGGCCGACGGACACACCCCGGCCGTACTGGAACTGATGGACCGCACGACGCTGCGGGCCGTCAACGACCTCACCCGGATGGGCCTGCCCGAGACCACCGAGGCCCTGCTGCTCGCCGGGTTCGACACCGCCGACCCGGCGGGCGACCTGCGGGCCGTCGCCCTGCTCTGCGAGGCGGCCGGCGCCGTGGAGGTGGTACCGGCCGAGGACGCCGCCGAGTCCGAGCTGCTGATGAAGGCCAGGCGTTCGGCGCTGGTCGCCCTGGAGGCGGTCAAGGGCACGACGATGATCGACGACGTGTGCGTGCCGCGCGCCCGGCTCGCCGACATGCTGGACGGCGTCGCCGCCATCGCGGAACGCCACGGGCTGACCATCGGCGTGTGCGCGCACGCCGGGGACGGCAACACCCACCCCACCGTCTGCTTCGACGCGGCCGACCCCGAGGAGTCCGCCCGGGCCCGGTTGTCGTTCGACGAGATCATGGCGCTCGGCCTCGAACTCGGCGGCACCATCACCGGCGAACACGGCGTCGGTGTGCTGAAGAAGGAGTGGCTGGCCCGGGAGATCGGTCCGGTCGGGATCGAACTCCAGCGAGGGGTGAAGGAGGTGTTCGACCCGCTCGGACTGCTCAACCCGGGCAAGCTCTTCTGACCGGCACCTCGGCACCGTCGCGGGGGCCGTCACGCACCGGGCTCGCCGGGCTCGTCCGTCGGCCGGCCGTCGAAGGGGAACGGGTCCTCTCCGCCGCCGGCCGGGGCGAGCAGCGCCGCCAGGCCCTCGTCGATGCCCAGCTCGGACGCCTCGTCGCCGGGGGCCAGCACGCGGAGCGTCCGCTCCAGCCACGCCGCCAGCGGCACCGAGGGCGCCTCCACCAGGGCCTCGCCGTCGGGGGAGTTCAGAGCCAGGCAGATCACGTTCCGCCCCTTCACCTTCGTCGGCCACACCCGCACGTCGCCGTGCCCGCAGGGCCGGAACACCCCCTCCACCAACAGCTCCCGGGCGAACGTCCAGTGCACCGGCTGCGGTGTGTCGATGTGGAAGGACACGTGCACGGCGTACGGGTCGCCGGTGCGGTAGGTGAAGCGTGCCGGCAGGCCGACGCTGCGGTCCCGCGTGACCACCAGCCGCAGTTCCATCTCACGTTCGATGACGGTCTCCATCGTGGGCATCCTCTCTCCCGGTCGGGTCTCGCACAGATGGAGAGAGGACCGGTCGCGGATCATTACGCGGGTTTCGCAGGAATTTCTCGCTCCACTTTTCGGGCGGCGGCCGGAGCGGCTCCGAGCGCGACGAACCGCACGTCGGGGCGGGGCGGCGCGGGCCGTGGCGCGGTGCGGTGCGGCGTACCCGGCGGCTGTCGGAAGCGGAAGCCAGGACTCCGGAAGGCCGGAAGACACGGCGGACCGGGCGCCGGGCGGCGGCATTCTGGTAGATGTTGACCCCGCAGCCGTGATGCGCTGGCATCCGGCAGCGAAGCACACCCTGTGGCCAAGTAGATACGGGACCGGACTGATGAGCGCGCCTCCCTCAGGATCTGCCAACGGCAGCACCACCGCGGGTTATTACCCCGATCCGTCCATCCCGGGATATATCCGCTACTGGGATGGTTCGGCCTGGGTCCCGGGAACCAGCCGTCCCGCGCCGGCCGCCGGCGAACCCATGCCGGAGCCGCCGCCCGGCGTCGCGGCGGCAGCGCCCACCCCGCCCGGTCCGGCGG
>NZ_VJYK02000247.1 GCF_007097205.2 Streptomyces alkaliterrae
GACTGAGCGACGCGGCCCACACGAGTGAAGGGGCGCCGAGCCCACTCGCTCCTCACAGACCAGACTGGTCGAGGATGGCCATCAGCTTGCGCCGGCACTTCAGTTCCGCCCGCAATGCCGCCCCCGCCCTCGACGAATCTGGAAGTGATCACCTTTGAGAGGACGTCAGTACGATCGACCGCAGGCACGCACCGGTCACCAGGACTGAGCGACGCGGCCCACACGAGTGAAGGGGCGCCGAGCCCACTCGCTCCTCACAGACCAGACTGGTCGAGGATGGCCATCAGCTTGCGCCGGCACTTCAGTTCCGCCCGCAATGCCGCCCCCGCGGCACCTGGCCGCGCACGCGGGGAGCAGCACCCGGCTTCATCGACTTCCGGGTCGTCGAAGGGGCCATCCCCGCGTACGCGGGGAGCAGTTCACCTGCCTTAAGCCCCGCCAACTCATCACGGGACCATCCCCGCGTGCGCGGGGAGCAGGCAGCCGTGGTCTGGCACGAACAGTACGACCAGGGGCCATCCCCGCGTGCGTGGGGAGCAGGGCGGTACCCGTGCCGTCGTCGCCGGTGGCGAGGGACCATCCCCGCGTGCGTGGGGAGCAGTACTACCCGGACGACCGCGGCGACCGGCAGTTGGGACCATCCCCGCGTGCGTGGGGAGCAGAGCGCCCGGACGTGGTTGCAGTAGTTCCGCACGGGACCATCCCCGCGTGCGTGGGGAGCAGTGGACTCCCGTCAAGGAGTAGAGCCCCTGTCGGGGACCATCCCCGCGCGCGTGGGGAGCAGACATCGTTGCGCTTACCGGCGTCGGGCTAGTCGGGACCATCCCCGCGTGCATGGGGAGCAGCTACCAGCGCGCCCTCGACAACGTGAAGCGCGCGGGACCATCCCCGCGTGCGTGGGGAGCAGGAGCGCTCCCCGAGGCCGGCCCTCAATCCCCCGGGACCATCCCCGCGTGCGTGGGGAGCAGGAGCGCTCCCCGAGGCCGGCCCTTGATCCCCCGGGACCATCCCCGCGTGCGTGGGGAGCAGTCTTCATCGTGCCGGCGGACGTGGACGACGCCGGGACCATCCCCGCGTGCGTGGGGAGCAGTGGTGCTGGAGGGGGTCGGCCGGCAGCTCCACGGGACCATCCCCGCGTGCGTGGGGAGCAGAGGGCGCCGTGGGTGCCGCCGCCCCGGCCCTGGGGACCATCCCCGCGTGCGTGGGGAGCAGCTGCGGTCGTCGCGGCGCTGAGCTGAGGAGGGGGGACCATCCCCGCGTGCGTGGGGAGCAGCACCGGCAATCTCATCTTGATCAATGAGGTGGGGGACCATCCCCGCGTGCGTGGGGAGCAGCGCCGCCAGTTGGAGTCCCAGCGGTTGACGGCGGGACCATCCCCGCGTGCGTGGGGAGCAGCGCACCGGATGCCGCTCCTTCAGGACACTCCGGGGACCATCCCCGCGTGCGTGGGGAGCAGGCTTGGTGAGCTGGGGGTTTAGGGCGGCGGGTGGCCGCATTGAGCAACTATTGGAGATTCGGACATTTCACTTCCAGCTCCCCCGGGAGCGGTCTGTGGAGCGGCAGGCGGTCGCTGCTGCGTGCGCAACCGGTCACGAGCATCGTGGCCAGTCCGCCGTGGCGCGTCGCGACGCGACGACCTGGGGATACGAGGTTGCCCTGCGGGCGGAGCGCGGCCAGCGACGGCGCACCAGTGCGCACGTCGGCAAACTCCGCGCGCATCGCCACAGGGTGAGTAACTACCCGGGCACGAGTGATCGTGTCGATCAGGCATTTGACGATTCGTCAGGAGTAGGACATCCTGCTGCGCGTCGGCGGCTGGGGGCGCCCGGTGAGGCAGCGGAAGTACCGAAGGGGCGAAATGATTACGTTCTTGGCGTTTGCCATGTTTGGCGTGGCTCTTGGGTGGCTGAAGATGTGCTCGGTGTCCATGTGCTGTGACCACTGTGGTCAGGCCGGAGGCGTACACCTGGTGCTGCGGCGCAGGGCTCGTGTGCCGGAGGCCCAGCCTGCTCGGGGCACCTCTGGCGGCGGGGCGGCAGGCTGGGCCCGGGAAGCCCCGCAGCGGCGGGGAGCACTGGAACGGCCACCCGCTCCCTTGTGCCCGGGTAGGGACCATCCCCACGCGTGTGAGGAGTATGCCGGGGAAGGCGACCGCCCTCCTGCTGGAGATGTCCAGCAGGGCCAGTCTAATGAGGGAATGACGCGGCCTAGGAGTTGAGGGGACATGGTGGCGGTTGGCCTTCACCGGGCGGCTTCAGCCGCCGTAGCGGCGGCGTCGGGCGGCTTTGCTCCAGCCTTTGCGGGGTGGAGCAGCGACGCGATGGGCTGGGGTGTCGGTGGGGCGGCGGATGAGGGTGAGGCCTTCGTGGTCGACGGGGTGCCAGTGATGGTCGTGGGTTTCGAAGGTGTAGCCCTGTTCGTTGTCGGTGGTGTGGGTGAGTAGCGCGCGGCCCTGGCCGGCGTACTCCTTGACCTCTGCCCACAGGGCGTCGCGGATGCGGGTGGACGGGCTTCCGACGAAGACGCCGGGGGAGATCTCCAGCAGCCAGCGTGTGAGGAACCCTCGAAGTCCGGCAGGGCAGTTGGTGAGGACGATGACTGTCACCAGATGATCCCGTCGCCGTGGTTGCGTCCGGACTCCACCTCGGTGCCGCCGTCACCCTGGAGGGTGACGCGGTCCCGGAGCGGCTCGTCGTAGCCCGTGTGGTCGGGGGCCTCACCGCGGCCTGCCGTGTGGGGGGTGGGCGCGCCGGGGCTGAGGAGTTCACGGATGTCGTCGACGCAGCGGTCGAGGAGGCCGGTGGTGTGGATGCGGTCGCGCAGGGCGCGGCGGACCCGGGGGCCGATGTCCTCCTCGTCCTCGGCGACGGTTTCGAAGGCGACGGGGATGCCGATCTCGGTTTTGTAGAGGTCGGCGATGTCGAGTGCGAAGGACAGTTCGTGTCCGGAGTGGACGAAGCCGAGGCCGGGTGAGCAGCCGAGTGCGGCGATGACGGTCTGGGCTACGCCGTACATGCATTGGCCGGCTGCGGTGACGGCCTGGTTGGGAACGTCGCCGGAGGTGAAGTCGCCCGGGGTGTAGCGGCGTCCGCGCCAGGTGACGCCGGTACGGGCGGCCTCGCGCCGGTAGCAGGCTTTGACGCGGTCGCCTTCCAGGCCCAGGAGTCGTCGGCGACTGCACCCGTCGGGGTCTTCGTCGGGGAAGCGTTTGCGGTACATGGCGCGCGCGACTGCCAGTCGGCTGCGCGGGTTGGCCCACAGGACCGCCTGGGCTTCGACGAGGTGCGCGGAGCGGCTGAGCGCACGCCCGCCGGAGTACCACCGCACGCCGTGCTCACCGACCCACACCACCGCCGCGCCGCTCTCACCGAGGAGGCTCATGGCCTGGTGGGTGACCCGGGTTCCGGGCCCGAGCAGCAGGGCACCGATCGTGGCGGAGGGGAGGTGGCGTACCCCGTCGCCGTCCTCGGCGGTGATCGCGTTCGCCTCGCGGTGGACGACGCAGCGTTCCAGGTAGACGAAGGACGAGCGGTCGCCGACGCGGGTGAGTTCGCGAGGACCGGAGGGGCGGCGTTGGCCGACGGTGGTCATGTGCTCGCCTCCTGGCGGGGGTTGGGGTGGTCAGGGCAGTGGGGCGAGGGTCATGAGGCCGCAGCCGTACGCTTTGGCCTTGCCGAGGCCGAGAGTGAGGGTGCGACGCAGCGCCTCGGGGTCGGTGACCTCCAGGCGGCCGTCGAAGGTGACGGTGACGAGGGTGACCGGCGCTGCCCGCTTCCCCACCGGTGGTGCGGACTTGGTGAAGGACAGGTCGCGACGATTGTGGACGACCACTTCGTACCCGTCCTCCGGGCGCCCGGTGGCGGGCGGGTTCTCACGGCTCAACAGGCGGAATCCGGCGGCCTCTTGTCGTTTGGTCAGCCAGCCGAGCTGGTGCCGGGGGGTGACGTGGGCGGTGCGCTTGGTCGGCTCGCCGGCGTGGCGGCGCACGGAGTGCACCGGGTTCGCGGTGAGCCGGAAGGCGAAGGTGTCGCCTTTGGCGAGGCGGTTCAGGAACGGGCGGTAGTGGTGGGTCTGCCAGCCGGGCTCGCCTGTGGTGGCTGCCCGGTGCGGCCAGCCGGCCTGCTCGACGAGATGGGTGAGGTCCGGTTCGGACTGGCTGACGACGTAGAGATGGGCTTCGGCCCTGGAGATGTGGTCCAGCCGCCACAGGGCTCGCGGCTGGTCGGCGGGCGTGTCGTCGGCGCCGTGCCCGGCGAGCACTTCGGGAAAGCCGAATTGGACGGCGGCGTGTAGCCGCTGCGGGGATTCGAGCAGGCGACGTGCCCCGGTGCGCGCGGTGTTGAGACGGAAGCGTGTGAGGTGCATCAGTCGCCCTCCAGCAGGGCTGTCGGGTCGTGGGCGGGCACCACGGCGCGGCGGCGCGGCACCGTGCCGTGCCGTACCGTGCGCAGCGCGTAGGTACGGCGCCGGGGGTCGAAGCTGACAGGCTGGTCGCGTTGCGTGTCCCCGGGCGGATCGTTCACGCCGGAGTCCACCACGGTCACCAGCTCGCCGATGCCGAGCCGGTCGGCCCGGCGGCGGTACCAGGGGGAGGCGAGCCACTCGTGTTCGCGCAGGGCGGCTTCCAGGGTGATGTCGTGCCGCACTCCCAGGTCGAGGCGCCGGGACGGCGGGCAGGAGCGGCGGCCCAGGTACGGCAGGTAGTGCGGAGCCTGTACGGCGGTGTGCAGCGTTTCGATCAGCTCGGTGTCGCCTTCCAGCGCGGTGAGGAAGACGGCGTCGGCGAGGTAGAAGCGCTCGGAGATCGGCATCGGCTTGTCGGTCACCTGGTGGTGTGCGGTGTGGAAATCCCTGACTCGTGTGCCGGGTTGGTCGACGCGTACACCGAACCGCAGGGCCGCGAGGTCGCTGAGGTCTGCGGTGCGGGGGCGCCCCTGGGCTGCGGCGAGGAGGCCGAGTACACCGCTCTTGGTGGGCGTCGTCTCGGTGGTGCGGCGGGCGAAACGGGCTGAGGAGCCCCAGGACTGGAGCGGTCCGGCGAGTTGGAGCAGGAGGACGCTCACCGGTCGTCGCTTCCCTGCTGCCGCCGGATGACCTCGGTGCCGACCTGGGTGACCAGTTCCTCCAGGTCGACCCGGGGGCCGACCACGTCCAGTTTCCGGGTGTTGCCGCCCACACGCAGCACCCAGGTGTGCTCGGCCTGCTCGCCGTAGGCCGCCTCCAGTTCGCCGATGTGTTCCGCCAGGCGTTCGCTGGCTTGGCGCAGGTGGCCGCCGGACTCGACGAGCGTCGGCTCCTCGAAGGCGCCGACGAAGCTGACGGGTCGGCTGCCTCGGAGCTTGACGACGACGGCTTCGGGAAGCGTGTTGTGGGCGAAGGTGTTCACCTTGCCGCTGGGCAGGGAGATGAGGAAGCCGCGGAGGAAGGCTTCCACCGCGCGGCGGACCGGCTCGCCCGGAGCGGCGTCCTCGCGGAGCCCCTGCCCGAGGTTGTCCGCCAACCGATCCACGTCGAGTGCCGCGTAGCGGTACAGGGTCGCGGAGTTGAACTCCACCGTGCCGATCATGCCGGCTCCGGACTCGGCGTCCTCGTTCCGGTCGTCCACGGCCGTGTAGTAGTCCGATTCGGTCTCGACGGCATGGACGCTGATGGCATGCGCGACCTGCGCGGCGGCGTCCACGTTCACGTCGGCGCCGTCGGCCACCATGCGGCCGAACAGGGCGATGTCGATCGAGTGCCGGCTGTCGGCGACCTGTCGGGCTCGCGCTTTGTTCTCCTTGTCCTTGAGGAACGCCTTGATGTCCGACCTGCCCTCGATCGCCAACTCCGCAAGGCCTCGGCGTTGTGAGGCGCTCAGGAACATCAGGTACGAGGACTCCGGCGCCGGCTCCGCGGCGTTCTCCGCTTCCTCCTTCTCCTCCTTGTTCTTGTTCTTCTTCCGCTTGGGGACCGCGAGCTTGCTGCCGGTGCCCGCCTCGACGACCGCTGACGCCAGCTCCCAGGACTCTGCCTGGTCGATCGTCTCGTCGAGCTCCCGGATCGTCTCCCCGATCAGCTCGGCCACCTTCTTCGTGCGTACGCCCAGTTCGCTGGGGTCGAGCAGGTCCGCGAACGCCTTCCGGGTGGCCCTCTTCCACGCCTGGCTGGACACGCGCGACCGCCGTACGCCGCCGTAGAAGGCGGTCTTGGGGGTGCCGGTGTCGTCCCGGTTCAGGTTGCTCGGCGGCACGGTCTGGAGTACGTGCAGGTCGAGGATGGTGCGGCTCACGGTGCTGTCCTTCGCTGAGATGGTCGACATCAACGGGCGGGGTCTGGGTGATCCGGTTCAGCCGGCGTCGCGGGAGGTGTCCGTCCCCTTGGATCCGCCTCCGTCGGAGTCGGTGGCTTTCGGCGGGCGCCACGCGTGGAATCCACGACCCCACTGCTGGCGCACGCGCGGCGCCAGCTGCGGCACCTGCACCTGCGCCAACTGATCCGCCAGGAAGGCGTAGTCGAGTGGCACCTCCTGTCGGCGCAGCAGTAGGACGAGTTCACGCAACCGGTCCGCCCGGATCGCTTCGGAGGTGGCCGTACCCACTCGTACGAAGCGACGCCGCAGCGGTTCGTCGATCTCCCCGGACGGCATCAGCATCCGCACAGCGGCACCCAGCTCGTAGCCGGTGCGGTGCATCCGGCGAGAACGCTGGGACTGCTGATGCAGTGCGTACAGGGTCACAGCTGTGTGAACGGCGACCGTTGCGCGCTGCTCCGTCTTCTCGTCCGCGAACGGGCCCTGGGCGTAAAGGCCCTCGGTGCCGGTGAGCCCGTACAGCTCCGGAACCTCCTCCGGGGCCTTCCCCGCGCCGCGGCGTAGTTGTGCGAGGCGGGCGACCGCACTGGGCGTGTCCCTGAGATATGCGTCCTGGAGCGGGCTGAGGAACGCTTCCACCGTGCGTCCGACCAGCCCTGGTTCACGCCTCCAGGGGGCGGGGGTCGTGCGGCTCATACGGGGTTCTCCTCAGTCGGCTGCGGCTGCGCCGATTCGTCTGGCGTGACGGGGGCATCGGACCCGTCCGGATCGTCGGGAAAAGCGCGGGAGAGAGCTGTGCGTAGCCGCCGCCGGAAGGCGAGGTCTGCGCTGGCGGTGTTGAGCCAGAAGCTGCCCGCCTTCGCCCGGACCGTCCGTCCCTCCCAGGCGTCGTCGCCGGCGTCCGCCACCAGGTCGCGGCCCAGGGTACGGATGTGCGTCAGTGCGAGCTGCTGCCACGCCGTACGCACCCCCTCGGGGTCCTGACCGGGCCGGAGACCGGCCAGCCAGCCGCGGAACGGCCCGTCCAGGGTGCCGTAGCCCAGGTCGCGGGCCTCCTGGCGGCGGGGCTCGTGGTCGGCGCCCGCCGCGCGGGCCAGATCCGTGGCCAGGTCGCCCAGCGCGCGGACCGCGTCGTCGGCGTCGGACACCGCTTTCACGGCCGCACCGCCCAGTCCGGCGTCGGCCTCCTTCAACAGCACCACGGGCATGCTCACACTGTCGTCGACCAGCTCGTCGATGACCGACTGCTGGGTGCCGTACACGCAGCCGAAGAGACGTGCCCGGACGGGGAAGTCTTCCTCCAGCTCGGACTCGTCCGTCAGCAGGGCGAGCCATTCGAGCACGCCCGGCCGTTTCCCGGGGGCAGCTTCCTGGCGCTGTGCCGTCGTGGTCTGGCCGCCGCCCGGCTGCCCGGTGACCAGGGCGGCCAAGCCGCGCCACGCGCTGCGGGAGGGGTCGTGAGTGCGGGGCATGTAGACCAGCGGCAGACCGTGCTTCTTCTCCTGCGCCTCGCTGCGGCGCCATCCGCTCATCGGCTCCCGGCCGTGCATGTTGTGCGCGGCGAGGGCGTCGCCGTAGGCGAGCAGAACGCCGTGCACGCGGTTGCCGTCGTGATGGAGCCGGACACGGCGGGACTGCCAGGTGTAGAGGTCGCGCGGACCAGCCGGTCGAGTCGCCGCCTCGGCCGCGGGGCGAGGGGCCGGCCCGGGCGGCCGGGGGCGGCGCCACACAGGCATGTCGCCGGCGCCCTGCCGCAGCAGTTCCTGTTCTTCGCGGGCGACGAGATTGAGGAGCAGGGTCTCGCGGAGGGTGCGGCCTTCGACCAGGACGCCGCCGAGGTTGCCCGCCCATCC
>NZ_VJYK02000248.1 GCF_007097205.2 Streptomyces alkaliterrae
GGCGGGGAGTGAGGGCCGACGGGTCGCGCCGGTGGCGCGGAACCGCGCGCCGGGAGGCGTGGCCACGGCGTGCGCCGGCGGGTGGGGGTGAGCGCGGCGCTCCCGCGCGCGTCCGCGCTGTGTACGCGCGCGCTTCCCACACTCCCGCGCCGACGCCGCGGCGACACGTCACCCGAAGCGGTGGCGGTTGCTTGAACACGTGAGCCAGTAAGCCCTCGGGGGTATGTAAACGCCCCGAAGTTGAGTCAAAACCCTGTGGACTTGGCGCAATTCATGATTCGGTGAAGACGTATCCCGGACCCCGACGTGGGCATGACCCGGCGATTGCAACGTCCCGAGGTCGAGATCGAGGAGTGGCCGTGGCCACCCTCCACATGTCTTGCGGAGCCGACCCATGCTCACCACCCTGAAAACCGCCTACTCCGACACCCGTGCCGGCGACCTGTCCTGGGCGCTCGGCCGTGAACCGCTGCCGTCGCTCGCCACGCTCGACCTCGAATTCGCGGGGCCCCGCCTCCAGTTGAGGCTGCTCGGCGCTTCCCACCAGGTGCTGGTGGAGGGCGCCGAGGGCGGCTGTTCGGAGACGGTGGCCTGCATGCCCGGCAGCAGCTCGCCGCTGCCGGCGGCGGTGTCGCGGCGCCTCGGCGGCTGGGACTACGAGTTCGCCGCCCGCGTCGAGACGCTGTCCGGGGGGTCGTTCGCGGGGCGCGCGCAGGAGCTGCTGGCGCTGGTGGCCGACCATCCGCACGGACTCGCGGGAACGTTCCCCGGCAGCCCGTACGCGTTCACGGCGCTGCTTGCGCAGAGCGGCGAGTCGGGGCAGGTCTCCTGGCGCACGTGGCACTCCTATCCGCAGGAGGGCCGTCTGGTGGCGACCCGTACGAGGATCAGCGTGCGAGACATCTGAAGCGACCGAGATGGCACGGGTGGTGGTGCCTCGGTAGTCCCATAGGCCCCTTGGCGGCGCGGAATTCGCTCTTGTGGGTGACAAATGGGAGGTTTGGTGTCACGTAGCGTTCACACATGATCGACCAGCCCGTCCGCGATCCGGCCCGGAAGCCGGGCGCAGTGGCCGGACGGGGTGAGAGTCACACCCCGACGCCGCCCTCCTCGCAGGATTCGTCGGCCACCGCCACCCGCGTCGACGGGACCGGCCGCGACGGGGCGGGGCGCGACGGGAGCGGCACCGGCACCGGGGACCCTCGGCTTCCGGTGCGACCGGGGGTCGGGCGGTTCCTCGTCCTCGCCTCGGTGTTCGTCTGCGCCGCCTGCGGCCTGGTCTACGAGCTCGAACTCGTCGCGCTCGCCTCCTACCTGATCGGTGACTCGGTCACGCAGGCGTCCATCGTGCTGTCCGTCATGGTGTTCGCGATGGGCATGGGCTCGCTCGTGGCGAAGCGTTTGTGCAGGAAGGCCGCCCAGGGTTTCGGCTACATCGAGGCGTTGCTGGCGCTGGTGGGCGGCGGTTCCGCGATGGCGCTGTACGCGTGCTTCGCCTGGTTCGGCGAGTCCCGGACGACACTGGTCGTGTTCTCCCTGGTCGTCGGCGGGTTGATCGGCGCCGAGATGCCGCTGCTCATGGTGCTCATCCAGCGCATCAGGGAGCAGGACGTCGGCGGCGCGGTGGCGGACCTGTTCGCCGCCGACTACGTGGGCGCGCTGGTCGGCGGGCTCGCCTTCCCCTTTCTTCTCCTCCCGTTGTTCGGACAGCTCACCGGGGCGCTGCTGATCGGGGTGGTGAACGTGTTCGCCGGCGGCTTTGTCGTGCTGTGGCTGTTCCGGCGCGACCTCACCCGGTCGGCCCGCGTGGGGCTGCTGCTGGTCAACAGCGTGGTGTTGGGGCTGCTGCTCGCCGCGCTGTGTTCCGCGTCGGCGTTCGAGGAGGCCGCGCGCCGCGCCGTGTACGGCGGAACGGTCCGCGTCGCGACGCAGTCGGCGGTGCAGGAGATCGTCCTGACCGACGGCCCGGGCCACGGCCAGGGGGCCACCGGGGGCCTCGAACTCTTCCTGGACGGCCGGTTGCGGGTCTGCGCGAGCGACGAGGCGCGCTACCACCAGGCGTTGGTGCACCCGGCGATGGCCGCCGGCCGGCACGCGCGTGTGTTGGTGCTCGGCGGCGGCGACGGGCTCGCGGTGCGGGAGGTGCTGCGCCACCCCGGCGTCCGGTCGGTGACGGTGGTGGAGCTGGACCCGGCCGTGCTCGACCTCGCCTCCTCCGATCCCGTGCTCAGCGAGCTCAACCGGCGGTCGCTCGCCGACCCGCGGGTCCGGCAGATCACCGCGGACGCCTTCAGCTGGCTGCGCGGCCGCCCGGCGAGCGGCGGCGAGCGCTACGACGTTGTCGTCTCCGGCCTGCCGGACCCCCGGATCACGGCCAGCACAAAGCTGTACTCGCTGGAGTTCTACGGCCTGCTGCCGCGTGTGCTCGACGACGGCGGGCGGCTGGCGGTGCACGCGGGTGCCGCCGGTACGGACCCGCGCACGTACGGAACGGTCGCGGCGACGCTGCGGGCCGCCGGCTTCGCCGTCACCGGCTACGCCGTCGACGGCCGGCTGTCGTCCTTCGGCGACTGGCCGGACCGGGCCCAGCGCGCAGAGCACCCGTCGTCCCGGGACTGGGGTTTCCTGCTGGCCGCGCGGGGAGACGCACCGCCGGTGGGCGTGCCGCCGGAGATCCGGCCGGGTGAGCTGACGGCCGCCGACCTGCGCCGTGCGGTCGCCCGCGCCGGACGTCTGGACCGGCGCGACCTGCCGCCCTCCACCCTCGTCCATCCCCGCTACGGCTTCTGACGCCCGCCAGGCCGGACGTGTCGGCCCGGCCCCGCGCGCGTTATTGCCTTGTGGGCGCGGCCGGCGCGCTTCTACGGTCGGCCGGTGACTACTCGGGTGATCGTGCTCAACGGCGGTTCCAGCGCCGGCAAGTCGGGGATCTCGCGCTGCCTCCAGGCCGTGCTGCCCGACCCGTGGCTGACCCTCGGCGTGGACACGCTCGTCGACGCGATGCCCGCCGCCATGCAGGGCACCGAGTCGGGGATCGAGTTCACGCCCGACGGCGGGGTGAACGTCGGGCCGGCGTTCCGGGCTCTGGAGACGGCGTGGGCCGAGGGAGTGGCGGCGATGGTCCGGGCGGGTGCCCGGGTGATCGTCGACGAGGTGTTCCTCAGCGGTGCCGCGGGCCAGGAGCGTTGGCGGAACGCCCTCGCCGGGCTGGACGTGCTGTGGGTCGGCGTCCGGTGTGACGGCGCGGTCGCGGCGGGCCGTGAGGTGGCCAGGGGCGACCGCCTGCACGGGATGGCCGCGTCGCAGGCGGAGGTGGTCCACCGGGAGGTGGTCTACGACCTGGAGGTGGACACCACGCGCACCGAGGCCCTGGACTGCGCGCGGGCGATCGCCGCCCACGTCCTCTGACCCGCCGCCGGGCGCGGGTCGCGGCGGCACGCGGGGGGGCGCGAGGAGGGGCGCATGTCGGGGCCCACGTGGGTAGGCTCCCGGCATGGAGCACGAGGTGTACGTTCCGTTTCCGGTCGGTTCGGTACGGGCCGCGCTCGCCGAACCCGAGCGCGGCATGCGGTGCGTGCCGGGCCTGAAGCTCGACGCCGTCAACGCCGACGAGGCGGACGACGCCGTGGTCCGCGGGCGGCTGCGCGTGCGGGTCGCCGGCTCCACGATCACCTATCGCGGGATGCTGCGCCTCAGCGCTGAGCAGAACGGTTTTTCCATCCTCGCCGAGGGCACCGAGGCACGTGGCAGCGGCGCGGCCAGGATGCGGCTGACCGTCACGCCCCGGCCCTCCTACGGCCCCGGCACGGCCGGGGCGGCGGGTGACGGACCACCCGGTGGCACCGTGCTCGCCTTCGCGGGAGGCGCCGAGGGCACGGGCCGACTCGCCGAGTTCGGCACCGACCAGCTGACGGCGGCGGCCCGCCGCCTGCTGGACCGTTTCGGCGCGGCTCTCGGCGAGAGCCTGGCGGCCGACCCGTCCGACGACGACAACGCCCGTGTCATCCCCGGCATCCCGGCTCCCGAGACCTCCCGGGACGCGGGCGGCGAGCAGGCCGCGGCCGCCGCCGAACAGCCGAAGGCCGACGACGCGTCGGACACCGACGCCGCCCGCGAGGAACCACACAAGCCGTCGATCTTCGACACCGAGATCCCGCCGCCCTCCCTCGACCCACTGGCCGACGACGTGGACGACGCTGACGCGCTCGACGGGGACACCGCCTCCCGCCCGGACGCCGACGCCCTCGACGACGCTGCCGCCCTCGACGCCGCCGAATCACCGGACATGCCGGTGGACGACCTCTTCGCCGACACCGACGCCGACGACGACACCGACGCCGACACCGACGCCGACGACGACACCGACGCCGACGCCGACGACGACACCGACACCGGCGGCCTGACCGCCTTCCCCGAGCCCGCCGGGCCGCCCCCGGCGGAGGCGGCGCACGCCCGGCGTACGATGATCGGCCGCAGCGCCGAGGAGGTCGACCACGCGCCACCGCGCGGCCGTTACGCCCCTGTCCCGCCGCCCGAGCCGAGCACCACCGGCGCCACCCTGCGCTGGGCCGCCCCCGCCGCCGCCTTGGCGGTCGCCTCCGCGGTCCTCCTCACCCGCGCCCTCCGCCGCCGCCGCTGAGCCCGCGCCTTCCACGGCCGCAGAGCCCCACGAAGGCGCGCCGCACCGGCGCGCGTCGCAGGGCCTACGCTTGGCGGCGTGAATGCGCTGAGTAACGAGGAAGTCCGGTTGCGGGCACGGGGTGCCGAGGTCGTGGTGCGGCCGGGGTCGGGCTGCCGTCTCGCCTCGCTGCGGGTGGACGGCGTCGAACTGCTGCGGCAGGGCGCGGAGTACGGCTCGTTCGTGATGGCCCCCTGGTGCGGCCGTACCGCCGCCGGCCGGTTCCGCAGCGGCGGCGAGATGTACCAGCTCCCGGTCGACGAGACCGGGCACGCCATACACGGCCTGGTGCGGGACGTGCCGTGGCGTACGGCCCGGGCGGACGAGCGCTCGGCGGCCTTCGTCCGCGAACTCGGCGACCCCTGGCCCTGGTCGGGCACGGTCAACCAGCTTGTGGAGCTCGCCGAGGACGGCGGTTCGCTGACGCTCACGCTCGGCGTGGAGACGTTCGGCGACTCGTTCCCCGCGCAGGTCGGCTGGCACCCCTGGTTCCGCCGGAACCTCGGCCTGGGCGGCGAGGACGCGCGTCTGGAGTTCGACCCCGCCTGGCGGGAGGAGCGCGACGAGCACCACATCCCGACCGGACGGCGGGTGGAGCCGGGCAGCGGCCCGTGGGACGACGCGTTCGGTGTGCCGGACGGCCTGTCGGCGACGCTGACCTGGCCCGGTGAGCTGGAGCTGAAGGTGGCCAGCCGCGCCGAGTGGGTGGTGGTCTACGACGAGCAGGACGCGGCGGTGTGCGTGGAGCCGCAGTCCGGCCCGCCCAACGGCCTGAACTCCCACACCCGGCTGGTCACTCCGATCTCACCGCTCGAGCTGTCGACGACCTGGAGCTGGCGCCGCCACGAGCCGTCGGCGTAGCCGGCGCGGCGCCGGTGTGCGGCTGGCTTAGGGTGAGGGCTCATGAGCGATGTGCGTGCTGAGCTGCTGCGACAGATCAAGGAAAAAGCCGTGGTGCACGGCCGGGTGGTCCTCTCCTCCGGCAAGGAGGCGGACTTCTACGTGGATCTGCGCCGGATCACCCTGGACGGCGAGGCGGCTCCGCTGACCGGCCAGGTCATGCTGGACCTGACCGCCCACCTGGACTACGACGCCGTCGGCGGGCTGACCCTGGGCGCGGACCCGGTCGCCACCTCGATGATGCACGCGGCCGCCGCCCGGGGCCGCAGGCTGGACGCGTTTGTCGTCCGCAAGGCCGGCAAGGCGCACGGCCTCCAGCGGCGCATCGAGGGCCCGGACATCAAGGGCCGACGGGTCCTGATCGTGGAGGACACCTCGACCACCGGCGGCTCCCCGCTGACCGCCGTCGAGGCCGCCAGGGAGGCGGGCGCCGAGGTCGTCGCGGTCGCCACGATCGTCGAGCGCAGCGCGGCCCCGGCGATGGCCGAGGCCGGGCTCGACTACCTGTACGCGTACGACCTGGACGACCTCGGGCTGTCCTGACGCGCGGCACGGCCCACCGGCCCGCCGGGGCCGGTGGCCTTGTTCACTCGGGTTCACCCCGCTGGCAGGTTTCACGTGAAACATGCCGGCGTGTCGGGCAGGTATGCGGGCGGTAGCGCGCCGTCCATCCGCCGGACAGCCCCTCTGGAGGTTCGGGCGCCGTCTGGGAAGATGGGCGGCGACGATGACGTCGCCCAACGGTCAGGGTCGTACATCAAAACACCCCATGCACACCCGCACATCTCCCAAGGAGCGGACACATGCCCATCGCAACCCCCGAGGTCTATAACGAGATGCTCGACCGGGCGAAGGCTGGCAAGTTCGCCTACCCGGCCATCAACGTGACCTCGACGCAGACGCTTCACGCGGCGCTTCGCGGGTTCGCCGAGGCCGAGAGTGACGGCATCGTCCAGATCTCGACCGGTGGCGCCGAGTTCCTCGGCGGCCAGTACAGCAAGGACATGGTGACCGGCGCGGTGGCGCTGGCGGAGTTCGCGCACATCGTCGCCGAGAAGTACCCGGTGAACGTCGCGCTGCACACCGACCACTGCCCGAAGGACAAGCTGGACGGCTACGTCCGCCCGCTGCTCGAGGTCTCCCGCAAGCGCGTCGAGCGCGGTGAGAACCCGCTCTTCCAGTCCCACATGTGGGACGGCTCGGCGGAGACCCTGAGCGACAACCTGGAGATCGGCAAGGAGCTGCTGGCCCTGGCCGTCGCCGCGAAGATCATCCTCGAGGTCGAGATCACCCCGACCGGTGGCGAGGAGGACGGCGTCACCCACGAGATCAACGACGAGCTGTACACCACCGTCGACGACGCGCTGCGCACCGCCGAGGCGCTGGGCCTGGGCGAGAAGGGCCGCTACCTGCTGGCCGCCTCCTTCGGCAACGTCCACGGCGTCTACAAGCCGGGCAACGTCGTCCTGCGTCCGGAGCTCCTGAAGGACCTCCAGGAGGGCGTCGCCGCCAAGTACGGCAAGCAGAACCCGTTCGACTTCGTCTTCCACGGCGGTTCCGGCTCCACCGAGCAGGAGATCGCCACGGCGCTGGAGAACGGCGTCGTGAAGATGAACCTCGACACCGACACCCAGTACGCCTTCACCCGCCCCGTCGCGGCCCACATGTTCACCAACTACGACGGTGTGCTGAAGGTCGACGGCGAGGTCGGCAACAAGAAGACGTACGACCCGCGCACCTGGGGCAAGCTGGCCGAGGCCTCGATGGCCGAGCGCGTCACGAAGGCGTGCGCCGACCTGCGCTCCACCGGCACGAAGCTGAAGTAACACCCGCTGGGAGCGAGCTCGCAACGAGGGAGGGCCGGACTCGTCCGGCCCTCCCTCCGTCGTCCGGCCGACGCGGGCCGCGCGGCAAACCCCGTGCCGACGCGCCGGACGGGCCGTACAGTCCCCGCATGGTCCCCGAGCCGCGCGCCGAGCGCCGCGCACTGCTGATCACCGGAACCGTCGGCGCCGGCAAGACCACCGTCGCCGACCTCCTGTCCGACCGCCTGGCGGAGTCCGGTGTCCCGCACGCGGTCGTGGATCTCGACCGGCTCTGCCAGTTCTGGCCGCCGCCCGCCGACGACCCGTTCAACTTCGAACTCCAGCTGCGCAATCTGCGCGCACTGGCGCGGAACCACTTCGAGGCGGGAGCCCGTCGGCTGGTCCTGGCCGGTGTGGTGGAGCGCCATCGGGACCGCGAGCGGTACCGGGCGGCGGTGGGCGCGGAGCTGTCCGTCTGCCGCTTGACGGCGGCCCCGGCCGTGCTGCGCGAACGCCTCATCCGGCGGCACCACGACGACGCGGACGGCCTGCGCCGGCATCTGCGCCGGGCCGGTGAGCTGACGCGGGTGCTCGACCGGGCTCGGCCCGAGGACTTCCGCGTCGACACCACCGGCCGCCCGGCCGCCGTGGTCGCGGCGGCCGTGTCGGAAGCCGTCGGCCGGCGGTGAGAGCGCGGGGTGCGGGGGTCGGGGG
>NZ_VJYK02000249.1 GCF_007097205.2 Streptomyces alkaliterrae
GGTCGGGGGCGGGTCGAAGCCCTCGTGCGGCGCGGCCCCCACCCGGGCCGGGAGCCGTCCCGCGCCCGCACCACCGGGCTGCCGGGGGCGCGGCAGCAGCCGGCCGCCCCTGGGTGCGCCCCCGGCGGCGTGCGCCGCCCGCGGTGCGGTGGCGGCGGCCACCGCCTCGGGCAGCCGGTTGTGTACCCGGCCGAGCAGGCCGCCGAGTTCGGCGGCCTGCTCGGTGGAGAGCTGGGACCCGTCGCGGTGCCGGCTGTCGACCCACGGGTGCAGCGCGTAGCAGCGCCCGCCGACCACGACGACCGTGGACCCGGAGTCGGTGACCAGCGGCGGCGCCACGGGCACGCCGAGCAGCCCGAGTTGGACGGTGGTCCGGTGCTGGCGCTCGATCGTCTCCGGGGCGCCGTTCAGATGGTGTTTGAGGAAGAAGCGGCCGCGCGTCGTGGTGAGGCGGTAGCCGCGGTTCAGCAGGCCCTCGGAGAGCCGTTCGCAGGAGATCTGGTCACCGACCTCGGGGCCGTATCGGCCGAGCAGGGTAGTGAGGGTGTGCGGGGGGAGCGTGGATCGTGGTTGCACGAGCGGCACCGTACCGGCGTATTGGTGGCTTTGGCGGCTTTGTTCCGAAGGTTCACGCCCCGGGCGTACGCCGGGGTCGCACTTCACCCGAACAGCGGTACCGGGTGCGCCCGCGCGACACCCCCGCCACGCCGTGCCGGGCCGCCGCGGGCCGGTGCGAGGTGCGGAGACGTGACAACGGCCGCGCGCCGGTCCCGGGGCCGCCCCTGACGGGCGGTCGGGACCGGCGCGCGGCCTGTCTTCCGTCGGTGCGCGGACGGCGCCGCCGTGTCTCAGCTGGTGAGGTCTCCGCTGCCGCCGCCGGGGTCGCCCCCGCCGCCGGTCGGGTCGCCGCCGCCCCCGGACGCGTCGCCGCCGCCGGGGTCGCCCCCGCCGCCGTCGGCACCGCCGTTGTCACCGCCGCCGTTGTCGCCGCCGCCCTGGTTGCCCTCGGTCGCGCCCTCGTTCGTGCCCTCCGTGTGGCCGCCGTCGGCGTTGCCCTCCGTGTTGCCGCCGGTCGTGGGCTCGCTGGGCGTGCCGGAGTTCTGCGGCGTGGACGGCCGGTTCTGCGGCGGCGCGGGCGGGTTGTAACTCGGCGGCGGGGTCCAGCCGTTGTTCGCGTCGTCGGTTTCCTCGTCCGTCGGCGTCGGGTCAGGCGACGGCGACTTCTCCTTCTCCGTCTCCTGGACCGACGGCGACGGGCTCGGGTCGGTGGTGTTCCCCTTGCCCTCACCGGTGTTGTTTATGGCGAAGTAGACGCCGAGCGCGACCGCCAGCACGGCGAAGAACGCGATCAGCGCGTACTTCACGCCGCCGCCGCGTCCGCCCTCGCGGCGCGGGCCGCCCTCGAAGCCGCCGTCGTCGCCGTCGGGGCGGCCGAGCAGCATGGGCGGGCCGACGGTCGTCGGCGCCTCGTCGTAGCCGGGCCCGGCGGAGGGCGTGCCCATCGCGGGCGTGCCGCCGGCGAGCACCGGACCGGTGTTCCACAGCCCGCCGGTGTGACCGCCCTGCTCCTGGAGTTGACGCAACCCGTACTGGGTGAGGCCGCGCATCTCCTCCGCGGACTGGAAGCGGTCGTCCGGCTCCTTGGCGAGCGAGCGCATGACCAGGCCGTCCAGCTCCGGCGGCACGTCGTCGTGCACCTCGGACGGCGGCACCGGGTCGTCCTGCACGTGCTGGTACACCACCGACAGCGGCGTCTCGCCGGTGAACGGCGGACGCTGCGTCAGCAGTTCGTACAGCAGGCAGCCGGTCGCGTACAGGTCGGAGCGGGCGTCGACGGCCTTGCCGAGCGCCTGCTCGGGAGAGAGGTACTGCGGCGTGCCCATGACCATGCCGGTCTGCGTCATCGTCTGGGAGGCGCCGTGCAGGGCGCGCGCGATGCCGAAGTCCATCACCTTGACCGCGCCCGAGTCGGTGATGATGACGTTGGCCGGCTTGATGTCGCGGTGGACGATGCCGTGCTGGTGGCTGTACGCCAGCGCCTCCAGCACCCCGGAGACGATGATCAGCGCCTGCTCGGGCGGCGGGGCCTCGGAGGTGGCCAGAAGGTCACGGATGGTTTTACCTTTAACCAACTCCATGACGATGTAGGGGACGACCGAGCCGTCCACCTCGTCCTCGCCGGAGTCGTACACGGCGACGACGGCGTGGTGGTTGAGGCCCGCGACCGACTGCGCCTCACGCGTGAACCGCGCCTTGGACACCGGGTCCTCGGCCAGGTCCGAGCGGAGCAGCTTCACCGCGACCGTGCGGCCGAGCCGGACGTCCTCCGCGGCGAAGACCTCGGCCATGCCGCCCCGGCCGAGCCGGCCGGTCAGCCGGTAGCGGCCGTCGCCGACGAGGCCGTTGTTCCCAAACATCCCGGCCTGCCCGGCGGCGCCGTTGTCCGGCTCGTCGGGGTCCGCGGGGCCCCCGGCGGAGTGTGTCTGGGCCATCAGTCCTCGCCATTGTTGGAACCCGCGGGGCGCGGGCGAGCGTGAGGGGGAGTGACGGGCCATCCAACCCGCTCCCGGCAGGGCCTGGCAAGTTGCGGCCTGCGGTTCCGCGTACCGGCGTACGATGCGCGTGCATCGGGTCACGGAACCGGTAGGCGGCTTGACTCGTCAGACCCCTACGGCAGACTGGGGCCCGGATATCCCGATCCAACAGCAACCGTACATGCGAGATGAACGGTCCGTAGGAGGGCCTACGGCGCCGAGGGGGAAGCAGGCAGATGAGCGACGTCGGCGGACAGCCAGCGAGTTTCGAGGGGCGGAACGTCGGCAACGGCCGCTACCAGCTGCGACAACTGCTCGGTGCGGGCGGCATGGCCTCCGTCCATCTCGGTCACGACACCGTGCTGGACCGGCAGGTGGCCGTCAAGACCCTGCACTCCGAACTCGGCCGGGAGGCCGCGTTCCGCGAACGGTTCCGCCGGGAGGCGCAGGCGGTCGCCAAGCTGACGCACACCAACATCGTGTCCGTCTTCGACTCCGGTGAGGACGAGATAGACGGCGCGATGGTGCCGTACATCGTCATGGAGTACGTCGACGGCAAGCCGCTGCGCGGCGAGCTCGACGAGGACATCCGCCAGTTCGGTGCCATGCCCGCCGAGAAGGCGCTGAAGATCACCGCCGACGTGCTCGCGGCCCTCGACGTCAGCCACGAGATGGGCCTCGTCCACCGCGACATCAAGCCCGGCAACGTGATGATGACCCGCCGCAATGTGGTGAAGGTCATGGACTTCGGCATCGCCCGGGCCATGCAGTCCGGTGTGACGTCCATGACACAGACCGGCATGGTCGTCGGCACCCCGCAGTACCTCTCCCCCGAGCAGGCGCTCGGGCGCGGCGTGGACGCCCGGTCCGACCTCTACACGGTCGGCATCATGCTCTTCGAACTGGTCACAGGGCGCCTGCCCTTCGACGCGGACTCGCCGCTGGCCATCGCCTACGCGCACGTCCAGGAGGAGCCGGTCCCGCCGTCCTCCATCAACGCCTCGCTGCCGCCGGCGGTGGACGCGCTGGTCGCCCGCGCCCTGCGGAAGAACCCGAACGAGCGCTTCTCCTCCGCCGAGGAGATGCGCCAGGAGTGCGAGCGCGTGATGCACTCCGGCGCCGCCTCCGGCACCACGCCGACGATCATCGGCGGCGCCCCCGCCCAGAGCGGCGCGGGCGTCGCGCAGTCCGTCTTCCCACCGGTCAGCGCGACCGGCACGCCGCCTCCGCCGAGCGCCATGCCGGCCGCCGGCTACCAGACCCCGGCGCCGTACGCGTCCCAGTCCGGCTACGGCACCCCGCCGCCGAACACCACCGGCCCGATGCCCGCCGCGTACAACAGCGCCGCGACCCCGGCCCCGTACGGCTCCACGCCGCCCCCGGCCAACACCGGCGGCGGCAACAAGAACCTCGGCATGATCGTCGGCGCCGCCGTCGCCGCGCTTGTGGTGATCGCCGCCGTCGGCCTCATCATCGCCATGAGCCGCACGAGCGACGGCGGCGGCAACGAGGCCGAGGGCGGCGACCCGAGCCCTGTCGAGCAGGTCACCCCCGGCGGCGGCGGTGACGGAGACGAGGACGGCGACGAGGACGGCGACGAGGACCCCAAGCCGACCGATGCCGGCGTCAAGGAGGGCGACAAGACCCGCACCCTCACCACCGACAAGTGCACCGAGGCCCGGCCCTACTACCAGGACCGCGACAAGGACAAGCCGCGCCTGGTCACGCCGGACTTCACCATCAAGCACATCGACTCGGTGCGGGCCTGCATCAAGGCCGCCGGCTGGAAGCTCGACGACGACTTCACCGAGCAGGACGAGAACGTCTACGGCAAGGGCATCGTGATGTCCCAGTCGCCGAAGAACTACGAGCCGTTCGACCCGGACAACGACGAGATCAAGCTCACCGTCTCCACCGGCAAGCCGTGACGCGTGCCGACCCGCTGAGCGCCGGCGTGCGCCGGCTCAGCGGGTCGGCACGAGCGGCCAGTCCGGTGCGGTGAGGTAGCGGTCGCCCCTGGTGATCTGGTGGTGGGCGTAGAAGCGGCCGACGGCGGGCTTGCCCCGGTAGTAGCCGACCGCCCGGCGGGCGGCGTCGACGACCACCGGGCGCGCCATGCAGGCGAACTCCAGCCGCTGCCTCTCCATCGCCCACCACATCGCGGCCGGATCCACCCGCTCGCTCACCAGTACCGGGAAGAGGGCGACGCCGGTCTGCAGACCGACCGGCAGCCCGCCCTTGTGGGCCTTGGCGTACCGCATGGCCTGCCGGGTGAAGGAGTCGATCACCGGCACGGTGATCTCGGGCACCTCGGCGGCGATGGTGAACAGGTGCAGCCTGGTCGCCGCCCAGCGCAGCCGGAAGTCGGCCCGTCGGCCGACGAGCACGGGCGCCCCGGCCCAGTTGTCCCAACCGACCGAACACCCGTCGCCGGCCAGCCGCTCGGCGACCCCGGCCAGGTAGCTCTGCGCGTCCCGCGCCTCCCCCGTCTCCATGCCGCAGATTCTGCCGCGCGCCGCACGGACGCGGAACACCGGGAGCGTTCGAGCGAGGAACGCTCCCTCAGGCCCAGCACGCGCCCAGACTGAACAACGGAGGTGTGTGGTGACGGTAACTGAGGACCGGCCGCAGATGCTTGCCGAGGAGTTCGAGCGCATCGCCGCCGCCGCTGCGCGGGAAGGCGTACGCCTGGAGTTCATTCACGGAAAGCTGGGGGTTAAAGCGGTGCCGGACGGCGACCACGACGAGATCATCAGGTGGTTGACGAAGTACTGCATGCAGCACCGGCCTGATCTGTGGCTTTACCCGGAACGCGGGCTGAGGGTCGAGACCTGCCGGAAGGGCTACGCCAAGCCGGACGGCGCTTTGACAGCGGATGGCGGATTCGCCGGCCAGGGAGAGTGGGCGGACCCTGATCAGGTGCTGATGGTCGTCGAGGTGACGTCGTACGCCGGCGACACCGACAAGCGCGACCGGGGAGAAAAGCCGAGTGCGTACGCGCAGACGGGCATCCCGGTCTACCTCCTCATCGACCGGGACACCTGCGAAACGCTGGTGTACGGCGAACCCGAGGGCGGCGCATACACCAAGCTCGTCCGGCGCCGTTTCGGCAAGCCGGTTGAGCTGCCCGCCCCGGTGGGCTTCTCCCTGGACACCGAGCCGCTGAAGGACTGGGTGCGCTGAGAGCGAGCCAGGCCTGATCACGCGTCGTGCCCGACGTCGGCGGTACGCCGCGTCGGGCGCTTTTTTCGGGCGCTTCTGTGCTGTCGCGTCACCGGGAACACGCGGGGCTTGGTTGTTGTTCAGATTTCAACTACTCTGCTTCCGGCTCCCGAGGAGAGGTCACCGATGCCCGCGATCACCGCACCGAACCCGTTGGAACTGCCCCGCGTCCCGGCGCCGAACGCGCCGGAGAGCGTCGACCGGCCCGTGCTGGCCGTCCGTACCGCACCGAGCGGCCTGGAGGGGGAGGGCTTCCCCGTCCGGCGCGCGTTCGCCGGCATCCACCACCGCCACCTCGACCCGTTCATCATGATGGACCAGATGGGCGAGGTCGACTACGCTGCCGGCGAGCCGCGCGGCACCCCCTGGCACCCGCACCGCGGCTTCGAGACGGTCACCTACCTCATCGACGGCACGTTCGTGCACCAGGACTCCGAGGGCGGCGGCGGGGTCATCAACGGCGGCGACACCCAGTGGATGACCGCCGGCTCCGGGCTCCTGCACATCGAGACACCGCCGGAGGAACTGGTCGTCAGCGGCGGCCTCTTCCACGGCCTCCAGCTGTGGGTGAACCTCCCGGCGAGCGACAAGATGGCCGCTCCCCGCTACCAGGACATCGGCGGCGGCAGGCTGCGGCTGCTGACCACCCCGGACGGCGGCGCGCTGCTGCGGCTGATCGCCGGCGACCTCGACGGCCACCAGGGGCCGGGCATCACGCACACCCCGATCACGATGGTCCACGCGACCGTCAGCCCGGGCGCGGAGATCACCCTGCCCTGGCGGTCCGACTTCAACGCGCTGGCGTACGTGCTCGCCGGCAGCGGCGGCGTCGGCCGCGAGCGGCGCCCGGTGCACACCGGCCAGACGGCCGTCTTCGGCGCCGGCGACGCCGTCACGGTGTACGCGGACCCGTCGCAGGACTCCCGCACCGACGCCCTGGAGATCGTCCTGCTCGGCGGCCGCCCGATCCGCGAACCGGTCGCCCACTACGGCCCGTTCGTGATGAACAGCCACGCCGAACTCGTCCAGGCCTTCGAGGACTTCAACGCGGGCCGCCTCGGCCGCATCCCCCCGACCCGGAAAGGCTGACGCCGGAGAGTGGAGAGGCCTTCACGTCACCCGCGAGGCTGAATCCGTCGGATGCGCGGCGGATAGCGCTGCTCGGACACGTGACGCGGTCGCTGCGCAGCGCGCGGGCACACGACTCGGGTGGGGAGGCAGCCCCGCATGCGGCGCTCCTGGTACTGGCGGCTGCGGAGCTACCCGAGTCGCTGCCTACGGAGAGGTGGCAGGCGTTGCGCCGACTGCTCGAGCGTTATGCCGAGTCCGGTGCCCACGAGGGCGATCTGATCATGTTCGAGACGAGTGAGCACGGGCTGGTTCCGGTATTGGCGGAAGTGAAACTCCGCCAATACCGGAACCAGAAGCGGGGAGGCCCACGCCGCACTTCAACGGCTGCGAGCGGACGGCGCCGCAGCCCGGGCGCGTGGGGTGGATCCGGTGACCGCCCTGCGGGAGGTACGCGGGCGGGACGCCCAGGGCCGCGAACGGACGACCGAAGCCGATCAGGAGAGCAGGCGGCACACCAAGGAATTCCGCCGGGCGGTGGGTCTGTGACGGAGTCGGGACCACGCCGTCACTTCTTGTTGGACGCCTCCGCTGGAAGGAGATGGCCGACCGGGGGGATCTGAACACCCTGGTTCAGCTCTTCCGCTGAGGCGTTGTCGGTCCCCCGTTCGGGTGAACGGCCCCTGGCGTGGTTCAGTCCCAGGTGGGGGGTGGGGCGTCTTCGCGGAGCTCGAACCAGATGACCTTGCCCTCGCCGCGGGGATCGACGCCCCAGTCGCCGGCGAGGAGGTCCATGAGGACCAGGCCTCGGCCGGAGGAGGCGAGTTCGCCGGGGTCGCGGCGGTGGGGGAGTTCGTCGCTGTGGTCGGAGACCTCGACGCGGAGGCGGCGGGCGCCGGGGCGGCCGGTGACCTCGGCGACCATCAGGGCGTCGCCGTCGGTGTGGACGAGGACGTTGGTCAGCATCTCGGAGAGCATGAGGACGGCGCCGTCGACGGCGGCGGCCGCGTTCGCGGCTCGCGCCTCCTCCGCGGCGCGCACGTCCTCGGTGGCGGCGACTTCCGTGTCCTGCGCGGTGCCCCAGTCGTAGAGCATCGCCTGGAGCTGGTGGCGGGCGTCGGCGACGCGGACGGCGTCGGCCTGGGAGATGGTCAGCACGGTGCGGCGGGCGGTGGCCGGGCGGGTGCCGTCCTCGCCGCGGCGTACGAGCAGCAGGGC
>NZ_VJYK02000025.1 GCF_007097205.2 Streptomyces alkaliterrae
GGGCAGGACGTGGCGCGGCTCGGGCGGGGGCGGGTCCGCCCGCTGCCACGGGAGTGCCTGCGGGCGACGGCGCTCGCAGGCCACGCGCTGAGCCGGGCGCTCGGCCGTCCGGTGCGGGCCCGCGCGGTGCTGGTCGCGGTCGGTGCCCGCGCGGTGGCGGTCGTACCCGGCGTGGCCGGCCTGCTGGTACTCCGGGAACGCGAGCTGGCCGGTTTCGGCCGGCGGGGCGGTGTGCTGAGTCCGACGGCGGTCGACAGCCTCCACCAGTCGGCGCGCGACCGCCGCACCTGGCTGCGCGCGGCCGCCGCGTGGCGGTCAGTCGACAGTCCCGGTCGCGGCGCCGGATCGGCGGCCTTCGCGAAGACGGCCGAGGGTGAGCGTGCGGAGGGTTGTCGGACATGCGTCGCAAGCGGCCCCGTGTGGCTGGTTATGCTTACGCTCCGTTTAGGGCAGGCGTGACATCTCACGGCCTGTCGTCAGTCTGCTGTTCTCGGGGGAAACATCGTGTTCCTGCTGTTCGTTCTGCTTGTCATAGCCGCGGCCGTGTTGTTCGTGCTGTCGCGCGGTCAGGGCGACCGCAGATTCCGCCTCGGCGCCGTGGGGGCGCTGATCGGGGGTCTGCTCGCCGGACTCTTCAGCTGCGTGCACGTCGTGAGCGCCTACGAGGTCGGCGTCCCGGTGACGTTCGGCAAGGTCGGCTCGCCGATGACACCGGGCATGAACCTCAAGTCGCCGTTCACCAACGTGGTCTCGTTCTCCACCCGCCCGGTGGACCTCAACCTCTCCGACCGTGACGTGGTCGAGGTGCGCAGCTCCCAGGGCGGCGTGATGTACGCCGAGGTGACCGTCAAGTGGGCGGTGACTCCGGCCAAGGCCGTGGAGCTGTACCGCCTCGCGGGCAGTGAGGACGCCATCCAGCAGCGGCTGGTGTTCCCCGACAGCCGGGAGATCATCCGCAACGTCTTCGCCCGTTACACCAGTGAACAGGGCTACACCTCCGCCCGGGAGAAGATCAACAGCGAGATCGCCGAGCTGGTGAAGAAGCGGTTGGCTCCGCGCGGTATCGACGTCACCACGGTGAACCTGCGCAACGTGAAGCCGTCCGAGAAGCTGCAGACGCAGATCGACCGCAAGATCCAGCAGGAGCAGGCCACCGAGCGGGCGACCGAGGCGGCCCGCACCGCGAAGGCCGAGGCCGAGCGGCGCCGCATCGAGGCCGAGGGCATCGCCAGGGCGAACAAGATCCTCAACAACTCGCTCACCGACAAGGTGCTGCTCAACCAGTGCATCGAGGCCTTCGAGCGGGTGGCCGGCAAGCAGCCGGTGTACACCGTGCCGTGCGGTTCCGATAGCGGCAACCCGCTGATCGTGGACGGCACCAAGCGCTGAGGGCCGCCCTTTCGGGCGACGGCGGCGGAGGCGGTGGCAGGGGCGACGCTCTCGGGCGGACGCCTGCCACCGCCTCCCGCTGTCAGAGGTTCTTCACCTCGAAGGGATCGTGTTCGGACAGCAGCTTGTCCAGTCTTGCCTTGTCCACTCTGGTGGTGACCTCCATCATCTCCTGGCGGTCTCTGACGCACTTCGCGAGAGTGAAGCTGGAGGAGACGAGGAAGAGTACGCCGAGCGCGAGGAAGCCGCGCTCCCAGGCGCTCACGGACATGTAGACCACGCCGATGCACACCGCGCCGAGCGAGAGCGCGAAGGAGAGCACGGACTGGGCGAAGTAGGCGGCGGTCATGGGGCGTTGCACGGGCGGTGTGTTTGTCATGGCATCACCTTCGCCCGGCCCGGCCGGCGGTGGAATGAGTACGGGTACTCATTCCACGCGCCCCGCGACTCAGTCTCCTCACCCGACGCGGAACCGACGTGCGTGCCGGACGGCCGACCCGGCGCGGGGAGGGGCGGGACGGCCGTCCGGAGTCGATTGGTCAGCCGCCGATGCGCGCGCCGGTCGCGGCCAGCGCGTCCGTCACCGGCTGGAAGAAGGTCACCCCGCCCCGGGTGCAGTCCCCGCTGCCGCCGGAGGTGAGGCCGACGGCGGCGTTGCCGCTGAACAACGGGCCGCCGCTGTCACCGGGTTCCGCGCAGACATTCGTCTGGACGAGGCCGGTGACGATCTCGCCGTTGCCGTAGTTGACCGTCGCGTTGAGGCCGGTGACCACACCGGCACTGACGCCCGTCGTGCTGCCGCTGCGCTGGACCGGCAGGCCGACGCTGGCCTCGACGGCGCCGGTGATCTGCCGGGTCTGACCGCCGCCGAGGTCGACGGTGCTCGGTGCCGGGGCGTTCGGGTTGTCGTAGGGGACAAGCGCGAAGTCGCTTCCGGGGAACTGCGAGACGGTCATCGTGCCGAGCGGTCGGGTCCCCTGCCCGTCCTCGGACCAGCGGGAGCCCACCGGCCCGCAGTGCCCGGCGGTGAGGAACGCCCGGGCTCCGCCCACGCTGACGTTGAAGCCCAGCGAGCATCGGGAACCGCCGCCGAAGATCGGGTCGCCTCCGTCGGAGACAAAAGGGCTGAACCGGCCGGCGTGCCGTTCGACGGTGACCCGCCCGGAGAGCCCGTCGGCGACACCGGTGAGCCGGTTCCAGCCGGCCCCGTCGACAGTGCTGTCCGCGACCACCCGCACGGAGTTGCTCTTCGGGTCGATGGACCAGGCCGTGCCGGGCACGGTGGCGCGCCGGCTGAGCGTGTCGGTGGCGGCACGGAGGTCCGCCATGGTGTGCCCGACCTTCCGCGGCACCGCGCCCGCCGCCCGCACCGTGGATTCCGAACGCTCGTCCACGACGTTGACGACAAGCCGCCGCGAGCGTGAGTCGTAGAACCATCCGGCGGCTTTCTCGCCCAGGTCCGAGGTCAGTCGCTGCCCGGTGCCAGCGGCCTGCTGAAGACCGAACTCCCGTATCTCCGGCGTTCCTTCCGTGCCCGCGTTGGCGCTGGGAAGGAGGATCGCGGCCACCAGCAGGCCGGTGGCGGCCGCCGCCGCGGTCACGGCCGCCCTCTTGTTCATTCGTCGGTGCTTCAAACTCGTCGACCTCCTGGAGACGGGCCCGCTTGCGCTTCACCGTCGGTTACGGAGGTCGACCACGGGCGTCTCAGCGCGGCGCGGAAGTTGTCACGCGGGTGAGTCCGGCGCGACGTCCAGCGGCGTGCCGTCGGTGAGGGGGCCGCCGTGCCCGAAGCCGAAGCTGCCGGGGAGCAGCGCGGCCGGTCGGCGCACCGAACGCAGGGCGCGTGGCCGGGTCGACGTCGAACAGGCCAGGAGTCGGCCCGGAATCGGCCCGGAGTCGGTGCCCGCGACGGCGTCTGCGGTGAACAGCAGGTCGTGGGACGGGAGGTGGAAGGCGATGCTGCCGGGCGTACGGCCGGGAGCAGCGACGACGACGGCACCGCCGCCGAAGTCCGGGACGCCCCCGTCGACAACCTCCCTGTGTGCGGGCGAGGGTGGAGCCTTGGCGGCGGCGCGCCAAGCGCCCGTATCGCCGCGGTGGTATCCGCGCCTGAGCGGCCGTACCGGTGTCGATTCGGGTGAGTCCGTCGGGGCCCGGTCAGAGGTGCGCCTGCCCGACGGGGCGGCGCGGCAGGGTGAGTTGGTCCGTGCGTCGCAGTGTCTTCATGTCGGCGGCATGATCACGGGCCCGTGGCCGGGGCGACGGCCTTCCGCTGCGGGCTGACGCGTTCCGCGTGGGTGCAGCGGGGGTGTGTATGCGGGGCGTTGGGCAGGCGGCGCGGTCGGGGAGGACAAGCGGGGCCGCCGCCCCTCCGTGGGACCGGGAGGGGCGGCGTGTCGACCGCGATGCGGCGCGGTCGTTTCCTTCGCTCAGACCAGCCAGCCGATGAAGTGGACAACGCCGGCGAGCAGGTTCGTGATGAGGTTCATGTGGTGCCTTCTCCTTGTGAACAGACGGGACAGGCTTCGCCGCGTCGTGGGACGCACGGCGAAGACGCGGTCGCGGAACGCGTTCCGTCGCTCGCGCACCGTAAGCATCGTGCGTCACGCAGCTAACTCGCCGCCGTTTGGGGGACCTTCAGTTGTTCGGGTGAGTGATCGCCTGTCCGTTCGGGGAGCGGTTCCGGCTCTGCGGCGGGACGGGTCTCGCCGGCCAGGAGCCGGCGCACCTCGCGAGCCGCCGCCCGCCCGGCCCGGTTGGCGCCGATGGTGCTCGCCGACGGCCCGTAGCCGACCAGCTGTATCCGTCGGTCCCGGACGGCCGCGGTGCCGTCCATCCGGATGCCGCCCCCGGTCTCGCGCAGCCGCAGCGGCGCGAGGTGGTCGATGGCGGGCCGGAAGCCGGTCGCCCACAGCACGACGTCCGCCTCGAAGAGCTCGCCGTCCGCCCAGCGCACTCCTTCGGGGGCCATCCGCTCGAACATCGGGCGGCGGTCCAACACCCCGCGCCGCCGCGCGTCCCGCATCGCCTCCGACATCGGCAGCCCGGTCACGGAGACCACACTCTGCGGCGGCAGCCCGCGTTCGACCCGCTCGGCGACCATCGCCACCGCCGCCCGCCCCTGCTCCCGGTCGAACGGCTCCGCACGGAAGCGCGGCACGCGGCGGGTCACCCAGAGCGTGCGGGCGGCGACGCCGTCCAACTCCAGCAGGTGTTGGACCGCCGAGGTCCCGCCGCCCACGACGACCACCCGCCGCCCCCGGAACTCCTCGGGGCCGCTGTAGTCGGCGGTGTGCAGCTGGCGGCCGGCGAACGACTCCTGCCCCGTGACCCGGGGCCAGAACGGACGCCGCCAGGTACCGGTGGCGTTGACGAGCGTCCGCGTCAGCCAGGCGCCGGCATCGCTCTCCACCCGCAGCAGACCGCCACCGGCCTCCCGTACCGCGTGCACGGCCACCGGGCGCCGCACCGGCAGCCCGTGCTCCCGCTCGTAGCGCGCGAAGTACTCGCCCACCACCTCCGCGGACGGCCGAAGCGGATCGGCGTCCGGCAGCTCGCTGCCGGGCAGCGGGAACATGCCGTGCACCCTGCCGTACGTCAGCGTCGGCCAGCGGAACTGCCAGGCGCCACCGGGCGCCGGAGCGTGGTCGAGCACCTGGTAGTCGGCCCAGGGCGCCAGCCCCGCGCGGCGTAGATGGTAGGCGGCCGAAAGACCGG
Source organism: Streptomyces alkaliterrae (assembly GCF_007097205.2). Lineage (GTDB taxonomy): Bacteria > Actinomycetota > Actinomycetes > Streptomycetales > Streptomycetaceae > Streptomyces > Streptomyces alkaliterrae. The sequence goes on from NZ_VJYK02000025.1 coordinate 5,107, forward strand.
CCTGCCCGGCCCCCACAACCGTCACCGCGAGTTCGTTCATATTCGTACCAACACGGAGGCGACACGAAGACTTCCCGTGTCCCGCGGGCCGCCCGACGGCAGTGGTGGCAAACCGTAGCCACAATGGGGCCATGAGCGACCGCTTCAGCACCCGCATCCTCAATCTGACCACCGGCGACTCGGAGACCGTGGTCGATATCACCGCCGACTGCGAGAGCTACCTGCGCGACGTGGCCCGCGACCGGGACGGCCTGCTCAACGTCTTCGTGCCGCACGCGACCGCCGGTGTCGCGGTCCTGGAGACCGGCGCGGGCAGCGACGACGACCTGCTGGCCGCCCTGCGCGACCTGCTACCGCCCGACGACCGCTGGATCCACCGGCACGGCAGCCCCGGCCACGGCCGCGACCACGTACTGCCCGCGTTCCTGGCGCCGCACGCCACCCTCCCGGTCGTCGGCGGCCGGCTGGAACTGGGCACCTGGCAGAGCGTCTGCCTGGTCGACACCAACGGCGACAACCCGAGGCGGCGGGTCCGGCTCAGCTTCCTCGCCTGAGTCGCCGCGGGGCGTTCGGCGACCCCGGTCGGATCAGCGGGTCGTACGACGAGTGCCCCGGGCGGGTGAGACGCCGCCTCCGCGCGGCTCCTGGCTCGTTCAGCAGCGCGACACGAGGTAGTCACTCGCGCAGCACACAATCGAGAGGAGCCGAGAGCGGCATGAGGTTCTCCAACCAGGGAAAGCTGGCGGTCTTCGCCGCCTGCGCCGCCGCGGCGCTGGCACCGGCGGGCACCGCGGTGGCCGACCAGAGCGGTTCGCACGTGCCGGTGGACGTTCCGCTGCAGAGCCTGGAGGCGGCGCTGCCGCTGGACGCTCCCACGGTGAGCGCCACGGTGCCCTCCCGCCCGCTGAGCGCGCCGGCGGTCAAGCCGGCGATGAGCGAGGACCGGGTGAACGTCCCGCTGGTGCCGGAGATGGGCGCGATGCTCCAGGCGCCCGCCGCCTTGGTGGAGCTGCCGCTCCCCGGCACGGACCTGACCCCCGACGGCAGCACCGCCAGGGTCGGCACGTCCAGCGACCTGTCCGCGCTCACGCCCGCCGCCGAGGTCATCGCGCCGCTCACCAACCCGGCCAGGACCGGCCTGCCCGGCCTGGCGATGCCGGACGCCTCGGTGACCACCCCGGCACTCCAGGGCGCGCGCTTCGCCGACGTCGACGTGGTCGACAAGGACGGCGGTTCCACGGTGCCGCTCCGGCAGGCCGTGGAGGACGCCGGTCAGGCGCTGGGCGGCGCTCTGGGCACCGCCCAGGCGACCCTCTCCGCGCTCCCGACCAGGTGACGGAGCTCTGACGCCCCTGCCGGCTGGTCTCGCGGAGCGGCAGGAGGCGACCGAGGTGTCGTGCGCCGTGGACAGCGGTCGGCGCACGGCACCTCTGTGCCGTCGCGGCGCTGTCGGGGCGGGAAGTCGGGCGAAGCCGGCTTGAAGCCGGGTGCGTGAAGCCGGTCACAAACCCATGCGCGGCACGCTGTCAAGACCCGTCTCGGTCATTGGAAGTACTAGGTCCTCCTATAATTCGAGGAACAGCGCCGTGCCTCACGGCGCTTTGTCATGACGAGACCAGAAGGGCGGTAGGTAGTGCTGAAGAGGGTGTTCGTGGCTCCCGACCCGGGACGGCTGCGGCTGCGCGCCGCCACCCGGGCCGTCATCGGCGTCGGCGTGGCCGTCACGCTGTGCGCGCTGACCGGGTACTCGCTTCCCGCCGTGATCACCGGCGGACTCGCCGCGCTCCTCGCCCTCTTCACCGTCGTCGACCCCACGGTGCGCCGGCAGGCGGTCACCACCGCGCTGCTGCCCGTCGTCGGTCTGCCCGTACTGGCGTCGGCGGCGCTGCTGCACGACGCGGCGCTGCCCAGCGCCGCGGCCTTCGTGTTCGTCGCCGCGGCCGGTGTCTATGCCAGGCGCTGGGGTGCGCGCGGGCACGCGCTCGGCGTGTTCGCCTTCATGACCTACTTCGTCACCCAGTTCCTGGACACCGTGCCGGCGGACCTGCCGGAGCTGTACTCCACCGTCCTGCTGTCGCTGCTCGCCGCCTCCGTCGTGCGCTTCGGTCTGTGGTGCTACGAGCGCCGGATCGCCGTCCCCGCGCTGCCGTCCCCGCTGGAGGGGCGCGGCCTGGCCAGGACGACCACCCGCCAGGCGGTGCAGGTCGCCGCCGCCGGCTCCTTCGCGCTCGCCGCCGGGCAGATGATCTCCCAGGAGCGCTGGTACTGGGCCGTCGGCGCGGCCTGGTGGATCTTCGTCAACACCTCCTCGCGCGGTGAGACGCTGGTCCGGGGCTTCCGCAGGGTGCTCGGCACGGTGGTCGGCATCGGACTGGGGCTGCTCGTCGCCGTTCCGCTGGGCGGGGCCGTCGGGCCCACCGCCGCCCTGGTCGCGGTGTGCGTCTTCCTGATCTTCTACACCGCTCCGGTCTCCTACAGCTGGATGATGCTCGCCGTCACGCTGATGGTGGCACTCCTGTACGGGCTGCTCGGAGCGCTGGAGCCCGGCATGCTGGCCCTGCGGCTGGCGGAGACCGGCGTCGGAGCGCTGGGCGCCGCGCTGGCCGTCGCGCTGGTGCTTCCGGTGACCACGCACGCCACCACCAACGCGTGGATCCATCGGGCGCTGCTGTGTATGAAGCGCTGCACGGCCGACGCGGCCCGGCGACTGGCCGGAGACGCGGAGGCCGACCCGGCGCCCGGCGTGGCGGAGCTGGAGGCGCTGCTCGCCCGGGCCCGGCTCTCCCTCGCGCCGCTGCTGCACCCGCTCAGCCCGCGCCGCGCCCGCAAGGCGCGCGCCCGCCAGATACTCGCCCTGCTGGACGACTGCGCCACCGAGGTGCGGGCGCTGGCCCGGATCGCGGCGGACCCCGACGCCTCGCACGACGCCCGGCTGATGGCCGCGTGCTGGCGGGTGGAGGCGGCCGTCGAGGAACTGGTCCGCGAGGGTGCGTCGGGGGCCGCCGACACGCGCGCCGAGCGGACGCCCGCCCCGGCGGCGCACCCGGGCGCCGAGCGGGCGCTGGCGCATCTGCACAGCCTCGAGTCGGCGCTGGCGGACCTGCGGGCACCGCTGCGCAGCGCGCCCGACGAGCCGCTGGGCGACGGCGGCGCGGCCCCGCTCAGCCGAGTCTGAGTTCCGATCGGCCCCGGTTCGCCCGGCTGTGGCCCCGGGGCGGGGCCCAAGGCCCGGCAAAAACCATTCTGCTGAGGCGACCGCCTCCCCTCTTTGGTCCAGACCAACTGCTACGGTCGTGCACCGTCGGTTCCGTCCGACGCTCCGCGCCCCGCCTGGCCGGGCGCGGAGATCGACGTGTGTGCGAAGGGGAGGCGGATGTCGTGGCCGAGACAGCCGGTGGTCAGCGGGCGTACATCGGGTCGTTCACCGAGGCGGGCGGACGGGGCGTCACCGTCGCCCTCGTCGACCCCGACACCGGGGCGCTCACCGTGACGGGTCATCACCACACCGTCGCCAACCCCTCCTACCTGGCGCTCGCCCCGGGCTCCGGAACGCTCTACGCGGTCAGCGAGACCGAACGCGGAGCCGTCGCCGCGCACTCCCTCGCCCGGCCGGACTCGCCGGAACTCATCGGTGCGGCCGTCCCCGTCGACGCCTCGGCCCCCACCCACCTCACCGTCGCCGCCGGTCAGCTCTTCACCGCCAACTACGGTTCGGGCAGCGTCAGCGCCCTCACCGTCCGCCAGGACGGCTCGCTCGGCGGCCGACCCCCGTCCACCGTCACCCACACCGGCGACGGCCCCGACCGGGACCGGCAGGCGGGGCCGCACGCGCACTGCGTCGTCGCCGACCCGCGCTGGCGCTGGCTGCTCAGCGCGGACCTGGGCACCGACTCCGTGTGGGTGTACCGGCTGGAGCACACCGAACCGGGGCTGAGCCTGCACGCCGAGGTGTCGCTGGCCCCCGGCAGCGGACCCCGCCACCTGGGATTCCACCCGGCCGGCGACCGCGTCTACACGGTCAACGAACTCGACTCCACCCTCACCGTCTGCCGGTGGGACGGACAGGCGGGCAAGCTGGAGCCGGCCGCCTCGGTGAGCACCCGTCCGCCCCGCGCGCGCGGCGTGAACCACCCCTCCGCGCTGGTCATCTCGCCCGACGGGCTCCGTGCCTGGGTCGCCAACCGGGGGGACGACACGATCGCCGTGTTCAGCCTCGACGCCGCCCGGCAGTCGGTGGAGCTCGTCGACACCGTCTCCTGCGGCGGCCACTGGCCGCGCGACCTGGTACTCGACCCGACGGGCCGCCGGCTGTACGCGGCGAACGAGCGCTCGGGCGAGGTGGTCTGGTTCGACCTCGACGCCAGGACCGGCACCCCCTACCGGATCGGCGAGGTGCGGGTACCGGCGGTGAGCTGCCTGGTGTTCGCCTGACAACAGGTGTTCGCCCGAACAACGACGTGAGGGCGGGTCCGCCTCCCCGAAGGGGACGGACCCGCCCTCACGTCGTTCCCGCTCGGACGCGGCGCGCGCCACTCACCGCAGCGGCGCGCCCTGCGGGGCTTCCGGACGGGTGATGCCCGCCTTGGCGCCGTATGCGGAGGCCACCAGCTTGCCGATCGCCGGGTAGGCACCCAGCGGCTCGGCGGCCGCGCAGCCGGCCTCCTGGGCCGCCGCGGCCAGCAGGCCCTCCGGTACCTCCGGACCGATGAAACACGGCGCCAGGGCCAGCTGCTGGGAGCCGGAGGAGGTCAGCTGCTCGGCGGTACGGGCGATGGCGCCGGGCTCGTCCAGCGGGGCCGCCAGCACCGGCACGGCAAGTCGGGCGGCCAGCAGCATGCCGGTGATGCCGGCGACCTGGACTGCCTCGTCCCCGCCGGAGGTGGCCAGCACGATGCCGTCGGCGGCCGTCGCGACCGTGAACAGGCGCGCCCGGTCGGCACGGGCCAGACCGGCCTCGGAGAGCCGCACGTGCACCGCCTCGGCGAGCAGCGGGTGCGGACCGAGCACGTCGGTCAGCTCGGCGCCGGCGCCGCTGGCCAGCACCGACTGCCTGATGCGGCGCATCAGCGCCGCGTCGGGACCGGCCAGCAGCGGTACGACGACGGCAGTCGGCAGCGGCACGGCGTCCTCGGCCGGCGGGTTCATCGCCTCCCTGGCGGAGCGCTCGGCGGCCACCTGGCCGAGCACCGGCTCCAGGCCGGGGAACTCCTCGTCGAGGCCGGCCGCGCCGTCCACGAAGGCGATACGGGCGTCCATGCCCGGCAGTTCCGATCGGGCTATGCTCACGATCTCCTCGGCCAGGCTCCGGATCGCACCGGTGGGCACGCCGGGAACGGCGAGCACCAGCGCCGGAGCCCCCTCAGGGGCGACCACGGGCTCCGGACGGCGGTGGCGTCCGGGCTGACGTGGGCGCGGCATACGTACGGGCAGGCCATTGTCGGGGCCGGTAGAGGAGCTCATGCGGCCGCATGCTAATGCCTTGACGGCTTCCACACCGAGGCCGGGGGTGATCAGTTCCGGTCTGTCCGATTACCTCCCGTGTGGCGTGCGCGCCGGAGCGCGCGCCCTTTGGCCGGTTCCCGCAATGGCGAGTCTGCTCAGTGGAGGGTCAGCAGGCGTCCGTCCGCCGGAAGCGTCCGCCGGCCGTCGCACAGGCCGGCGGCCAGGCGGAGCGCGCCGTCCAGCGGCCCGGACTCCGGCCAGTGCGTCGGAACGTCCGGCAGCCGCTCGGACAACTCCTTGCGCAGAGGCCCCAGAAGCGGCTCCCCGAGCCCCAGCAGCCCGCCGACGACGGCGAGCTGAGCGGGGGACTGCACGTCGTCCTGGCGCGCCGGGAGCGCGGCGGCGGCGCTCGCCGCGATCTCGCGTGCCGCGTCGGCCAGAATCCCGACCGCCACCGGGTCGCCCTCCGCCGCGCAGGCGCCGACCCGAGGGGCGAAGGAGGCGAGTACGGCGGGGCGGTCGGCACGCGGATAGAGCCGCTCCGGCAGCCGCTCCACGGGGCCGAAAAGCTCCTCCGCGCGCCGCAGCAGTGGTGCCGATCCGCCGGGCCGCCCGTCGTGGGCGCGCGCCGCCGCCTCCAGCCCGGCGCGGCCGATCCACGCCCCGCCGCCGCAGTCGCCCAGCAGATGGCCCCAGCCGTCGGCTCTCCGCCACCCGACAAGGTCGGTGCCGAGCGCGATCAGGCCGGTGCCCGCGGCGACCACGGCGCCGGGGCGCTCGCCCAGCGCCCCGGCGTACGCGGTGACGGCGTCCGCCGCGAGCGCGAGCCGGCGCACACCGAGGGCTTGTCGAAGCACGCCGGGGAGCGTGGCGCGCAGGTCCGCGCCCAGCGTCGCCATACCGGCGGCACCCACGCAGACCGCGGCCACCTCGCCGTCCGGCTCGCCGACGGCCTCCCGCAGGCGCCGGGCTGCCGGCAGCAGCCGGTCCGACAGGGCGTCCGCCGAGATGCCGTCCGGCCCGGTCGGCACCGGATCCGCCGTCAACGGGCCGACCACTCCGACAGGTTCGGGGCGCCCGGCGTCGACCGCGGCCAGCGCCACGCGCACCCCGGTACCTCCGGAGTCGACGCCGAGCACCCAGGCCGTCACGGCAGGCGCCAGTCGATCGGCTCGGCTCCCTGCCCGACGAGCAGTTCGTTGACCCGGCTGAACGGGCGGGACCCGAAGAAGCCACGGTCGGCGGACATGGGGGAGGGGTGGGCGGACTCGACGGCGGGCACGCCGGACAGCAGCGGCCGGAGATTGCGCGCGTCCCGCCCCCACAACACGGCCACCAGCGGGGTGCCGCGGCCCGCGAGGGCCCGGATCGCCTGCTCGGTGACCTCCTCCCAGCCCTTGCCCCGGTGCGCGGCGGGCCGGCGCGGCGCCGTCGTCAGGGCGCGGTTGAGCAGCAGTACGCCCTGCCTCGCCCACGGGGTGAGGTCGCCGTTGGACGGGCGGGGGAGGCCGAGGTCGTTGTGCAGCTCGCGGAAGATGTTCTCCAGGCTGCCGGGCAGCGGCCGCACCTCGGGCGCCACCGAGAACGACAGGCCGACCGCGTGCCCCGGCGTCGGATACGGGTCCTGGCCGACTATCAGTACGCGCACGTCGGCGAACGGCTGCTGGAACGCGCGCAGTACGTGCGGGCCGGCCGGGAGGTACGTCCTCCCCTCGGCGATCTCCGCGCGGAGGAAGTCCCCCATGGCGGTGATGCGCTGGGCCACCGGCTCCAGCGCCTTGGCCCAACCTGCTTCGACGAGTTCATGCAAGGGTCGTGGTGCCACGGACGCCCACTCTAACGGCTCGTGACACCCGATCGGCTCAGAGCGTCGCGGCTCGGACACAGAGCACATCCGGAAGGTGGGAGGCCAGCAGCCGCCACGACTCGCCGTCGTCGGCGCTGGCGTACAGCTCGCCGTTGCGGTTGCCGAAGTACAGCCCGGCGGGATCTCCGCCGTCGGCGCACATGGCGTCGCGCAGGACGGGGCCGTGGTGCGGCTCCTCGGGCAGGCCGCGGTCCAGCGGTTCCCAACTCGCCCCGGCGTCCTGGGTGCGGTAGACGCGGCAGCGGCGCCCGGCCGGCACCCGGTCGGAGTCGGCGTTCAGCGGGAAGAGGTAGGCGGTGTCGCCGCGCGTCGGGTGGGTGACCACGGGGAAGCCGAACGTGGAGGGCAGGCCCGTCTCCACCGCCCGCCAGCTGGTCCCCGCGTCGTCGCTGCGGAAGACCCCCCAGTGGTTCTGGAGGAAGAGCCGGTCGGGGTCGACGGCGTCCCGCGCCACCTTGTGCACGCACTGGCCGAACTCGGGGGCCGGGTCCGGCAGGAACACCGCCGAGACGCCGCTGTTGGACGGCGCCCAGCTGGCGCCGCCGTCGTCGCTGCGGTAGACGCCTCCGGTGGACACCGCAACGGTCAGCCGCCGGCTGTCCCGGGGGTCGACGAGCACGGTGTGCAGCCCCAGCCCGCCGCCGCCGGGGACCCACTGCTCCCGCGTGGGGTGGTCCCACAGCGGGCGGACGAGGGTGAAGGACTCGCCGCGGTCCGTCGAACGCCACAGCGCGCCGGGCTCGGTGCCGGCGTAGACGACGTCGGGCTCGTCCGCGCCACCGGGGGCGAGCTGCCAGACCCGCTCCAGCGACTGGCCGGTGTCCTCGGGGAAGCGGACGGCCGGGCGGCCGGGCTCCTGCCAGGAGGCGCCGAGGTCGTCGGAGTGGAAGACGGACGGCCCCCAGTGGGCGCTGTCGCCGCCGACCAGCAGCCGCGGCGCACCACTCCGGGTGTCGATCGCGACCGCGTAGATCGCCTGGTCGGCGAAGTGCGGATCGGCTCTCGACCAGCCCCCGTCCGGGCCGCGGGTGAACAGGAAGAGGCCCTTTCGCGTGCCCACCGCAAGCACTGTGTCCGCCATGGTCGGATCACCTCCGGGACGTCGTTGTCCTTGGTTGCGCCCAGTCTGCACCCGCCCACTGACATTCGCGTTCCGACACCGGTGTCGCCGCAGGTCGGAGCCGGTGAGACCGGAACGGTCCGAGCCGCGGCGGCGCCCGGCGGGACCGCTGTTCACGCGTCGGCGAGCTCCCGGGGACGGCCCCGGACGGCCCGGCTGTAGGGGGCCGGGACCGGGACGGTGGCGCCCAGTTCCCGCGCGGCCCGCTGCGGCCAGCTCGGCTCGCGCAGCAGTTGGCGGCCCAGCAGCACGGCGTCGGCCTCGCCGGCGGCCAGGATGCCGGCGGCCTGTTCGGGTTCGGTGATCAGGCCGACGGCGGCCACCGGCAGCCCGGTCTCCTCCCTGACCCGGGTGGCGAACGGCACCTGGTAGCCGGGGCCGGTGGGGATGCTGACGTCCGGCGCGTTCCCGCCGGTGGACACGTCCAGCAGATCGACGCCCCGGTCCCGCAGTTCGGCGGCCAACGCGACGGTGTCCGCCACGGTCCAGCCGCCGTCGGTGAGCCATTCGGTCGCCGAGACGCGGAAGAACAGCGGGAGTTCGTCCGGCCACACGGCGCGCACCGCCTCGGTGATCTCCAGGGCGAAGCGGGTGCGGCCGGCGAAGTCGCCGCCGTAGCCGTCCGTGCGGTGGTTGCTGTGCGGGGAGAGGAACTCGCCGATGAGGTAGCCGTGTGCGCCGTGGATCTCGGCGACCTGGAAGCCGGCGTCCAGCGCCCGTCGCGCGGCGTCCGCGAACTGGCCGGTGATCTCCCGTATCCGGTCGACGGTCAGTTCCGCCGGGACCGGGTGGTCGTGGTCGAACGCCAGCGGGCTGGGGCCCACCGGGTGCCAGCCGCCCGCCTCCGGCGGGACGGGGGCGCCGCCGCGCCAGGGCCGGTCGGTGGACGCCTTGCGGCCGGCGTGCGCGAGCTGGACACCGGGGACGGTCCCCTGCTCGGTCAGGAAGCGGGTGATCCGGCGCAGCCCGGCGACCTGGCGGTCGTTCCACAGTCCGAGGTCGGCGGGGCTGATGCGCCCTTCGGGGCTGACGCCGGTGGCCTCGACGAGGACCAGTCCGGCCCCGCCGACGGCCCGGGCGGCGTAGTGGGCGAAGTGCCAGTCGCCGGCGACGCCGGTGTCGGCGCCGGTCGTCGGCGCGCAGTACTGGCACATGGGCGCCATCCACGCGCGGTTCGGCAACGTCAGGGACCGCAGGGTGAAGGGGTCGAACAGACCGGTCACGGAAGGCTCCTCGTCCGGGGTGGTGCGGGCGGCTTGAGGTCGTACGATAACCACCGTAGTACGACGCATGTCAAACTACGAGGATTCTCGTACTATGGATCCGTGACCAGACAAAGCGCCTCCGCCTCTCGCGAGTTGGAGCACCCCGCCCGGGACGCCATCCGGCTTGAGTCGGTGCTGCACGCGCTCTCCGACCCGGTCCGGTTGTCCGTCGTGCGCAGGCTGGCCGACGGCCCGCCGGAGCAGGTGTGTTCCAGCTTCGACCTGCCGGTCAGCAAGTCCACCTGCACCCACCACTTCCGGGTGCTGCGGGAGAGCGGGGTGATCAACCAGGTCTACCGGGGCACGGCGAAGATGAACGCGTTGCGCGACGCCGACCTCGAAGCGCTCTTCCCCGGACTGCTGGCCGCCGTCCTCGCCGCCGCGCGGGCCCAGGACGGGCGCGGGGCGGGCTGACCGCCCGACGCCGAACCCTCGACGTCCGGGGCTCAGTCGCGCCGGGCCGCGTCCAGCAGGCCCTCCCAGTCGGGGATCTTCACCGTGCCGCGCCCCAGCCCCCCGCCCAGCGCCGCCTCGGCGCGCTCGATGCCCAGCCAGCCGTGCCACTCCACCGGATCGTGTCCGGCCGCCCGCAGTACCCGGAGCGGGTCGTCCGCCGGTACCGGGCGGGTCGCCAGCTCGTCGGCGTCGGCCAGCAGCGTGGTCACGGTCTCCTTCGCGCACGCCCGGTTGGTGCCGATGACGCCGGTCGGCCCGCGCTTGATCCACCCGGCCACGTACTCGCCGGACAGCGCGCCGCCCGGGCGTCGTACCCGCCCCTGGTCGTGCGGGACCGTGCCCGTCGTCTCGTCGAACGGCAGCCCGGGCAGCGGCACCCCGCGATAGCCCACCGACCGCAGCACCAGCTGCGCCTCGACCTCCTCGTACTCGCCCGTACCGCGCACCCGGCCGTCCTCCGTCGGCGCGGTCCGCTCGAAGCGGACCGCCCGTACCCGGCCCAGGCCGTCGCCGATGATCTCCACGGGGCGGAGGTAGAAGCGCAGCCGGATGGCGCGCTCGCCCGGCCCCGGCGGCGTGCCGTCCTCGGTCCAGCCGCGCAGCACGGCGAGGTTGCGTCGGACCATGGCCGGCAGTCCCTCGGGAGCGGCGCTGTAGGGATCGGACGCCAGCTCCGCCAGCTCCGCGTACGCCCGCGCGCCGGGCAGCGAGCCCAGCTCCCGCAACTCCTTGGTGGTGAACTTCGCCTGCGAGGGCCCCCGCCTGCCGACCAGGTGGATGGTCTCCACCGAGCCGGCGGCCAGTTCGTCCAGCGGCGCCTGCGGCATGTCGGTGCCGCGCAGTTCGGTCGGCGTCCTGGCCAGCATCCGGGCGACGTCGACGGCCACGTTCCCCACTCCGATGACCACCACCGAACGGGCGTCGAGCGGGAAGCGTCGCCCCGAGGCGTCCGGGTGCGCGCTGTACCAGGCGACGAACTCGGTCGCCGAGTGGCTTCCGGCCAGTTCCTCTCCCGGTATGCCCAGGTGGCGGTCGGCGGCGGCGCCCACGCAGTACACCACCGCGTGGTAGAGCCGGTGCAGCTCCCCCGTGGGTACGCCGCCGTCGCCGACCGGGAGGTTGCCGACGAACCGCACCCGGGGGTCCTCCAACACCACCCGGAGGTTCCGCTGCAGCGACTTGATCTTCTCGTGGTCCGGCGCCACCCCGTAGCGGACCAGGCCGTACGGGCACGGCAGCCGGTCGAGCACGTCGATGACCGCGCCCGGCGGCGGCAGGCGTTCCAGCAGCGCCTGGGCGGTGTAGACGCCGCTGGGGCCCGAGCCGACAACGGCGATGCGGAGCGGGAGAGCCACGGTCGTATCCTTCCGCCGGGATCTCCAGCATCGCACCGGGGGGCGCTCGGCGGGAGGGGAGCGGCGCCGGAAGGGTCATCGCCCGACCCGCGGCCGTGACCCGCCGGAGCGCCCCTATCGCAGTGTGCGCATCCGGCCCACCTCGGCCGCCTGCTGGGCGGCGATCTCCGTCGCGAGCTCCTGCACCGCGATGTCGGAGCCCTTGGCCAGCACGTCCCGGGACATGGTGACCGCGCCCTGGTGGTGGTCGATCATCAGATCGAGGAACAGCCGGTCGAACCGGGCGCCGCGCGCCGCCCGCAGGTCGGCCAGCTGGGCGGGGGAGGCCATGCCGGGCATCGAGGAGTGGTCCTCGTGGTCCGCGGGGCCGCCGTGTCCGCCGTGTCCCTCACCGTGCCCGGCGCCCGCGCCGTCCTTGCCGTGCTGCTTCAGCCAGGCCCGCATCAGCCGGATCTCCGGCTCCTGGGCAGTGGCGATCCGGTCCGCGAGCTTGGTCACCCGGTTGTCCTCGGCGCGCTTCGGCGCCAGCCCGGACATCACGAGCGCCTGCTCGTGATGGACGATCATCATCGTCATGAACTCGACGTCGGCGGCGTTCGGCCGGTTCTGCCGCCTGCCTGCCGCCGCGGCCTCCTCGGGGGAGATCGTTCTGGCCTCCTCGCCCGGCTTGCCGGGCGCGAGTACGGGCGGCCGGTCGGCCCGGTCCTCGCCGCCGCCGGTGCAGCCGGTGAGCGGTACGAGCAGCGCCGCGAGCAGCGCCGTGCCGAGGACGGCCGTCGCGCGGGGTCTGTGACGATCGGTCACCTGTGCCTCCCTGTAGGCCTGTTGCCGCTGTTGTCCCGTTCCCGCCGTTGGTGCGTTGGGGGGTGTTGTGCGCCCGTCTGTACACCGACTCCCTTGTGAGTCGGCCAAGTTGAGCATGGTCGGACGGTAATCCACTGTTGAAATGTACATGCGATGTTCGATACTGCCTTCGATCCGGTGTGCCCGACCGGGCGCGCCGGGATCCCAGAGGGAGGAATCCGTGACGTCGTCGCACACACCCCCCGCACGACGCAGACGCCTCGGCGTGGCCGCTGCCGCCATCGGCATGCTCGCCGCGCTGCTGACCGCCCAACCGGCGGCGGCCACTCCTGACCCGGACGACATCCCGTCGACTGCCGAGGGCTCCTCGGTCGAACGCGGCGAGGTCGAGAAGGCCATCAGGAGCGGTGAGTTCCCCGCGTCGGGGGAGATCGACACCAGTTCCAACGTCCGACACCTGGCCAACGTCCCCAAGGGCGCGCTCCGGGGAGCCAACTCCGACCTGGCCTTCCAGGGCCACTACGCCTTCATGGGCAACTACGACGGCTTTGTCATCTACGACATCAGACGCCCGGACAAGCCCCGGGTGGTCAGCGAGGTGCTCTGCCCCGGCGCCCAGAACGACATCTCCGTCGCCGGCAACCTGCTCATCCTCTCGGTCGACTCCTCGCGCAGCGACGACACGTGCAACAGCACGTCGCAGCCGGCCACCGAGAAGAGCTCCTGGGAGGGCGTGCGGGTCTTCGACATCAGCGACAAGACCAGGCCGCGCTACGTGGCCGCGGTCGAGACGGCCTGCGGCTCGCACACCCACACCCTCGTGCCGGGCAAGAGGGACCTGTACGTCTACGTGTCCTCCTACTTCCCGCACGAGACGTTCCCCGACTGCCAGCCCCCGCACGACGGCATCTCGATCGTGAAGGTGCCGCGCCACGCGCCGGAGAAGTCCGCGCTCGTGCGCTTCGCCGGGCTGTTCCCCGACGGCGGCTTCCCGGGCAACCCGGAGCGCCCCGAGAAGACGCCCACCAGCGGCTGCCACGACATCACCGCCTTCCCGGCGCTGAAGCTGGCCGCCGGAGCCTGCATGGGCGACGGCATCCTGCTCGACATCAGCAAGCCCGAGCGGCCCAAGGTGGTCGAACGGGTCAGGGACGAGGAGAACTTCGCGTTCTGGCACTCGGCGACCTTCAGCAACGACGGCCGCAAGGTCGTCTTCACCGACGAACTGGGTGGTGGCGGCGGCGCGACCTGCAACGCCAGGGTCGGCGACGAGAAGGGCGCCAACGCGATCTACCACGTGGAGCGCAGGGGCAAGAAGCTGACGCTGTCCTTCCAGAGCTACTACAAGATCCCGCGCCACCAGGCCGACACAGAGAACTGCGTCGCCCACAACGGCTCGCTCATCCCCGTCAAGGGCCGCGACATCATGGTGCAGTCCTGGTACCAGGGCGGCGTGTCCGTCTGGGACTTCACCGACTCCAGGCGACCGCACGAGATCGGCTACTTCGAACGCGGTCCGGAGAACACCGAGCGGCTGACCTTCGGCGGCACCTGGAGCGCCTACTACTACAACGGCCACGTCTACAGCAGCGACCAGAACGGACTGGACGTGCTGGACATCAGGGACCGCCGCACCGACAGCGCCAAGCGGGTGCGGTTGGGCGAGTTCAACGCCCAGACCCAGCCCTACATCCGCTGAGACAGCCGGACCTACGTCCGCTGAGCGGCAAACGGTAGCCTGGGCGGCCCGCCGGGGGGTTCCTCACCCGGTGGGTCGCCCAGCTGCCAGTCCAGGCCATAGCGGGCGAACAGCTCGGCGCGCAGCGCCGGCAGCGGCATCGCCGCGCCCGGCAGCAGCACCGCGACGACCGCGCCCATCAGCAGCGCCCGCAGCATCGGGTAGTCGGCGTCCAGGTCGGTCGAGCCGTAGTCCTGGAGCGCCTGGCGTAGCAGCCCGGCCAGCCGCTGCTGCTCGTCGCACCGGACGAAGCCCTCCTGCTGGAGTATGCCCGCCATGTGCGTGCGCATCAGGACCGGCCGGTCCCGGGCCAACCCGAGGATGGCGTCGATCGCGCGGGCGAGCCGTTCCCGGCCCCGGTCCGGGCCCTGCGGCAGCGGCTCCCTGGACAGCGCCTCGCTGAGCGTGCGGTGCATCAGCCGGTGCACCGCGGACTGGAGGAGCTGGCGCTTGCCGGGAAAATAGTACGAGACGAGCCCGCGCGCGGTACCGGCCCGGTCCGCGATGCTGCCGAGGGTCGTCGCCTCGTACCCGTGCTCGTCGACCAGCGCGACGGTGGCCTCCAGCAGCCGTTCGCGCGAGCGGCGGCGCAACTCCTCGTTGACCGCGGCGCTCCGAGGGGACATCCTGTAACTCCTGCGTTGGCTGGCTTGCAGCCAATATACTCAGCAGGGCGTTCGGGGACCGCCTTCGGGGAGGTGTGTCCACCGTCCCGGGTACCGGTACGGGCGACGCGGGGGATCGCCCGTACCGGCTGCCGGACGGAGATACGGCGGCGGTCGCGGCCGCGGGCGTTCAGCCCAGTTTGGTCAGGCCGACGCGTTCAGGCCGACGCGTTCAGGCCAACGCGTTGAGGCCCGGTACGAACGCCACCACCAGCGGCACCACGGGCACCAGCGAGGCCAGTGCCGTCATCCGCACCCGGTGACCCAGCGGCAGCCGGTCGGCGGGGCCGAGCAGCCGGTCAACCCGCTGCGGCAGCTGGGCGACGTGCGGCCCGCAGGGCCCGAAGACGCCGCGGTCCTCGTTCAGGCCGACCAGCGCGAGCGCGGTGGTGAGCCGCCCGTGCTGACGGGAGGCGACGTCGTCGGCGGCCAGCTCCACGAGCCGGTGCATCTGCTGGCGGAACGCCCGGAAGACCGGGACCTGAGGGAAGGCGGCGGCCAGCGCCGAGGAGCAGTGGAGCAGCCAGTCGTGCCGTGCCCTGACGTGGCCCTCCTCGTGCGCGAGCACGGCGTCCAGCTGGCGGCCGCGCAACCGCCCGAGCGCGCCGGAGGTGACCACCAGACGGGGCGGCGAGCCGGCCAGCCACCAGGCGTCGGGTCGCTCGCCCTCCAGCACGATCAGCCGGTCGTGGCAGCGCTCCTCCTCGCCGGGCAGGAGCGGCGCCCGGTGCCGCAGTTCGGCCCGCCGCCGGCGGCGGCGACGCCGGGCCGAGACGATCTCGCGGGTGAGCATCGCGGCCGACCAGGCACCCCCGCCGAAGAGCAGCACCGCCACCACGCCCGCCCACGGATGGCCGTCGGCGGAGAGCGCGTACGCCTCGATCACGGACGGCGGCGCCGGCGCGAAGACATGACCGCGGACGGCCTGCCACGCCTCCGCGGCGCTGAGCGCCATGGCCAGTACGCAGCACAGCAGGACGGCGGCGACGACGCACTGCCACACCCACAGCGCGAGCACGGGTTCACGGTCGGTCCAGGCGCCGCGGTTGAGCACGCGGGGCGCGAGTGCGGCGGTGAGGCCTCCCAGGAACAGCAGCGCCAGCGCGACCATCATGTCTGTCAGGGTATGGCTCGGCCGTCGGCGCCGGATACGCGGCCGTGGCGGAAGTGACGCACGCCTCACACCCGGCGCGCCCGGCGCGGCGGCACCCGGGGCGGTTCACATGGCGATCAGCATCGCCGCCATGCCCAGCGCCAGCGCCAGCCGGCAGGCCGCCGCGACCTCCGGGGAGTCGGCCCCCAGCGGCGGCGGCCCAGGCGCTGTCGGCGCCCCGTGGTGCGCGCCGTGCGGCACCCGGGCGGGCAGCAGCCGTCGCGCGGCGAGCAGCGCGTAGAGCAGGAAGTAGACGGCGAGGAACACGCTCGGGGAAGGGACGCCGGCCGTCGCGTGGGCGACCGGTTCGCCGTGCGCCGCGTGCCCGCCGGCCACCTCGCCGGTCGTGCCGTGCTCGCCGGGGGAGTCGAGCATCAGCACCGTCATGTAGACCATGGCGCCGCCCTCGACCAGATGGTGCCCCTGGTGCGGCACCCGCCGCAGGAGCAGCGCCGCCGACCACAGCAGCGCCCCGGCGAACAGGACGAGCAGGAACGTGGCGGGTACGGCGGGCGCCGGCAGCGCCATCAACGCCATGCCCCCGCCCATCAGCGCCTCCAGCAGCGGCGACTGACGTCCGCGCGGGCCCGGCGCGGAGGCCCGCGCACGGACGAAGCAGACCGCGGACGCCAGCCCGCACAGCCCCGTGAGCAGCCAGCCAGACCACGCCGATCCGTGCACGACTCCCTCCCCACGCCCGCCCCCCGGAAGCTGCCCGGCGAGGGGAGGCGGCAAGGGAGCGCACCGGCGCACGGAAGGGGAGCGCGCGGCGGGCTCCGTCCGACGGCTCGGCCGGAACCTGCCGGGGCCTAGATGCCCGGCCGGTACCGCAGCGGATGGTCCTCGGGGATCTCGACCACGCACAGCCGTACCTCGTCGGGCGCCGCGACCCACATCTCCACCAGCCCCCACGGCTCCCGGACCGGCTCGCGCAGGATCTCCACGCCGCGCTCGGCGAGTTCCCGCCGGGCGTCCGCCGCGTCGGCCACCTGGAGCCACAGTCTCAGCCCGGGGCAGGAGGGCCGGTCGGAGCGGCCGGAGACCTCCAGGAAGCCCCCGCCGAGGAAGTAGACCGTGCCGCGCTCCTCGCCGGTGCCGAACTCGCGGTGCACCGCGAGGCCCAGTCGTCGGCCGTAGAAGTCGCGGGACGCCTCGGGGTCGGTGGGACGCAACAGGACGCGGCTGCTCAGTACGTGCACCATGCGGTCAGAGCGTAGGCCGTAAGCTCGCCCCATGGAGACCTCGCCCGCGTCCCGTCTGACGTTCCGTACCGCCACGCCCGACGACGTGCCGGCGCTGGTGGCGCTTGTGGAGTCCGCCTACCGGGGCGAGTCGAGCCGGGCCGGCTGGACCACCGAGGCCGATCTGCTGGACGGCCGCCGTACGGACGCCGACGGCGTGCACGCGCTGCTGGCGGACCCCGCGAGCCGGGTGCTCGTCGCCGAGCGGGAGGGCGAGCCGGTCGCCTGCTGCCATCTGGAGCGCCGGGAGCGGGCGGAACGCCCCTCGCCGGTGGCCTACTTCGGCATGTTCGCGGTCCGCCCGACGGCCCAGGGCAACGGCCTGGGCGGCCAGGTGCTCGCCGAGGCCGAACGGGCCGCCGCCGGCATGGGCGCGACCGAGATGCAGATGACGGTCATCAGCCTGCGCGCGGACCTGATCGCCTGGTACGAGCGGCGCGGCTACCGGCGGACCGGCCGCTACCAGCCGTTCCCCTACGGGGACGAGAACTTCGGCATCCCGCGCCGCCCCGACCTGCGGTTCGAACTGCTCGTCAAGCCGCTGGGCTGACCCGCCGGCCCGCGGGCCGCCGGTCTCGTCAAGCGACCGGGCTGAGCAGGGCCGTGCGGACCTCCGGCCGGTCGGTCACCACGCCGTCCAGCCCGAGGCGTCGCGCGGTCTCCAGCTCCTCGGGCGTGTTGACGGTCCAGCTGATGATCCGCAGGCCGGCCGCGCGGCAGCGCGCGACGACGTCCTCGTCGAGGTACCGGAGTTCACAGGAGACCATCTCCGCGCCGAGCGCCACGGCCCGTTCGGCGGCGGTCGGCGTGGACCGCCCGGTGACCAGCGCGAGCGGCATCCGGGGCAGCAGCGCCCGGGTCTCCCGCAGCGCCTCGTCGTGGAAGGAGATGACGGTCACCCGGTCGTGCAGCTCGCGCCGGTTGATGACGTCGACGAGTACCCGCGCCGCGGCGGCGTCCTTGATCTCCGCCTGGAGGGGCGTCGTCACCGCGTCGACGACCTCCTCGAAGACCGGTACGCGTTCGCCCCGCCCGGCGTCGAGCAGCCGCAGCTCGGCCAGGGTGAGGTCCGCGACGCGGCCGCTGCCGTCGGTCGTGCGGTCCACCGTCGCGTCGTGCATGACCACCAGCTCGCCGTCCGCGCTCAGATGCAGGTCCAGCTCGATGACGTCCATGCCCTCCTGCGCGGCGCGGCGGAAGGAACGCAGGGTGTTCTCCGGCTCGACCCCCATGACCCCGCGGTGGCCGACGGTGAAGATTGACACGCGTTTGCTCGCTCTCTGCTGGTGCCGGCACCCGGTCGGTGGGCCGGACGGTCGGGCGTCAGCGTAGTCGGCGGCCCGGGGCCCGCCGGTGAACGACCGGTGGCCGGAAGCGGGCGCCGGAGTGTGCGGTGGGGGCGGCCGCGGCGCCGCGACATGCGGTAGGAACCGGACAAAAGTAGTATGAAGTTGATCGCGGGCCGGAAAATGTCATCTATCTCGCACTCTCGACGGGAAGATTTGCGCCGGTGGCTCTTGATCGGGGCAATGACTTCCCCCTACGGTGGTCCCACGCGAGTTTTTCCTGTGGAGGCAGAGTCATGACGGAAACCCTTTCGTCCCCGGTTGTCGGCAGTAACGTTCCTGCCGTCCACTCCCACGGCGAAGGTGCCGCTGTGGCGAGCCACCCCGCCTGGAGCGAGCTGAAGACGGCCGTGGAGACCATCCGGCCCTGGCAGTCCAAGGACGGCTCGATCGACCTCGACGCCGAGGGCGCGCCCAGCCGCGCCACCGCCGAGGGCGAGGTCGAGAAGATCGTCGCCGCGGTCGAGCAGCTGGCCCCGCTCCTCCCGCACAACGAGACCTACCACCGGGCGCTCGTCGCCGACCTGCGCCGGTGGGCCGAGTCGGGCTTCGAGGTGCCGGACTTCCTCGACTCCCTCCTGGCGTTCCAGCCCGCCGAGCAGCGTGTGGACGGCCGCCAGCACCTGGTCGTCTTCCCCATGTACACGCAGAACGGCAACCCCGACCGCAACCTGGAAGCCGTCGTCCTGCGCATGGTCTGGCCCGACTGGCTGTCCGAGCTCGAGCGGACCCGCTACGACAATCCGCTCTTCCTCGGCATCACCTTCGAGGACTTCACCAGCGGCTACGACACCAACTCCGCCGTGCTGTTCCCGGAGACCATCGCCGTGCGCGAGGCCCCCGAGCGCTTCACCTGGGGCGGCATCTTCTGCGACCGCGAGGCCGCCCGCTTCCGCCGTGTCATCGACGCCGCCTGCGAGGTCACCAGCCTCCAGCTGCCCGAGGACGCCGCCGGCCTGCTCACCGACCAGCACCGGGCCGAGCAGACGTTCGTCCTGTGGGACATGGTCCACGACCGCACCCACAGCCACGGCGACCTGCCGTTCGACCCCTTCATGATCAAGCAGCGCCAGCCGTTCTGGATGTACGGCCTGGAGGAGCTGCGCTGCGACCTCACCGCCTTCCACGAGGCGGCCAAGCTGGAGGCCGACGGCTACCCGCAGGGCCGGGACGTGCAGTACGCCGTCATCCTCGACCGCATCTTCCGCTTCCCCGTCACCGGCGAGCGCAACCGCAACTACGACGGCCTGGGCGGCCAGCTGCTCTTCGCCTACCTGCACAAGCACGACGCGCTGCGCTGGCGCGACAACCGGCTGACCATCGACTGGGACCGCGCCCGCGAGGTCACCGTCCGGCTCCGCGAGGAGATCGAGACCCTCTACCGCGAAGGCATCGACCGTCCGAAGCTCGTCCACTGGTTCAAGGCCTACGAGCTGGTCTCCGGCTACCTCGCCCCGCACCCGGCCTCCACCTGGGCCAAGGGCCCCGAGGCGCTGGACCTCGAGCTGCCGCCGCGCAAGCTCGTCGACGAGGTGCACCCGGACGAGTTCCCGCTCAGCATGTTCTACGAGGCACTCGCCAAGAAGCTGCGCGGTGTGATCGCCTCGACGAAGGGCATCACCGCGGACAGCACCGCGGTGGCGGCCTGACGGCGAACGCGGCCTGACGGCGGGGGCGCCGCCGCGCGCGGCGGCGCCCGGAGTGTGCGAGAGCGGTACGTAACGGTGAGTGGAGTTGAGGACATGAGCACGGTGACACCCCAGAGCGGCAACGGCGGTCCCCTGGAAGGCGCGGTGGTCGCGGTGGCCGGCGCCGGGGGCCCGGCCGGTCACGCGGCGCTGCTGCGGCTGGCGGAGGCCGGTGCCGTCGTGGTGGGCGCCGACGCCGACCCCGAGCGGTTGGCGCAGGGCGTGGACGCGGCCCGGTTCGCGCACGGCGGAGCCACCGTCATCGGTGACACCGTGGACCTGCTGGACCTCGCGGAGACCCGCGAGTGGGCGTCCCGCACCGAGAAGGAGTTCGGCCGGGTCGACGGCCTGGTCCACCTCGTCGGCGGCTGGCGCGGTTCGGCCTCCTTCGACAAGACCGACCTCAAGGACTGGGACGTCCTGGAGAAGCTGCTCATCCGTACCGTTCAGCACACCTCGCTCGCCTTCGAGGGTGCCCTGAAGCGCAGCGGGAACGGTCGCTTCCTGCTGGTCAGCGCCGCGGGCGCGAGCAAGCCCACGGCAGGCAACGCCGCCTACGCGGCGTCCAAGGCCGCCGCCGAGGCGTGGACGCTCGCCCTCGGCGACGCCTTCCGCAAGGCGGGGGGCGAGGCCGGCCCCGACGCCGCTGCTGCGATCCTGGTGGTGAAGGCGCTTGTGCACGACGCGATGCGCGCCGAGCGTCCCAACGCCAAGTTCGCGGGCTTCACCGACGTGAAGGAGCTGGCCGAGGCCATCGTCGGAACCTGGGCGAAGCCCGCCGAGGAAGTGAACGGAAACCGCCTGTGGCTCACACCCCAGCCGTGAGGACCGACGCGAAGCGCCACCACGACCCGGAGGTGCGGGGCTTCGCGAGCGACAACTACGCCGGTGCCCACCCAGAAGTCCTCGCCGCGCTCGCCGTCGCCAACGGCGGCCACCAGAGCGCCTACGGCGACGACGAGTACACCGAGCACCTCCAGCAGCTGATGCGGCGCCACTTCGGCGGCCGGGCCCAGACCTTCCCGGTCTTCAACGGCACGGGCGCCAACGTCGTCGCCCTCCAGTCGGTCACCGACCGCTGGGGGGCGGTGATCGCCGCCCAGAGCGCGCACATCAACGTCGACGAGTGCGGCGCCCCCGAGCGGATCGGCGGACTGAAGCTGCTCACCGTGCCCACACCCGACGGCAAGCTCACCCCCGAGCTGGTCGACCGGGAGGCGTTCGGCTGGGACGACGAGCACCGGGCCATGCCCCAGGTGGTCTCGATCACCCAGAACACCGAACTCGGCACGGTCTACACCCCGGACGAGATACGGGCGCTGTGCGAGCACGCCCACGAGCGCGGCATGGTCGTCCACCTCGACGGCGCCCGCATCGCCAACGCGGCCGCCTCCCTGGACGTTCCGATGCGCACGTTCACCAACGCCGTGGGAGTGGACATCCTCTCCTTCGGCGGTACCAAGAACGGCGCGGTGTTCGGCGAGGCCGTCGTCGTGCTCAACCCGGACGCCGTGCGCGGCATGAAGCACCTGCGCAAGCTGTCCATGCAGCTGGCGTCGAAGATGCGGTTCGTGTCGGTGCAGTTGGAGGCGCTGCTCGCCGGCGACCTGTGGCTGCGCAACGCGCGGCACGCCAACACCATGGCCGCCCTGCTGGCCGAGGGCGTGCGGAAGCTGCCGGGCGTGGAGATCCTGTACCCCGTGCAGGCCAACGCCGTCTTCGCCCGGCTGCCGCACGACGTGGCCACCCGGCTCCAGAAGCGCTTCCGCTTCTACTTCTGGGACGAGGCCGCCGGAGTCGTCCGCTGGATGTGCTCCTTCGACACCGCCGAGTCCGACGTCGAGGAGTTCCTGGCCGCGCTCCGCGAGGAGCTGGGCGCCGGCTGACGCGGGGCGGTGCGCGCACACGTGGGAGCGGGTGCCCCTCCACTCCGGAGGGGCACCCGCTCCCACGTCTACGGCTGTCTTCGGTTGTCGTGCGGTCCGTCAGGCCGACGCGGCGTTCGGCGCCGGGGCGGTACCGCCCAGATGCGCCGGCAGCCACCAGGAGTCCTCCGGGCCCCGGGGCTTGGCCGGATAGGCGGCCTGGGCGGCCTCCAGCAGCTCCTGCATCCGCCCGCGCAGCGTTTCGGTCAGCTTCACCGCCGAGGTCTCCTTCGGTGCCGCCAGCGGCTCGCCGACCCGGATGGTGATCGGGAAGTGGTTGCGCCCGAAGTCCCGCTTGCGCCCCTTCGTCCACAGCCGCTGGGTGCCCCACAGCGCGACCGGCAGCAGCGGCACGCCCGCCTCCTGCGCCATGCGCGCGGCCCCGGACTTGAACTGCTTGAGGGTGAACGACTGGGAGATCGTGGCCTCGGGGAAGACACCGACGATCTCGCCGCCGCGCAGCGCGGTCACCGCGTGGCGGTAGGCGTCCATGCCGGCTGCCCGGTCCACCGGGATGTGCTTCATCGCGCGCATCAGCGGCCCGGAGACCTTGTGCCGGAAGACCGACTCCTTGGCCATGAAGCGCACCAGCCGCTTGGCCGGCCGAGCGGCGAGCCCGGCGAACACGAAGTCGAGGTAGCCGATGTGGTTGCTGACCAGGACGGCACCACCGCGCTGGGGAACGTGCTCGGTACCCGCGATGTCGAAGCGCAGGTCGAGCGCCTTGAAGAGGGTACGGGCGGCACCGATCACCGGTGGGTACACGAGTTCAGCCATTGGCGGGGGACCCTTAACTGTGACTGCCTGGGGAAGGTTCTCCCGGCGCGGACATCCACTCCAACCTACGCGAGCGTAACTTGATCCGGCTACCCCGCCCCCGGAGAGATCCCGATCACTCCCGGTCTCGGGGCGGGGCACAATCGAGTGGGCGCGGTCCGGCGCCGACACCAGGGGAGGAGTGAGGTCCCGTCGAGACTCACAGCGGAGGCGAAGGCGTGACGGCGCGGGCGCGGCGGATCACGGCCGACACGCTGGGCGTGGCCGCGCTCGGCGACCGGGTCACCCTCGTCCAGTTCTCCAGTGCCTTCTGCCAGCCGTGCCGGGCCACCCGCCGGGTGCTCGCCGACGTCGCGGCGATGGTGCCCGGCGTCGCGCACGTCGAGCTGGACGCCGAGGACCGGCTGGCGCTGGTGCGCCGACTCGGGATCATCCGCACCCCAACGGTGCTGGTGCTCGACGCCTCGGGTCGCGAGGTGCGGCGGGCGACCGGGCAGCCGCGCCGGGCCGACGTCATCGCCGCGCTCGGAGAGGCAGTCCGGGCCTCGGACGGCCGGTAAGTGATCGTGATCGCATCCACGCGGTCGGCCTTGACGCCGCAGCGGCCCTTTCGTCAGTCTGACGCTATGCATTCAGGACTCCCGTGGTGAGCGGCTCGGACACCCGGCGTGCGGCGGTGCGGGAGTCGGTGGTGGACGGCTCGGAGCTGCTTCGGGCGACGTTCCGGCGCTCGGCCGCGGGCGTCGCGGTGATCACCGCCCGTGTGGACGGCCGACTGGCGGGGTTCACCGCCACCTCGGTCGCGTCGGTGGCCGCCGAGCCGCCGATGCTGTCGTTCAACATCGGCGCGCGCTCCTCGAGCTGGCCGGTCTTCGCCCGCGCCGAACACGTCGGCGTGCACATCCTCGGCGAGCACCAGGAGGACGTCGCGGCGACCTTCGCGCGCAGCGGCGCCGACCGGTTCGCCGAGCCGACCCGGTGGCGCCCGGGTCCCTTCGACGTACCGGTGCTGGAGTCCGTGCCGGCGTGGGTGGTGTGCCGCGTCTCGGCCCGGGTCCCCGCCGGGGACCACCGGGTGGTCCTCGCCGAGGTCCTGACCGGCGACCCGGGCGGTCCCGGCCGCCCGCTCCTCTACCACGAGCGGAGCTTCACCGCGCTGCGCGACTGAACGGGCCCTGTCGCGCGCGTCGGCCTTCGCGCGCGCCGGCCTTGTCGCGCGCGTTGGCAAGGTCACAGCACAACCGCCTTGCACCCGTGGAGTTCGCCGAGTGTACTGGCGAGTAATAAACTGTGCGGAGCGTCGGTTCGTGCCGACCGCAGTCCGTGCCGACAGGCGCCTATGCTGCCGAACACGAGGCAGTCCGTAGTCCCACGATGCAGTAGGAGAGCCGGCGTGAGCTTGAGGATCGTTGTCTGTGTGAAGTACGTGCCCGACGCTACTGGCGAGCGGCAGTTCACGGAGGACCTGACCACGGATCGTGAGTCGGTGGACGGTCTGTTGTCGGAGTTGGACGAGTATGCGGTCGA
>NZ_VJYK02000250.1 GCF_007097205.2 Streptomyces alkaliterrae
CTCCATGAATGCTTCCCCGTAATCGGGGTCACAACCACAGAAGAGCGGAACAAGCAGGCGGAATAAGCCCACTCGTTCACAGCGTCCTCGCTGTGTTGTGTTTCAAAGGAACCTCGACCATCCACAAGAAGTGGAAGGACGGGGTATCAACATATCTGGCGTTGACTTTTGGCACACTGTTGAGTTCTCAAGGAACGGACGCTTCCTTCGGATTCCCTTCCGGGCTTCCTCCGGGCGCTTCCCTTCGGTGTTTCCAACCTTACCAGAGTTTTTCCGACCCGTTTCACCGGACTGAATTCACTCTGCGGGCGTTGGATTCCCGTCGGCCTTTCGGCGCGTCCCGACTTTATCAGAAGCTCTTCCACCGATCGAATCAGCGGCCATTCGCTCGAAAGAGTCGAGAATTGCCCACGATCAGACGCTCGATCCGATCGGGGCGGTTGATTCTTTACTGCTGACCCGGGGTCTCCGACCTCCAGGCAACTGTTCGAATCTACCTCCCGCGGGGACCCGTGTCAACAGGTTTCCCGCGTTCGAGAGAGGACAGTAGCAGCTGACGGCCGCCGACCGCACATCCGCCGGGCTCACCCGGCGGTGGGCACCGCGGCCGTGCGGTCTCCGGCCGCGACGTCGCCCGTCGCCCCCTCGCGCACCGCTCGCCGGCCGAGCACCAGGACGTACGTCAGAAACAACGCCTCGGCCAGCAGCCCGATGCCCACCCGGCCCCAGGTGGGCAGTCCGGACGGAGTGACAAAGCCTTCGATCACACCGGAGACGAGCAGTACGACCGCGAGGCCGAGCGCCATGCCGATCGCCGTCCGCCCCTCCTCGGCGAGCGCGGCGCGTCGAGTGCGCGGACCCGGATCGACGACCGTCCAGCCAAGCCGTAGCCCGGTGCCCGCCGCGACGAAGACCGCGGTGAGCTCCAGCAGGCCGTGGGGCAGGACCAGCCCGAGGAAGACGTCCAGCCGGCCGGCCGACGCCATGAGCCCGAGGGCCACCCCGAGGTTCGCGGTGTTGAGGAGGAGCACCCACAGGACCGGGATGCCGAGGAACACCCCGAACACCAGGCTGATCGCGGCGACCTGCGCGTTGTTCGTCCACACCTGGGCCGCGAAGGAGGCGGCCGGACTGCTCGAGTAGTAGGCCTCGTACTGGCCGCCCGGGCGCGTCATCTCCCGGATCTCCGCCGGAGCGCCGATGGCGGACTGCACGTCGGGGTGCGCGGCCACCCACCAGCCGATCAGCCCTGCGAGGGCCGTGCAGACCAGCGCCGTGGGCACCCACCAGTGCCGGGTCCGGTAGACCGCGGCGGGGAAGCCGACGAGGAAGAAGGCGCCCAGGTCCTGCCAGCCGGCTCGTCTGGGCCCGGTGACCGCGCTGCGGGCCCTGGCGACCAGAGTGGTCAGGCGTGCCACGAGGGCGGGGTCGGGGGCCGCGGACTGGACGCGGGAGAGATGGGTGGCCGCGCGCTGGTAGAGGCTGACAAGTTCGTCGACCTCTTGTCCCGCGAGGCGCCTGCGGCGGCTCAGCAGCTGTTCCAAGCGGTCCCACTCCGCCGCGTGTGCGGCGATGAAGACGTCCAGGTCCATGCGCAGAGCTTCGCAGACGCGGGCAGAGGCTTCGAAGATCCCGCCGCTTGGCGGGAGCGGGGTGCGGGCGGTCAGACTGTTGGTGAGGTGTCCCGGCCGGGCGGCGTGCCGGGTGGTGGCGTGGGAACGAGGTGAGCGTGCCGGTGGTCGGGGTTGGGCCCGAAAGCGATGTGGTGACGGGTGAGGCCGTGGTGCTCGGTCTTCAGCCGGCACGGTTGGTGAGCAGGGCGATGGCCGTGATCCTCGACCTGTTCGTCCTGTGGTCGGTCTACCTGCTGCTCCTGATGGTGTTGCTCACGGCCGCGGGTGGGCTGGACGAGGCGGCGCGGGCGGCGATCAGCGTGGGTCTGCTGGTGCTCGTGCTGATGGGTGGGCCGGTGGCGGTCGAGACACTCAGCGGCGGGCGTTCACTGGGCAAGCTGGCATGCGGTCTGCGGGTGGTGCGTGAGGACGGCGGGCCGGTGCGGTTCCGGCACGCCCTCGTGCGGGGCCTGGTGGGCTTCGTCGAGATCCAGCTGACCCTGGGTGTGGTGGCGTTCTTCGCCTCGCTGGTCTCCGCCCGTGGTCGGCGGCTCGGGGACGTCTTCGCGGGGACGCTGGTCGTACGCGAGCGAGCGGGCGTGGCGGGTGTGGCGCGGGCCGGCGGTTCACCCGTCGTCGCCCCGCCGTGGGTGGCGGAACGGTTCGCCACGCTGGATCTGTCCGGGGTGCCGGACGGGCTGTGGCTCGCGGTGCGGCAGTTCCTGATGCGCGCGCGGGAGCTGGACCCGCAGGTGGCGGCCGGGATGGAGCGGCGGCTCGCCGACGATCTGTCGAGCCGGCTCGGTACGGCACCGCCGCCCGACCTGCCGCCGGGTGCCTATCTGTCCGGGGTGCTCGCCGAGCGGCAGCGGCGGGAGAGCGAGCGGGCCTTCGGCACGCCGGTGCCCGCCGGGCCGGTCGAGGCACCGCCGTCGGCTCCGGGTTCGACCGGACAGGTGACGGGCGTTGACGCCGGTCGGGGCGCGGAGCGCTCCGGGGGGCGTGCGGGCACCGGCTTCGTGCCGCCGGGCTGACGTACGGGGTGAACGGGCTGGTCGTGCTCAGGGGAAGGTGGAGGGCGGCGTCTCGAGGTCTTCCAGCTCGATGCCGGGTGCCGCGAGTACAACGTCGCCGGCGAGGTGCACGAGCTGCTGGTCCCCGGTCTCCAAGTCGTTGACCTGGTATTTCTCCACGACGAGTCGGCCGTTGTCAGTGGCGTGTGCTTCAGTGTCGAGCAGGGCCCAGGACTGGTCGAGAGTGCGGGCCGCGAGTACGGGGGGCGTCAGCGCGACCAGTCTGACGCGGGTGGCGGGCGCTCCTGCCGCCGGGCGCAGCATGCGGGCCGTGGCGATGAGGAAGGCCGGCGAGGCTCCGGTGAACGCCTGAGCGGGGGCGGTGTTCTCGCGGGCGTGGAGGCCGGCCGGGTCGCTGCGTACCCAGGTGACGCCGTTGAGTGCGGCGCCGCGTACCTGCCAGTCGCCCGCGTGGAGTTCGAGGCGCAGCGGGCGGCCGAGGTGGTCGAGGGTGAGGTCCACCGAGCCCGTGGGGGCGCCGTCCGGGCCGGTCAGTCGCGAGTGGTAGCGCCAGCCGGAGGGGCCGACGGCGCACTGGAAGTGTTCTTCTCCCAGGAAGGTGTGATCGTGCGGATCGAAGTGCGAGTAGCGGCCGCGGGGCATGGTGGTTCCTCGGTACGGGCGGGCCCCCGCCCGCGTGCGCGGAGCGGGGGCCGCTGGGTCGGCGGTCCTTCGCCGGGAGGCGCCGGACCGCCGGGTCGCCGGTGTGGTGCGCCGGCGGTGGGTGACTCAGTAGCGGTAGTGGTCCGGCTTGTACGGGCCGTCGACCTGGACGCCGATGTAGTCGGCCTGCTCCGGACGCAGCTGGGTCAGCTTCACGCCCAGCGCGTCCAGGTGGAGTCGGGCGACCTTCTCGTCCAGCTTCTTCGGCAGGACGTAGACGCCGATCGGGTAGTCCTGCTGCTTGGTGAACAGCTCGATCTGGGCGATCGTCTGGTTCGCGAAGGAGTTGGACATCACGAAGGACGGGTGGCCGGTCGCGTTGCCGAGGTTGAGCAGGCGGCCCTCGGAGAGGACGATGATCTTCTTGCCGTCGGGGAAGGTCCAGGTGTGGACCTGCGGCTTGACCTCGTCCTTGACGATGCCGGGGACGGCGGCGAGGCCGGCCATGTCGATCTCGTTGTCGAAGTGGCCGATGTTCCCCACGATGGCCTGGTGCTTCATCCTGGCCATGTCGGAGGCCATGATGATGTCCTTGTTACCGGTCGTGGTGATGAAGATGTCGGCGGTCTCGACGACGTCGTCCAGGGTCGCGACCTGGTAGCCGTCCATGGCGGCCTGCAGGGCGCAGATCGGGTCGATCTCGGTGATGATCACGCGGGCGCCCTGGGCGCGGAGGGACTCGGCGGAGCCCTTGCCGACGTCGCCGTAGCCGCAGACGACGGCCGTCTTGCCGCCGATGAGGACGTCGGTGGCGCGGTTGATGCCGTCGACGAGGGAGTGGCGGCAGCCGTACTTGTTGTCGAACTTCGACTTGGTGACGGCGTCGTTCACGTTGATCGCCGGGAAGAGCAGCGAGCCGGACTGCTGCATCTCGTACAGGCGGTGGACGCCGGTGGTGGTCTCCTCGGTCACGCCGCGGATCTCCGAGGCGAGCTGGGTCCACTTCTGCGGGTTCTCGGCGAGGGTGCGGTTGAGGAGCTCGAGGATGCAGCGGTGCTCCTCGTTCTCGGCGGTGTCGACCGAGGGGGCTTCGCCCGCCTTCTCGTACTCGACGCCCTTGTGGACGAGGAGGGTGGCGTCACCACCGTCGTCGAGGATCATGTTCGGGCCGCCGGTGGCGGTGTCCGGCCAGGTGAGGGCCTGCTCGGTGCACCACCAGTACTCTTCGAGCGTCTCGCCCTTCCAGGCGAAGACCGGCACGCCCTTGGGGTCGTCCGGGGTCCCGTCGGGGCCCACGGCGATGGCGGCGGCCGCGTGGTCCTGGGTGGAGAAGATGTTGCACGAGGCCCAGCGGACCTGCGCGCCGAGCGCGACGAGGGTCTCGATGAGCACCGCCGTCTGGACGGTCATGTGCAGCGAGCCGGTGATACGGGCGCCGGCGAGCGGCTGGGAGGCGGCGTACTCCTTGCGGATCGCCATGAGGCCGGGCATCTCGTGCTCGGCGAGGCTGATCTCCTTGCGGCCGAAGTCGGCCAGGGAGAGGTCGGCGACCTTGAAGTCCCGGTTGCTGGCGGAGGTCGTCATGTGCGAGCTGCTCCTCGGTTCGGGTCGAGGTGTGTGAAGGCTGGCTGGTCTGCGGCAGCGGACAGATGCGCGGGCCGGGTACGACAGCGCATACCTGCCCGACACCATACGGACACACGTGTCCTCTGGCCGCAGCGCAGTCCGTCGGAGGCCCTCTCTCCCTCGGCCCTCCCGCGGTGCGGGGCTGACCGACCGCCATCAGCAGCGACGTCTGTGCCTTTCGAATCTACACCGTCGGGGCGTTTCGTCGAGCGGGTGGGCGAGCCAGATGATCGCGACCCAGGTGTGATTTTCGGCCATGATCGGCGGCTTCCGACAGGTCGGTCCCCGGGCCGGTGGCGAGCTGCGGCGCTGGTGGTGCGGTCAGAGGCTGACCGTGGCGCGGAAGACGGTGCCCTCGCCGGAGATCTCCACGTTGTCGGTGGCGTTGAGGTACACGGACTGGCCGCGTTCGAGGGCCAGTTCCTCGCCGCCCGCCTCGCGCAGCCGCAGGCCGCCCGCGGTGCACAGGAGGATCTGCGGGCGGCCGCCGGTGGGCCGGGCGGGGACGGATCCGGGTGCGAGCGCGTAGCGGGAGAGGCGGAACTCCGACACGGGTGTGCTGTACACCTCCTCGACGTCGGGCTCGTCCGGCTCGGGCCGCAGCACGGCGGGGTCGCCCGGTTCGAAGCGTACGACGCGCAGCAGTTCGGGGACGTCCACGTGCTTCGGCGTGAAGCCGCAGCGCAGAACGTTGTCGGAGTTGGCCATCAGCTCCACGCCGAGTCCGCTCAGATAGGCGTGGGGAACGCCCGCGCCGAGGTACATGGCCTCGCCCGGGTTGAGGCGGACGTGGTTCAGCAGCAGTGCGGCGAGGAAGCCGGGGTCGCCGGGGAAGTGGTGGGCGGCGGCGGCGCAGGCGGCGTAGGCCGCGGCGTGCGGGCCGTCCTCCGCGCCCAGCCGTTCGGCGGCGGCGACCGCGTGCGCCAGGCCGTCGGCGAGTTCGGCGCGGTCGGCGCCGAGTACGGCGGTGAGCATCTCGCGCAGCGCGGCGTCCTCGGGGTGCGCGTGCAGGAGGTCGGCGTACGGCTTGAGTTCGTCGACGTCGAGTGCGGCGATCAGTTCGGCGGACTCGTCGGCGGGGCGGAAGCCGCACAGTCCTTCGAAGGGGCCGAGCGCGCAGATCAGCTCCGGCTTGTGGTTGCCGTCCTTGTAGTTGCGGTTCGGGGCGTTGCGCGGGATGCCTCGTCGCTCCTCGTCCGCGTAGCCCTCGCGGGCCTGTCCGAGATCGGGGTGGACCTGGAGGGAGAGCGGCGCCGCGGCGGCGAGGACCTTGAAGAGGAAGGGGAGTTCGGGCCCGAAGGCGGCGACGCACTCCGCGCCGAGCTCGCCTTCGGGGTCGGCGGCCACGATCTCGTTGAGCGGTGTGGGTCCCTGGCCGCGGTCGATCCGGGAGGGCGCGCCGGGGTGGGCGCCCATCCACATCTCGGCCTGCGGTTCGCCGGTGGGCGCCTGACCGAGCAGTTCCGGGATGGCGGTGGTGGAGCCCCAGGAGTAGGGGCGGACGGTGTTGACGAGGCGGTCCACTGCGTACCTCCAGGGGCGTGGTCGTCTGTGTTCGACGGGCGCGGTGGCGGCACCTCCGCTGTTCCGGACAACCCGGCAAGCGTGCGGCAGTGTCAGGGACTGGGGGTGAGGGCGAGGTAAACCGCGGTGAAATCGGCGGTGGCGATGAGTTCGGCCGCCGCGTCCAGGGGACGGCTGCCCTCCGAGGCCTCGAGTTCGCTGACCGCCGCCTCGTGCCGGTGGGCGAGGGAGCGGGCGGCCGGTGCCGCGGTCACGCCGGTGGGCGGCTGCTCGTGCAGCAGCACGATGCGGGCGCGCAGCGCCTGCGGCTCCTCGACGCGGTCGCGGAAGATGTCGTCCTCGCCGGTGGCGCCGGCGAACATGCCGGTGAGTACCGCCTGGTGGACGGTGAGCGCCTCCGGCAGCGGGCTGTGCAGCGCGGGGCGGCCGGGCAGCGCGCCGAGCATGGTGGCGAAGTGCCGGGCGGCGGCGTCGGCGATCGGTGTCTCGCTCCACAGCAGGGGCAGCGAGTCGGCGAGTTCGACGGCGAGCGTCTTGGCCGGGTTGTCGTAGGTCGGGATGGCGGGTCCGCAGCGCTCGGCGACCTTGTCGAGCCGGTCGGCCAGGGATTCCAGCGCGTCAGGCGGCGCGTGCCCGAGGCCGAGTCGGTCGGTGAGCATGAGGAGGGGGGTGAGCAGCGTCCACAGCTCGCCGGGCGCGGCGATCGGGCGCTCGTCGGGGACGCCCGGTTCGAAGGGCAGAGTGGCCAGGGGCACGTTCAGCCCGCGCGGCGGGGAGGCGGCCTCGGCGACGTCGGAGCCGGCGGGGCTGACGGCGACGACGGTGCAGCCGCGTCGGTAGGCCTGGTCTGCGAGGGCGGTCAGGCCGGGCTCGGCGCCGTTCTTGGTGAGGAGGAACAGCAGGTCGAGCGGGCCGGCCCAGCCCGGCAGTGTCCAGCGCAGGTCGGACGGTTCGGCGGATCGGCCGGCGGGCCGGATGAGGCTGACGGGCACCGAGCCGCTGCTGAACGCGCCGAGGAGGTCGGCGGCGCAGCCGGCGACCGGTCCGGGGCCGGCCACGAGCAGGGCGCGGGGGCGTCCGTCGGGCCGCAGCTCCGCCAGGCCCGCCTCGGTGGCGTGGCGTACGGCGGTGCGGGTGAGTGCGCCGGCCTCGGCCGCGCCTCGCAGCAGTCCGCCGCGGTCGGCGGCGGCGAGTGCTTCGGCGTGGTCGAGGAGGGAGTCGTCCAGCATGCCGCTGCTCCTCCTGGCTAGGCGGGTCGGCGGGCCTCGTCGACGAGCAGGACGGGAATGCCGTCCCGGACCGGGTAGACGAGCCCGCAGCCGGAGTCGGCGGTGCAGCGCAGTTCGACGTCCTGTCCGTCGGTGTCCGCGGGCTCCTCGCGGAGTGCCGCGTGGCAGGCCGGGCAGGCGAGGATCTCCAGAAGACCGGCTTCGAGCGGCATGTGTTTTCCTCCGGGTGGCTTGACGGCTGTGGTCAGCCTACCGCCGGGGAGCTTCCGGCTGCCTCCTGTCTGGGCCGGTCGGGGCGCCGGCGGGGGCGCCGAGCGGCCCCCGCCGAGCCGGATGCGGGCTCGGCGGGGAGGGCGGC
>NZ_VJYK02000251.1 GCF_007097205.2 Streptomyces alkaliterrae
GGCGTAAGATCGTCGGCAGCGTCAGTTGTGTATAAGAGACAGGGGTCAGCCTGCGGTGGCGGCGCGGGCCAGTTCCCGGGCGCGGCCGTCGTGCAGTTCGAAGACGCGGTCGGCGAGCGAGACCAGTCGGCTGTCGTGGGTGGCGACCAGCGCGGTGACGTCCGAGCTGTGCACGAGGGCGCGCAGCAGTTCCATCACGGCCATCCCGGTGTCGGCGTCGAGCTGGCCGGTCGGCTCGTCGGCGATGAGCAGCGCCGGCCGGTTGGCCAGCGCGCGGGCTATGGCGACCCGCTGCTGCTGGCCGCCGGAGAGTTCGCCGGGCCGCTGCTCCGCGTGGTCGGTGAGGCCGACGAGGGACAGCAGCAGCGCGACGCGCTCGTCGCGTTCGGCGGGCGGGGTGCGGCGCAGTCGCAGCGGCACGCCGACGTTCTCGGCGGCGGTGAGGATGGGGATCAGGCCGAACGACTGGAAGACGTAGCCGATCCGGTCGCGGCGCAGTTC
This sequence comes from Streptomyces alkaliterrae, assembly GCF_007097205.2. Lineage (GTDB taxonomy): Bacteria > Actinomycetota > Actinomycetes > Streptomycetales > Streptomycetaceae > Streptomyces > Streptomyces alkaliterrae. The sequence continues at coordinate 502 of NZ_VJYK02000251.1, forward strand.
GAGGCGGTCGGTCTCGGAGAGGTCGCCGAGGTCGGTGCCGTCGACGGTGACCGCTCCGGAGTCCGGGGTGTCGAGGCCGCCGACGAGGTTGAGCAGGGTGGTCTTGCCGGAGCCGGAGCGGCCGGTGACGGCGACGAGTTCGCCGCGCGGCACGGCCAGGGAGACGCCGCGCAGGGCGTGCACCGCACCGGGCCCGCTTCCGTAGGACCGGTGTACGTCCCGGACCTCGACCATCGGCTGTTCCGCGCTCATGCGTCCCGCCCCTTCCCCGTGGTTCCCCGTGTTCTCCGTCCGCGCGGCACCTCGGTGGTGGCCGCGCCGGGCCGCGGCCGGTCCCGGGGGCCGGGACTGCACGCGGGGTCGAGCCTAGACGCCGGGCGGGCGGGAGTCGACGGGCGACGGCCGCCGCGACCCGAAAGTCACGGCGGCCGGGCGGGTCCTCACGCGGCGGGGGTCAGCGGACCTCGCTGATCTCCGGGCCGCGCTGCAGCTTGTCGATGCCGCCGGCGAAGCGCGAGCCGCCGGAGGCGTCCTGCTGGACGGTGTCGGGCACCATCTGGGCGTCCTCCGGGAGCTTGAGGACGATCGGGTCGCGGGGCGCCATCGGCGAGTCGCCCCGGACGATCACGGTGTCCCGGAAGATCTGCTCCAGCAGGCCGGCGGCCTGCGGCTGCACGGCGCCCTGGCCGGAGATGACACCCCGCAGGAACCAGCGCGGGCCGTCGACGCCGACGAAGCGCACGACCTGCACGCCGTTCTTGCCGTCCGGCAGCTGCACCGGCACCTGCGCCCGCAACTCCCAGCCCAGCGGCCCCTCGACCTCGTCGATGACACCGCCCTGCTGGGTGATCCCGGAGGCGATCTCCTCGCGGACCTCGTCCCAGATGCCCTCCCGCTTGGGCGCGGCGAACGCCTGGAGCTGGACGGCGCTGTCCCGCAGGACGACGGTGGCCGCGACGATGGCGTCGCCGGCGACCTCCACCCGCAGCTCCATGCCCTCGACGCCGGGCACGTACAGTCCGCCCAGGTCGACCCGGCCCTTGTCGGGCTCGCTCACCTCGGAGAGGTCCCAGGGGCCGTCGGGGCGCGGGGCGGGCGGCAGCTTGACCCGCGCGGCCTCGTCGACGCCGTTGTCCTCGGCGTCCTCGGTTGCGGCCCCGTTCTCGGTGGTCTCGGTGGCCTCGATGTCGTCCGAGACGCCCTTGGGCTTCTCGTCCCGCTTTCGACGTCCGAACACGTCACTGTCCCTTCAGGTCGGCGTTGTCGTCCACGCCGACCGCAGCGTATGAGTTGTGCGGTGCAGAGCCAACAGCGCCGGCAGGCCCCGAGGGCGCGCCGCCGGCCCGTGTGCCGGGGTGTCCGCCGGTCGAGCCGAAGCCCCCGGCGCCGCGGGCCGAGCCCGGCAGCTCCGAGACCTCGTGGAAGCGCACCTTCTCGACCTGCTGGACGACCAGTTGGGCGATGCGGTCGAACCGCTCGAACCGCACGCTCTCGCGCGGATCGAGGTTGACCACGATCACCTTGATCTCTCCACGGTACCCGGCGTCGACCGTGCCGGGTGAGTTCACCAGCGCGACGCCGCAGCGGGCGGCCAGACCCGAGCGCGGATGCACGAAGGCCGCGTAGCCGTCGGGCAGAGCGATGGAGACGCCGGTGGGCAGGACGGCGCGCTCGCCGGGGGCGAGTTCGGCGGCCTCGGTGGTCACCAGGTCGGCGCCGGCGTCGCCCGGGTGCGCGTAGGAGGGCAGCGGGACCTCGGGGTCGATCCGCTGGATGAGCACCTCGACGTGCGGGCGGGCGGTCACGGGTTCACCTCGAAGGCACGGGCCCGGCGGACCTGGTCCGGGTCGCTCATCGCGGCCTGGATCTCCTCCGGACGGCCGTTGTTGACGAAGTGCTCGATCTTCACCTCGATGAACACCGCGTCTGCGCGTACGGCCACCGGTCCTTCGGGTCCGCCGATGCGACCGGTGGCGGTGCAGTAGATCTTCCGGCCGTGCACGGCGGTGACCTCGGCGTCGAGGTGCAGGACCGTGTCGACGGGCACCGGGCGGAGGAAGTCCGTCTCCAGTCGGCCGGTCACCGAGATGACGTGCATGAGCCAGTTCAGCGAGCCGAGCGTGTCGTCCAGCGCGGTGGCCAGCACGCCGCCGTGCGCGAGACCGGGTGCGCCCTGGTGTTCGGGGCGCACCGTGAACTCGGCGGTGACGTTGACGCCGTCACCGGCCCGGGCGGCCAGCTGGAGACCGTGCGGCTGGCCGGAGCCGCAGCCGAAGCACTGGTCGTAGTGGGACCCGATGGGCTCCCCGGGGGCCGGCGCGTCGGGATGGCGAACCGGTGGTACGGCCTCTGCCGGCGGCACGAGCGAGGTCTTTGGTGCTGTCACGAGTCCTGACCCTACCGCCGCCGGGGGCACCGGTGGGTCCGCGTGCCAAGCTGGACGCATGCAGCACTACGACGAACGCCTCACCGCTCCCGGTACCTGGTGGCTCACGGCCGCGCTGTGCGGGGTCGGCATCGCACTGACCGTGCTCCCGCTGGGGCTGTTGCCGAGTCTTGTCGGGCTGGTCGCGGCCGGGGGCGCCGCGGCGGCCGTGGTGAGCGTCTACGGCTCGGCACGGCTGCGGGTGGTGGGCGGCTCACTGCTGGCGGGGGACGCGCGCGTCCCGGTGTCCGCGCTGGGGAAGGCCGAGGCGCTGGACCGGGAGGAGAGTCACGCCTGGCGGACCTTCAAGGCGGACCCGAGGGCCTTCATGCTGCTCCGGTCGTACGTGCCGACGGCGGTCCGGGTGGCGGTCGTCGACCCGGACGATCCGACGCCCTACCTCTACCTGTCCACGCGGCGGCCGGCACGGCTGGTCGCGGCGCTGGAGGCGGCCCGGTCCGAGCTGGAGCAGGGGTCGGCGTCTGAGCTGGAGCAGGGTTCGGCGACCGGCGGCTGAGACCGGTCGGGCGCGGTCGGTCGGCCACGTCTCCCAGGGACGCCCGCTGTCCTCTTCGGTCGTCGTCGGGTCTCTGGGGATCGTGTACCGGTTCCGAACGCCGCACGGCCGGGTCCACGGACGGTCGCACCGGCCGGGCCGGCCTCACACACGACGGTGAGCGAGGCCGGCCGGCCTCGCTCCGCTGCGTGCGCGCGCCCGGCCGCCGTGCGTAGGCACGCGGCCGCCCTGGCGCTGGTCGTCGGGGGTCCGACCATCGTCGTCGGGAATCCGACCACCGGCTGTCGGCCGGCGATCAGGCCGCGCAGTCGCGGCAGATCGGCTGACCGTTCTTCTCCTCCGCCAGCTGCGAGCGGTGGTGCACGAGGAAGCAGCTCATGCAGGTGAACTCGTCCTGCTGACGAGGCAGCACACGGACGGAAAGCTCCTCGTTGGAGAGATCCGCTCCGGGCAGCTCCAGCCCCTCGGCCTGTTCGAACTCGTCGACGTCGACGCTGGAGGCGGCCTTGTCGTTCCGCCGGGCCTTCAGCTCTTCGATGCTGTCCTCGTTGGCGTCGTCATCGGTCTTGCGTGGCGTGTCGTAATCCGTTGCCATGGTGCTCTCCCCCTCCGGGTTGCTGTGGTGTCTCAGCGCACGTAACGCGTGAGCGGTCGGAGTTGTGCCCGACCCGAGGCGGAGATTTTGCCTCACATCAAGGTCTGTTACTCAATCGACACCCAACCGGACGCCTGAAGAGGTGAGCGGCATGGCTGTCGACAAGACCCGCAAAGGCCTCGAAGGGCCCTGTGCGAGCTGTCATCCCGGGTACTTCCCGCGATCACAACCTGCGGAAACCTTCTCGATCCACCGATCTGTCCTAGTTTGCCCGTCACGCTGAGTGGGCGCGAAGAATTCGCCTGTGTGATCGCTCACAACTCGAACACGCGAGTTTTCTTGTCCAGAAATTTACCCACTTGGCGGCTGCTCACGGTGACGGGCCCGACGCCGCCGGTATCCGCCGGCAGTGTCGGCGAGGTCCGCCGGCGGCGTCGGTCCGGGCCCGGATCACACCGGGAGGACCACGTCGACGCGCAGGCCGCCGTCCGGCCGGGGCGACGCCGCGATCGTGCCGCCGTGCGCCCGGACGACCGAGCGGACGATCGACAGTCCCAGGCCCACGCCCTTGTCCGAGCCGGTCCGCTCGGTCCTCAGCCGGCGGAACGGCTCGAACAGGTTGTCCACCTCGTACGCGGGTACCTGCGGTCCGGTGTTCTCCACGGTCAGCACGGCCTGACCCGGCCTTGCCATCGTGCTCACCTCCACCCAGCCCGCCTCCCGCACGTTGTAGCGCACGGCGTTCTGCACCAGGTTCAGCGCGATGCGCTCCAGCAGCACACCGTTGCTCTGCACGTACACCGGCTGCCGCACTCCGCGCAGCTCCACGCCGCGCTCCTCGGCCTCGGGGCGCACCTGCTCCACGGCGTGCGAAGCGGCCTCGGAGAGGTCCACCGGGCGCCGGTCGACGATCTCGTTCTCGCTGCGGGCGAGCAGCAGCAGGCCCTCCACCAGCTGCTCGCTGCGTTCGTTGGTGGCCAGCAGCGTCTTGGCTAGCTGCTGCAACTCGGGGGAGGCGTCCGGATCGGACAGCTGCACCTCCAGCAGCGTGCGGTTGATCGCCAGAGGCGTGCGCAGTTCGTGGGAGGCGTTGGCGACAAAGCGCTGCTGGGCGGTGAAGGCGCGGTCGAGCCGGTCGAGCATGTCGTCGAAGGTGTCCGACAGCTCCTTCAGCTCGTCGTCCGGGCCGTCCAGCTCGATCCTGCGGTGCAGGTCCGAGCCGGCCACCTGACGGGCGGTACGGGTAATGCGCCCCAGCGGCGACAGCACGCGTCCGGCCATCAGGTAGCCGAGCGCGAAGGCGGCGACAGCCAGCCCCAGCAGCGCCACCAGGGAGCGCTTGAGCAGCGAGTCGAGCGCCTGGGCGCGCTGCTGGCGCAGGCACTCGTGCACGGCGTCGTTGAGCTGGCTGCCGGTGGTGGCCTCGGAGATCGGCACCAGGCAGGTGTCGCTGGTGGCCTGTACCCGTCCCTCGATGATGCGGATCGGCATCGTGGTGCCGTCCTGCATGGCACGGGCGGCGAGCAGGTAGATGATCGCGAGCAGCAGCATGCCTGCGATCAGGAACATCCCGCCGTAGAGGAGGGTGAGCCGGATGCGGATCGTGGGGCGCAGCCGGGGGAAGACCGCCGGGGTGGCCGGGTTCCACGTCGGCCTGGGCGGCACGCCGGGCGCCTGGCCGGCCGTGGGGCCGCCCCAGTTCGGCGGCGGGTTGGTGGGAGCGGGCACCGTAGTCCTCGGTTCCTTGGGTTGTGCTGGTCGTCCGGATCCGCGAGTCGGGCAGATCCGGCGAGTCGTTCAGATCCGGTAGCCGGAGCCGGGGACGGTCATGATCACCGGTGGCTCGCCGAGCTTGCGCCGCAGCGTCATCACCGTCACCCGCACCACGTTGGTGAACGGGTCGGTGTTCTCGTCCCACGCCTTCTCCAGCAGCTGCTCCGCCGAGACGACCGCGCCCTCGCTGCGCATCAGCACCTCCAGGACCGCGAACTCCTTCGGCGCGAGCTGCACCTGGCGGCCGTCGCGGAACACCTCCCGGCGGTTGGGGTCCAGCCGGATGCCGGCGCGTTCGAGCACCGGCGGCAGCGGGGCGCTGGTACGGCGGCCGAGCGCCCGGACGCGGGCGATCAGCTCGGTGAAGGCGAACGGCTTCGGCAGGTAGTCGTCGGCCCCCAGCTCCAGGCCGGCGACCCGGTCGCTGACGTCCCCGGAGGCGGTGAGCATCAGCACCCGAGTGGGAAGTCCGAGCTCCACCACCCGGCGGCAGACGTCGTCGCCGTGCACAAGGGGGAGGTCGCGGTCGAGTACGACCACGTCGTAGTCGTTCAGCTCCACCCGCTCGATCGCGGCGGCGCCGTCGTAGACCACGTCGACGGCCATCGCCTCCCGGCGCAGTCCGGTGGCCACGGCGTCGGCGAGCAGTTGCTCGTCCTCGACGACGAGTACGCGCACGGTGCTGTCCTTCCCTCACGCTGATCGGATTCACCACCCATCGTGCCCCGAACAGCGGTAAACCGGCGGTAAGGCCCCGGTCGGGCCGGCGGGCGGCGGCGTTTCGCCGAGCGCCGGCGGGCGGGTCCGCGATGGTTCCGCGGCGGGCCGGAGGTGGCTCTGCGGCGGATCCGCGGCCGCTCCGCGGATTTTCGCCGGGATCTGAGGTTTCTCTGAGGTTCCCGGAGGGGAGGACAACCGCACACCCTCGATCACGCCCGGTAGGCGGCAAGCCATGCGCGCTGCACGACCACATCGGGACCACGCCGTGATCGGCCCATCCTCGGCACACCCCTGTGCCACCTACCCATGACGAGGGGGCGCACGATGGACGCGTTCACCGCCGGACTCCTCCAGCGGATAAGGAGCACGGAACACGACCTGCACCGCGCTCGTGAAGCCGGTGACGACTTCCTCGTGGAGGTCGAGGAGGCAGAGCTTGACGATCTGCGCCGCCTGGCGCAGGAACACGGCGTCCAGGTGGTCGCGAGCTGACGGCCACCGCCGCCGTCCCGGCCCAGCGCCGGGACGGCCTGCTGGGCCCGTGAGGGGCCCCTGGAGGCTCAGTCGTGCCACGCCCCCAGGTCTTCCAGAAGCGGCTGGAGCTCGTCGAACACGGCCGGAGAGGCGGCAACCGCCAGCTCCGGGCCGACGGGCCGGCCGGGACGCCCTCCGGTGAGCGCGCCCGCCTCCCGGGCGATCAACTCTCCGGCGGCGTGGTCCCAGGCATGGGTGCCGCGCTCGTAGTAGCCGTCGAGCCGTCCGGCGGCCACGTCGCAGAGGTCGAGTGCCGCCGAGCCCGAGCGCCGGATGTCCCGCACCTGCGGGAGCAGCCGGGCGACCACCTCCGCCTGTGCCTGGCGCCGCTCCCGTACGTACCCGAAACCCGTGCCGATCAGCGCCTCCGCGAACGGCGGTGCGGGCCGGCAGTGCAGCCGCTCCCCGCCGAGCCATGCCCCGGCGCCGCGCACCGCGTGGTAGACGTGGCCACGCGCCGGGGCGGCGACCACCCCGACGACGGTCTCGCCGGCCAGCTCGGCGGCGATCGACACCGCCCAGTCCTGCCGGCCGTAGAGGTAGTTCACCGTGCCGTCGATCGGATCGACGACCCACCGCACGCCGCTGCTGCCGGCGCTGTTCGCGCCCTCCTCGCCGAGCAGGCCGTCATCGGGCCGGAACTCCGCCAGGTAGGCGGTGATCAGCTTCTCCGAGGCCAGGTCCATCTCGGTGACCACGTCGATCGGGCTGGTCTTGGTCGCGGCGACGCCGAGGCCCTCGGGTCGTTCCTCCCGCAGCAGCGCTCCGGCGCGGCGCGCGGCCTCCAGGGCGATGTCGAGCAGTTCGGTGTACAGCCCGGTCTCGGGGGTGTCGGTCATCGGTGGCTCCTCGTGCCGGGCCGGCGGGCGGGTGGCGCCCGCGCGGCGAGCGGGCGCCACCCGCC
>NZ_VJYK02000252.1 GCF_007097205.2 Streptomyces alkaliterrae
GTGCCGGAGGAAGCGGGGCGGGGTTCAGTTCAGGATCGACCGGCCGATGATCTCCTTCATGATCTCGGTCGTGCCGCCGTAGATGGTCTGGATCCGGCCGTCGACAAAAGCCCGGGCGACCGGGTACTCCGCCATGTAGCCGTAGCCTCCGTGCAACTGGAGGCAGCGGTCGGTGACCCGCTTCTGCAGCTCGGTGGCCCACCACTTGGCCATCGAGGCGGCCGTCGCGTCCAGTGTGCCTCCGGCGTGCTCGGTGATGCACCGGTCGAGGAAGCTGCGGGTGACCGCGCACTCGGTGGCCATCTCTGCGATCTCGAAGCGGACGTGCTGGAGGCGGGACAGCGGGCGGCCGAACGCCTCCCGCTGCTTGACGTAATCGGTGGTGATCTCCAGCAGGTGCTCGGCCACGGTGATCGCGGCGACGGCGATCGCCATGCGTTCCTGGGCGAGATGTGTCATCAAGTGGACAAAGGCGCCGTTGACCTCGCCCAGCAGGTTCTCCTTGGGCACCACGACGTCGTCGAAGAACAGCTCGGCGGTGTCCTGCGCCTTCTGGCCGATCTTCTCCAGCTTCCGGCCGCGTTCGAACCCCTTCGCGCCGCGCTCGACGACCAGCAGGCTCAATCCCTTGGCTCCTCCCTCCGGGGTGGTCCTTGCCACCACGATCACCAGGTCGGCGAGGACTCCGTTGGAGATGAAGGTCTTGGCGCCGTTGAGCAGCCAGTGGTCGCCCCGGTCCTCGGCGGTGGTGGTGATGCCCTGCAGGTCCGAGCCGGCGCCCGGCTCGGTCATCGCGATGGCGGTGATCGTCTCGCCCGAGCAGAAGCCGGGCAGCCAGCGCCGCTTCTGCTCCTCGGTGCCGAGGGAGAGCAGGTAGGGGCCGACGATGTCGTTGTGCAGGCTGACGAAGAAGCCGGAGGCGCCTGCCCTGGCGAACTCCTCGATCTGCACGGCGCTGTAGCGGAAGTCGGGGTTCCCGCCGCCGCCGTACTCCTCGGGGATCGCGACGCCCAGCAGGCCCTGGCGCCCGGCCGCCAGCCAGGCCTCCCGGCTGACCACGCCCTCGCGCTCCCACCGCTCGTAGTGCGGCACCACCTCCTTGCCGAGGAAGGCCCTGACCACCTCGCGGTACGCCTCGTGGTCCTCGGTGTAGACCTGGCGGGGCAGTGTGTTCATGGACGCGCCTTCCTCGGCTGGGGGTGGTCGGCGGACGTCTCCTCGGCCGCCGGCAGTGCGGTCAGGCCCCAGTCGCGGACGACCTCGGCGTGGTGCTGGCCGGGCCGGGCCGGGGCGGTGCGCACCGCGGTGGGGGTGTCGGAGAAGCGCGGCGCGGGCGCGGGCTGGACCGTGCCGGCGTGCTCCACGAAGGTGCCGCGCGCCGCCAGGTGCGGGTGGTGCGGTGCCTCGCGGAGGGAGAGGACGGGCGCCACGCAGGCGTCGGAGTCGGCGAAGTGCCGGGCCCACTCGTCCCGGGTGCGGGTGCGGACGCGGGCGGCGATGCGCTCCCGCAGCAGCGGCCAGGAGGCGGGATCGTCACGGGGCGGCACGGTGGTCGGATCGTCGGGTGACGCGTCGGGCCGGGCCTCGCTGAGGCCGAGCCGGTCCAGGAACTCGTCGTAGAACCTCGCCTCCAGCGCGCCGACCGCCAGGTGGCCGCCGTCGGCGGTCTCGTAGACCCCGTAGAAGGGGTAGCTGCCGTCGAGCGGGTTGACGCCCCTGCGGTCCTGCCAGGCGCCGGCCCGCAGCATGCCGTGCAGCAGCGCGCTGAGGTGGCTCGTGCCGTCCACGATCGCGGCGTCCACCACCTGGCCCCGGCCGTGCGCGCGGGCGTGGTGCAGGGCGGCGAGCACGCCGGTGACCAGGTACATCGAGCCGCCGGCGAAGTCGCCGAGCAGGTTGGCGGGAACGACCGGGGGGCCGTCGGCGGGGCCGATCACGCTGAGCGAGCCGGTGACGGCGACATAGCCGATGTCGTGCCCGGCGCGGTCGGCCAGCGGACCGTCCTGCCCCCAACCGGTCATCCGGCCGTAGACGAGGCGGGGGTTGCGGGCCAGGCACTGCTCGGGACCCACGCCGAGCCGTTCGGCGACGCCGGGGCGGTAGCCCTCGATGAGCACGTCGGCGCGTTCGGCCATCTCCAGCACCGGCTCGGGGCCGGCGGACTTGAGGTCCAGCAGGACGGAGCGCTTGTTGCGGTTGGTGATGTCGAGCGCCGGGTCGATGCCGATGCCCGCGCCGCCCGGGCGGTCCACCCGCACCACGTCGGCGCCGAGGTCGGCCAGCAGCATCGCGGCGAACGGCCCGGGGCCGATCCCGGCCAGCTCGACGACGCGGACGCCGGTCAGCGGGCCGACGGGCTCCGCCTGTGTTGCCATCTCCGCACCCCGCTCTGTGACACCAGTGATGTAACACCGATGATGCTAAGAACGTGTTCCAGTTTCCACAAGCCCCTCCGGCCGCCTTGCCGACGAGTCGGCGAGCGGCGGCCCTGGTGCCATGCGCGGCCGAGCGCCGCTACCCGCCCGGGCTTTGCCCGGCGGGCGAGATGAGGCAGGATCCGGCGGAGGCACACCGTGATCGGTCGTCCCCCGCCTCGTTGAGGAGCAGCAGTGCCCCTGTCCCGCAGTCACGACGTCGTCCTGTTCGGCGCCACCGGCTTCACCGGTCGGCTCGTCGCCGAACACCTGGTCCGCAACGCGCCGCCCGAGTGCCGACTCGCCCTGGCCGGCCGCAACAGGGTGAAGTTGGAGATGCTGCGGGAGCGGCTGCTCCGACTCGACCCGGCGCGTACCGAACTCCCCCTGCTGCACGCCGATTCCGACGATCCCGCCTCCCTCGCCGCGCTCGCCGCCGGCACCCGGGTGGTGGCCACCACGGTCGGCCCGTATCTGCGCTACGGCGAGGACCTGGTCGCCGCGTGCGCCGAGGCCGGGACCGACTACCTCGACCTCACCGGGGAACCGGAGTTCGTCGACGCCATGTATCTCAAGCACCACCAGACCGCGCTGCGCACCGGTGCCCGCCTCGTGCACGCCTGCGGCTTCGACGCCGTCCCGGCCGACCTGGGCGTGCTGTACACGGTGAACCGGCTGCCGGAGGGCGTGCCTCTGGAGGTCGAGGGCTATCTGCGGGTCCGGGCCTCCTTCTCCGGCGGCACGCTCGCCTCCGTGCTGGAGGCGATGGCGCGCGGGCCGAAGATGGCCGCGGTGGCCAAACGGCGACGCCGCGCCGACCCCGGACCGCTCGACCGACGCGTGCGCACCCCGCTCGGGCTGATCCGCCGAACCGACGGCATGCCGGGCTGGGCACTGCCGCTGCCCACCATCGACACCGCGATCGTGGGCCGCTCCGCCGCCGGACTCGACCGCTACGGGCCGGACTTCACGTTCCGCTACGCCCTGGCGCTGCGCGCCCTGCCGACGGCCGTGGGCGCGGTCGCCGCGGCCGGCGCACTGGCCGCCGCCGCGCAGGTACCGCCCGTACGCCGCTGGATTTCCGGCCGGGTGGCGCCGGGGCAGGGGCCGGACCCCGCGCGCCGGGCCGCCAGTTGGTTCTCCCTCCGCCTGGTGGGACGTGGCGGCGGCACGACCGTGCGCACGGAGGTGCGCGGCGGCGATCCCGGCTACGACGAGACGGCCAGGATCCTCGGCGAGTCCGCGCTCTGCCTGGCGTTCGACGATCTGCCCAAGGTGGCGGGCCAGTTGACGCCTTCCGTGGCGATGGGCGAGCGACTGATCGAGCGGCTGGAGCGGGCCGGGCTGACGTTCCGGGTGGCCGCGGTGGAGACGCCGCGCGGGTGACGCCCCGTCTGCGGCTTCCCTCACGCCTCCAGCGCGGCGGCCAGCGTGGCGCGGCACAGCCGGTCGGCGCGCCGGGTGGTCTCCGGCTGCCGGAACCGCCGTGCCAAATGCAGTACATGGGCGCAGGCGGCCGACACGCTCACCCGGTGCCCGGGCGAGACGTACACCGGCTTGACGCCGGCGCTGGTGCGCAGCGCTGCGCCGACCACCTCGCCGGTCGCCGGATCGCTGAGCGCCGCGCTCGCGCCGCGTTCGGGGCCGAGCGGACCGTGTGAGAAGCCGAACGGGTTCTTGGCGACGCCGAGCGTGGGCAGGCCGGTGAGCACGCCCAGATGGCTGGCGAGGCCGAAGCGGCGGGGATGCGCGATGCCGTAGCCGTCGCACACCAGCAGCGCGGGCGTGTCCGCCAGCCGTTCCAGAGCGGCGAGGACGGAGGGCAGTTCACGGAACGCCAGCAGGCCGGGCCGGTAGGGGAAGGGGACCGGTCCGCAGGCGGTCGCCTCCTCGACGGTGGTCAGTGTGGCCGCGTCGAGGAGCACCGCCGCCGCGGCGACCAGCCCCCGCCGGTCGTCGTAGGCGACGTCGACGCCGGCCACCAGGGTGCCGGACGTTCCCGGGGCCGGGGAGTGGTCCGTCAACTCCACCAGCGCGCGCAGTCGTTGCTGCGTCGCTACGGCCTCTGCCTCGTCGGCGGGCGTGCGGTGCCCGGCGTTGCTCCTCACCCCGCCACGGTACGCCGGGCGGAGGGCACAATGACACCTGTGAACAGTGCGACTGCTTCGACCGCCGCCGTGTGGTCCCTGCTCGGCGGCGACTCCCGGTGGCTCGACGGGTTGCGACGCACCGGTCGGCCCGGCCTGCCCGCACGCCTGCCGGTGGCGGAACTGGCTGCCGCGACGGTCGGCGTCTGCGCCCTGGCGGCCGCCGAGTTCGCCGACGCGCCCGGCGAGGTGACGGTCGACGAGGGCGCGGTGGCGGCGGCGTTCACCAGCGAGCGGCTGCTGCGGGTGGACGGCCGGGCGGTGAGCACGTTCGCGCCGCTGTCCCGGTTCTGGCGCACCGCCGACGGCTGGCTGCGCACCCACGCCAACTACCCGCACCACCGGTCCCGGCTGCTCGCGGCGCTCGGGGTGGACGGTACGGCAGAAGAGGCGGCTCTGGTCCGGGCGGTGGAGAGCAGGCTGGCCGGGCTGGGCTCGGCGGAGGCCGCCGAACTGATCCAGGGCGCGGGAGGGTTGGCGGTCGCCGTACGCGACGCGGCCGACTGGCTGGCGCATCCGCAGGGAGCCGCCGTCGCCGACCGCCCCCTGATCCTCCGGGAGCCGGCCGAGGGGGCGGCGCCGTCCCCGCCGGGATCACGGCTCCGGGTACTGGATCTCACCCGGGTCATCGCCGGCCCGGTGGCCACCCGCACCCTGGCCCTGCTCGGCGCGGACGTCCTCAGGGTCGACTCCCCCGGCCTTCCGGAGCTCGCCGACGCGCACGCCGACACCGGCTTCGGCAAACGCTCGACCCTGCTGGACCTCAACTCCCCCGTGGACAGGCGGGTGTTCGAAGAGCTGCTGGGCCGGGCGGACGTCGTGGTGACGGGCTACCGGCCCGGCGCGCTGGACCGGTACGGGCTGGACGCGGCCTCGCTCGCCGAGCGGCGTCCGGGGCTGGTCGTCGCCCAGCTCAGCGCGTGGGGCGAGGACGGCCCGTGGGGCGGACGCCGCGGGTTCGACTCGTTGGTGCAGGCCGCCTGCGGCATCGCGGTGAGCGAGTCGCCCGGGGGCGGGGTGCCGGGCGCGCTGCCCGCGCAGGCGCTGGACCACGGGACCGGCTACCTGCTCGCGGCGGCGGTGCTGCGCGCGCTCAGCGACCAGCGCCGGGGCCGCGCAGGCGGCGTCCGGCTGCGCCTCGCCCTGGCCCGCACCGCGCACTGGCTGCAGCACGAGCTGCCGGCCGGGCCCGACGGTTGCGGCGGCACGACGCCCGGCGAGGGGGGCCGGGACGCGACGCCGTGGCTGGCCGAACGCCCGAGCCCGCTCGGCACCCTCCGCCACGCCCGCTCCCCGGTCCGCTACCAGGGCGGCCCGGCGGACTGGGCGCGCCCGCCCGGCGTGCCCGGCGGGGACGAGCCCCGCTGGGTCTGAGCGGGCGGACCGCCCCGCGCGGCGGTCGCCTTCCGTCGGGGTCAGGGCTGGGAGTCCGCGCCCTTGGCGGGCGGATCGGCACGGCGGACGTCCACTCCGGCCCAGAACGCCAGTCCGGTGATCACGATCCTGGGCGCTCCGGCGGCGCCGGCCCCGGTCGCCTTGTGCTCGTAGCCGCCCATGATCCCGATGCCCCGCACCTCCACCTCGGCGTCGTACGGCACCACGATGTCGACGCCGCCCATCACCGCGCTCGCCCGGATCACCACCTCGCGGTCCTCGAAGTGCGCTTCGCGCAGGTCGAGTTCACAGCCACCCCAGAAGGCGAAGGCGGTGAAGCGGCGGGGTACGACCCACGCGCCCCGACGGGTGACGCCGCTCAGGACCGCCACGCCGACCCGGGAGGTGGGTCGCCTGCCGATCCTGCCGCGCCACCGGTCCGCCGTACCGGTCGGTTCGGTCCGGGCGACGGCGGTGGCGCTCTCGGCGGGCAGCGGGATATCGCGCAGCAGCGGTTCGAGATCGCCGTAGGTGCGGGACGCGTAGGCGGCCGTCAGGCGCTGTTCGAACTCGTCGACGTCGAGCCGGCCCTCGGCGTAGCCCTCGCGCAGCCGCGCGGCCACCCGCTCCCGGTCCGCGTCCGAGGCCCTCATCTCCGGCGGCTGGCTCTCCATACCGGCAGCGTACGTGGGCCCGGCGCGCCGGTCGAGCGGCGAAAGGGCGGGCTCAGCCGGCGCGCAGCAGCGGTTCGGCGAGGATGATCACCCCGACGCCCGCGCCGAGCACGGCGGTGGCCACCCGGGTACGGCCCCGGCGGCTGAGCACGATCGCCGTGCCGGAGAAGATCAGGGCGAGCCCGTAGAGTCCGAGAGTGAGCAGGGACGGTTCCAGGGCGAACCGCACGACCATCGCGACGGCGACCGCCACCATCACCACCGCCGCCGCCACGCCGCGCACCAGACGCGCCTGGCGGGGTGTCAGGCGGCCCTTGCGGTCCGGCGCGGCCGGTGGTGCGACGGTCGTATCGTCCTCACGCAGTGCGGTCATGGCCAGGAGCGTAATCGGTCACGCTCATCCGGGTCATCACCAGGTCGGCGCTGCGGCGGGCCAACGCGGCGCGGTCGGCGGCCGCCTCGGGCGCCAGTGGTGCCAGTGCCTCCACCTCGGCGGTCAGTCCCCGGGCGGCCAGCACCCTGCGCAGCGAGGCGCCCAGGGTGTCCTCGCCGACGAACGCGGCCACCGCCGCCGGGTCGCGGCCGGTCTGCCGGTAGCGGATCGCGACCGGCTGCACCGCCGCGCCCGCGTCCAGCGCGGCCTGGAAGACCGCGTGGCGGAAGCGCCCGTGGCGGCGACCGCACCAGGTGCTGCCCTCCGGGAAGGCGACCACCGTGCCGCCCGACCGCAGCACGGCGGCGATCTCACCGACCGTGCCCGGTAGTCGGCGCAGCCGGTCGCGCTCGATGAACAGCGTGCCGCCGTACCTGGCCAGCGGGCCCAGCACCGGGTAGCGGGCGACCTCGGCCTTGGCGAGCATGCGGCCGGGCCGGACGGCCGCCAGCAACAGGACGTCCAGCCAGGAGACGTGGTTGGCGACGACCAGCGCCGGGCCCGGCGGGCAACTCCCCCGCGTGCGCAGCCGGACGCCGAGAGCCTTCAGCAGGGCGCGCGCCCACGTCCGTACGGCCGCCGCGCGGAACCGGGCCGGCGTCCGGCGCACCGGCGGTGCCAGCAGCACGCCGACCAGCAGCCAGCACACCACCGCGCCGACGCGCAGCAGCCGGCGGACCCGGCCCACCACCGGGCCGCTGCCGGTCAGGCAGCCGGCCAGAGTGCAGGGTGCGGTGGGCAGCCAGGGGCTCGTCGCGGACATCACTGGTCCAGCAGGCCGAGGAAGTGCCGCAGATAGCGGGGGTTCATGTCGCGGACCGACAGCAGCACGAAGAAGTCGGCGACGCCGAACTCCGGGTCGTGCGCGGGCGGTCCGCACACCCGGGCGCCGAGCCGGAGGTAGCCGCGGAGCAGGGCGGGCAG
>NZ_VJYK02000253.1 GCF_007097205.2 Streptomyces alkaliterrae
GTCGCGGGGTGGGCGGGTCATGATCTCCCGCTCCTTCGGTTCGAAGGCGAGCATCAGACCGAGGGCCACCGCGGTGGTCATGTTGATCCACAGGATCTGGGTCGGCATGATCGGCAGCGTGGCGCCCGCCAGTACGGCGGCGAGGATGACCAGGCCCTGCCCCATGCTGGTGGGCAGCGTCCAGACGATGAACTTCGTCAGGTTGTCGAAGACGCCCCGGCCCTCCTCGACGGCGGCCTCGATCGTCGCGAAGTCGTCGTCGGTGAGCACCATGTCGGCGGAGTCCTTGGCGACCTCGGTGCCGCCCTCGCCCATCGCCACGCCGATGTTCGCCTGCCGCAGAGCGGGAGCGTCGTTGACGCCGTCGCCGGTCATCGCCACGACGTGGCCGCGCTGCTGCAGCGCCTCGACGAGGCGGAGCTTCTGCTCCGGGGAGACGCGGGCGAAGACCCGCGCGTGGTCGACCGCGTCGGCGTACGCGTCGGGCGGCAGCGCCGCCAGCTCCGCGCCGGTCAGCACCAGCGGCCGCGGCGCCGTGCCGTCCGCGTCGGCCGTGCGGCCGGGTTCCGTCGGCGGGGGCAGCAGGCCGAGTTGGGAGGCGATGGCGGAGGCCGTGCCCACATGGTCGCCGGTGATCATCTTCACCGCCACGCCGGCCGTGTGGCAGGCGCGGACGGCGTCCACCGCGGCCGCGCGCGGCGGGTCGAACATCGCGACAAGGCCGGTCAGCACCAGCCCGGTCGGCGGGCTGTCGGGGTCGTCCAGAGCGTCCGGGCCGACGCCGGGCCGTATCGCCGTGGCCAGCACCCGCAGGCCGGTCCCGGCCAGTTCGTCGGCGGCCCGCAGCACCGCCGACCGGTCCAGGGGGCGCCGCCTGCCGTCCGCGTCGAACTCCTCCTCGCACAGCGCGGCCACCCGCTCGACCGCCCCCTTCAGCAACAGCACATGACCGTCGGCACCGTCCCCGCCGTCGACGTCCCGGTGCAGGGTCGCCATGTAGCGGCGGTCCGAGCTGAACGGGACGGCGGCGACTCGGGGCAGGCGCTCGCCCGGCCGGCCGCCGTTCACGCCCCCTTTGCGGGCGAGTGCGAGCAGCGCGCCTTCGGTCGGGTCGCCGACGACGTGCCAGCGTCCGCCCTCCTCGGCGAGCGTCGCGTCGTTGCACGCGCCGCCGACGAGCAGGGTCCAGCGCAGAGAGGGGTGGTCGGCCGGGCGGGCGGGCGTGCCGGCCAGGTCGTGTACGCCGCCCGCCGGTGCGTAGCCGGTACCGGTGACCCGGAAGGTCCGCTCCGGCGTCCACACGGTGGTGACGGTCATCTGGTTCTCGGTCAGCGTCCCCGTCTTGTCCGAGCAGATCACCGTGGTGCTGCCGAGGGTCTCCACCGCCGGGAGGCGGCGGATGACGGCTCGGCGCCGGGCCATCCGGGCCACGCCGATCGCCAGGGTGATCGTCACGGCCGCCGGCAGGCCCTCGGGGATCGCGCCGACCGCGAGCGCCACGGCGGCGGTGAACATGTGCACCGGCTCCTCGCCGCGCGCCATGCCGAAGGCGAACGTGACGCCCGCGAGCAGCAGGATCACCACGGTCAGCAGCTTGCTGAAGTCGGCGAGCTTGGCGGTCAGCGGGGTGGCGAGGGTGTCGGCGGCGCCGACGAGTCGGTGGATCTCGCCGATCTCCGTCTCGCCGCCGGTCGCCACGGCGATGCCGACACCGCGCCCGGACGTCACGAGGGTGCCGGAGTGCACGGTGTTGCGGCGGTCCGCGACCGGTGTGTCGACGTCCAGGACGGCCTCGTCCTTCGCCACCGGTTCGGACTCGCCGGTCAGCGCGGACTCGTCGGTCCGCAGTTCCGTGCCGCGCAGCAGCCGAAGGTCGGCCGGTGCCTTGTCGCCGGCCTCCACCACAACGAGGTCGCCCGGCACCAGTTCCTCCGACGGCACCTGCCGCTCGCGGCCGTCCCGCACCACCGTCGCCGTCGTGACCTGCATCGACCGTAGACTGTCCAGCGCCGCCTCGGCCTTGGACTCCTGGATGAAGCCGATCGCCGCGTTGATCAGCACCACCGCGAAGATCACCGAGGCGTCCACGTACTCGCCGATGCCCGCCGTGATCGCCCCGGCGGCCAGCAGCACGTAGATCAGTGGGTGGTGGAACTGTGCGAGTACCCGCAGCAGCGGCCCGCGCCGCGCCGCGGCGGGCAGCACGTTCGGACCGAAGCGCGCCATCCGCCGTTCCGCTTCCTGCCGGCTGAGCCCCCGTTCGGGGTCGGTCGCCAGCAGCAGGACGACCTCGTGCGCGGCCAGCCCGTGGTGGTTGCCGGCCACCCCCTTGGCGTCGACGGTCGTGGTCATCGACCAGTTCACCCGCCCAGTTCGGGTGACGGCTTCTCGACCCGCACGACGGCGACCGGGCTCTCCGCGTGGTGCAGCAGCGCCTGACTCACCGAGCCGAGCAGCAGACCGGCGAAGCCGCCCCGGCCACGCGCCCCCACCACGGTCAGCTGAGCCTGGCGGCTTGTCTCGATGAGCACCGGGCGGGTCCGGCCGGTCAGCAGCTTCCGGGTGACCCGCACGTCCGGGTAGCGGTCGGCGCAGCCGGCCAGCGCCTCCGCGAGCAGCCGCTCCTCCGCGTCCCGCAGCCGGTCCGGGTCGTAGACGGCGTTCGGCGGGTCGCCGGGGCCGACGTACAGCCGCTCGTTCCAGACGTGGCAGGCCAGCAGCTCGGCGCCGCGCAGCGAGGCCTCCGCGAAGGCGAACTCCACGGCGCCCGCCCCGGCCGGTGAGCCGTCGACGGCGAGCAGCACCGGGCCGTCCGCCACCGGTGTTCCGCGCACGACCAGCACCGGGCAGTGCCCGTGCGCGGCCAGGTGCACGGCCGTCGACCCCAGCAGCAGCCCGACGAACCCGCCCAGCCCCCGGCTGCCGACGACCATCAGCCGCGCGGTCCGCGACTCCTTCTCCAGCACGGTCAGGGGCTCGCCGGTGACCAGCGCGGACGTGGCCTCGACGTCCGGTTCCGCTTTCGCGGCGTGCATCACGGCGTCACGCAGCAGCCGCAGGGCCTCGTTCCGCAACCCGCCGTCCGGCGGGCCGAGCGGTGACGCCTCCAGCGGCACGCGCAGCACCGGCCACAGGAACGCGTGCACGATCCGCAGCGCGCAGCCCCGCAGCCGCGCTTCCCGCGCGGCCACCGCCACCGCCGCCAGACTGGACGGCGAGCCGTCCACCCCCACCACGACCTGCCCGTTGCCGGGGCTCTTGTGCTTCCCGGCTGCCAGCGTCGTCTCGAAATCCGTCATCGTCGCACCTCCACTACCGAGCGTGCGGGTGGCGGGGGGTGCCCGCCAACGGGCCGATGGTCCGCCCCGGCGGGCCGTTCGGCCCTGCCGCGTGGCACGCTGACGGTCGAGGAGCCGACGGAGGCGCGCGGCGGCGTGGACGGGAGCATCACGGCAATGGGTGACGGGCGCGACACGGACGGACGGCAGGGCGAGACTTCGGCGCGGGCCGCGAGGCGGCAGCACGCGCCCGGTGCGGACCTCGCCGACGAACAGCGGGCGCACTGGCAGGACACCTACCGCGCCCACCCCGGCATGTACGGCGAGCGCCCGTCCGAACCCGCCCGCCACGCCGCCGACGTCTTCCTCGCCGCCGGTGCCCGCACCGTGCTGGAACTCGGCGCCGGCCACGGCCGCGACGCCCTCCACTTCGCCCGCCAGGGCCTCCGCACCCACGCGACCGACTTCAGCCCGACCGGCCTGGACCAACTCCGCGCCGCCGCCGACGCGCAGGGTGTGGCCGAACGGGTGACCACCACCGTGCACGACGTGCGTGAGCCGCTGCCGCTGCCGGACGACTCGTTCGACGCCGTGTTCGCCCACATGCTGCTGTGCATGGCGCTGTCCACGGACGAGATCCGCGCGCTGGTCGCCGAGGTCGCGCGGGTGCTGCGCCCCGGCGGCACGTTTGTCTACACCGTCCGCCACACCGGCGACGCGCACTACCGGACCGGGACGCCGTACGGCGACGACATCTGGGAGCACGGCGGCTTCGCCGTCCACTTCTTCCCGCGCGCCCTCGTCGACGAACTCGCCGCCGGCTGGCAGCTCGCCGACGTCCACGCCTTCGAGGAGGGCGACCTCCCCCGCCGCCTCTGGCGAGTCACCCAGAGGACCGTTCCCGCGAACTGACGACCATCGCCTGGACGGGCGGGCCGCCTCAGGGCGCGGGGTCCTCGGCGGCGCGAGCGGTGAGGGGGGCGCGAGCGGTGAGGGTGGCGCGAGCGGTGAGGACGGTGAGGACCGCTTCGCCGAGGGCCTGGACGGCGGACTGGGGGCGGACCATCACGGTGAACTCCTTGATCCGGTCGTCGGCGGTGAGGTGCAGAAGGTCTATGCCGTGGATCTGGCGGCCGCCCGCGGTGGCGCGGAAGAGGAGGACGGCGGAGGCGGCCTCGGTGTTGTCCGCGCTGGTCAGGGACGTGCCGCTGTACTCGCCGATGTAGCGGAAGTCCTCGAAGACCTGGAAGAGCGCGGTGAAGAGGCCCAGCACCGCGCTGCGGCCCTCGAACGGCGTGAACTTGACC
Organism: Streptomyces alkaliterrae; assembly: GCF_007097205.2. Lineage (GTDB taxonomy): Bacteria > Actinomycetota > Actinomycetes > Streptomycetales > Streptomycetaceae > Streptomyces > Streptomyces alkaliterrae. Next base: position 4,586 of record NZ_VJYK02000253.1, read on the forward strand.
GGGCTGTAGAGCCGGATGTCCTCGGTGAACAGCTCTTCGAGGCCTGCCAGGTCGCGGCTGTCTACGGCGGCGCGGAAACGGTCGGCGGCGGTCATGGGAGACCCTTTCCATAGTCATGGATGTGACTAGTCAGATTCATGAGTAGCATGGATGGTGGCCCTCGCGACAGGGCGTGGCGGGGCGAGGAGAGGAAGGTGGCGGGTCCGATGGCGCTGCGACACGCCGTACTGGCGGCGCTGCTCGACGAGGAACTGAGCGGCTACCAGCTGGCCAAGGCCTTTGACCTCGGCGTGGCGAACTTCTGGCACGCCCGGCCCCAGCAGCTCTACGCCGAGTTGGCGAAGTTGGAGCAGGCCGGGCTGGTCGCCGGGCGGGAGGTGGTGCAGGAGGGGCGGCCGAACAAGCGGTTGTTCCGGGTGACGGACAAGGGGCTGGCCGAGCTGGAGCGGTTCGCCGCCGCGTCCGCCAAGCCCTCGTTCGTCCGCGACGACCTGCTGGTGAAGGTCCAGGCCGCCGACCATGTCGACACCGCGACGCTGGTCGCCCGGCTCGGCGAACGGGCGGCGTACGCGCAGACCAGGATCGAGCTGTTCACCGCTTTGCTGGAGAACATGCGCGGTTCGCTGAGCGAGCAGGAGTTCCTACGGAAGGCCGACCGCGTGGGGCCGTACCTGACCTGTTCCCGCGGGCTCGCCTTCGAGCGGGGGAACCGTGAGTGGTGCGAGCGGACGATCGCCGTGCTCCTCGAGCGGGCGGGAGGCTGACGATGCCGGACGCTGAGCGGCGGCCGCAGCCCCTCTACCACCGCTATGTCGCGCTCGGCGACAGCCAGACGGAGGGTGTGGGTGACGGCGACGACGCCGGCGGGCTGCGGGGCTTCGCCGACCGGCTGGCCGAACACCTCGCCCGGCACAACCCCGGACTGCGGTACGCCAACCTCGCGGTGCGTGGCCGGCTGGCCGGACAGGTCCACGAGGAACAGCTCGGGCCCGCCCTCGCCCTGCGGCCCGACCTTGCCACAGTCGTCGCGGGTGTGAACGACGTGCTCCGGCCCGGCTGCGACGTGGGCGCCGTCGCCGGTCGTCTGGAGTTGATGTTCGCCGCGCTCACCGAACAGGGGGCCCGGGTGGCCACGCTCACCTTCCCCGACCCGGCGCGCCTCACACCGCTGGCCCGTCCGCTGTCGTCACGTGTCCGCGCGCTGAACGACCTGGTCCGTGCGGCGGCCGCCCGGCGGGACGTGCTGGTGGTGGAGGCCGCGGCGCACGCCGTGGTCGCCGACCCGAGGATGTGGAGCACCGATCGGCTGCACGCCAGTCCGCTCGGTCACGAGCGCATCGCGGCCGCCCTCGCGCAGGGACTCACCCTGCCCGGCAGCGACGGGAGTTGGGCGCTGCCACTGCCGCCGCCCGAGGTGCCCGCCCCGAGCGGGCTCGGGCTCGCGGCCGCCGAACTCCGGTGGGCGGTGGGGTTCCTGGGGCCCTGGCTCGTCCGTAGGCTGCGCGGCCGGTCCTCCGGCGACGGCCGGACCGCCAAGCGGCCCGAACTGCGTCCGGTGGCGGCAGGTTCGGGCGGTTGAGCCGGTCCTCGGGCAGTGCGCGGTCAGTTGCTGAGTACGCCGCGTACCAGCGCGCCGACCAGTCGCAGGACCGCGCCGCCGCCCTCGGCCACCACCTCGGCGCCCTCGAACGCGAGGTCCGCCGCCTCGTCCCACGGGATCCGGCCCTCGCTGCCGACACCGAACACCGCGACCATGGCGTGGGCCAGCGCGGCCTCGTCCGCCGTGGGTCGCGCCCAGCCACGCCAGCGGATCCGGTAGGGGGCCGTCCGGGCGCGTCGCGCCTTGGCGCGGCCGCGCGGCATCGCGAACGTGCCGACGCGCCGCCGCAGCGGCAGGCCCAACAGGCGGTACCTGCGGAGGAGGACGCTGCGTCGGCGGCGCGTGGGCCGCAGCAGTAGGACGGTCCGGTCCGCGTTACCGGCGCTGTAGGGGTTGTCGGCGTGGCCGGCGCCTTCGGTGGCGTGGTACTCCAGCCGCAGTTGGACGCGGCGGCGGAACCAGCCGACGCGTTCCCGCCGCAGGGTGACCGTACGGCCGTCGCCGAGCCGGACGTCGAGCCGTTCGGGTTGGGGGCGCGGCGGCCGGGTGCCCGCGCCGGGCGGCGGGTCGACGGTCGCGGCCTCCGGGCGGCGGCTCACAGTCACGGTGGGGACGCCCGACCCCGCCACCTCGGTGACCCCGGCCACCCACTCCGTGCTGGTGTACAGGCCGCCGAAGCGCGGGTCCGCGATCTTCACCACCCGCGTCGCCAACGCGGCGGACGTCGTCAGACCGGCCGGCGCAGCGCTCCCCATGGCCATCCCCCTAATGAGTGAGTCACCGATACGGTGCCACCGGACCCGTCGTGCGGCGCCCGGGCCCGTTCACCGGTAGTGGACGCCCCGGCGGCTCGTGAGGTTGCGTGCCGCCGGGTGGGAGAACGGGCGGGGGACGAGGGGGAAGACGTGGCCGCCCGAGGAGGTCAGTCGGCGGGTTGCCGGATCCAGCCGCCCTCCTCCGGCCAGTGTGTGTACTGGGGCCGGCCGGCGGCACCGCTGGTGCGGAACGGCCGACCGGCGTCGTCGATGCGCAGCGTCCCCGAGCGCCCCTTGGACGACCAGACGAGTTCGAGGTACCAGTCGGCGTCGTGGCGGGCCGTCTCGGCGGTGACCTCCAGCACCTGGGGCTCGGTGTCGGAGACCCGGAACGGGAAGCGCGGGGCGGGGAGACGCTTGCCGTCCTCACCGGTGTCGCCCGACAGGTCGAGGCCGTCGACGGGGCGGGCCCGCGGCCGGTCCGCGTCGAGGTCTACGGCGAGCACGGCGGGGGAGAGGGCGCCGCCGCAGCCGTGACCCGTGTTGAACGCGTTCCACTTCAGCGGCGGCCTGCGGTCGACCACCCGCACGTACAGGCCCTTGAGCACCACGCTTTCCGCCTCGGTGCCCTGGACCGTCACCTCCACCCTGGTCGTGCCGCCGTGTACGGCGCGCTGTCGTGCGGCCCAGCGCGGCGCGTCCTGCTCGACGGGCGGCGGCGGCACGGAGTCCGGGGCCTTGCGGATCAGGTAGCGGTGGTCGCAGCCCTCCTGCCAGACGTGGGAGCGGGTGGTGACGGAGAGCAGCGCGGGCTTGTCGTCCGCGGGGCGGTTGTCGCCGGTCGGCGCGGCGGACCGGGGCTCGCCGGCGGCCGGGTCGGTGCGGCCGAAGGTGAGGTAGACGGGGACCAGTGCGGTCAGGGTCGCCACGGCCAGGGCGGCCGCCAGCCAGGTGCGGCGGCGCCGCCGGTCGCGGCGGACGGGCGGCGGGGCGGGCG
>NZ_VJYK02000254.1 GCF_007097205.2 Streptomyces alkaliterrae
GGCGGGCCGGGGAGGGCTCGGGCAACGTGCTGGTCGGCTACGGCACGTCCGACGCGCCGCGCCGACGGCGGCGCCCCGCGGCGGGGCGTGCCCCGGTCCGCCGCCCGGCGGCCGTGCCGCAGGGCGGCGGCCCCGAACAGGCCACAGCAGCACACGCGGCCTCGCGGCGGTCGGTGACGGCGGACGGGCCGCTGCCGGTGATCTCCCCGCTGGTCCGCCGGCTCGCCCGCGAGACGGGTGTCGACCTGCGCACGGTCGCCGGAAGCGGCCCGGAGGGGCTGATCACCCGCGCGGACGTCGCCCGGGCGGCGGAGACGACGGCGGCGAAGACGCGGGCGGCGGAAAGCCGGGCGCCGGAGACGAAGGCGGCGAAGACGACCGCGGGGGAAGCCGGCGGGGCCCGCGCGGCGGCCACCGGCGGCGTGCGGCGTGTGCCGCTGCGCGGCGTGCGCGGCGCGGTCGCCGAGAAGCTGTCCCGCAGCCGCCGGGAGATCCCCGACGCGACCACCTGGGTGGACGCCGACGCGACCGAGCTGCTGGCCGCCCGCCGCGCGATGAACGCGGTGGACGGGCCGAAGGTCTCGCTGCTGGCCGTGCTGGCCCGCATCTGCGTCGCGGCCCTCGCCCGCCACCCGGAGCTGAACTCCTACGTCGACACCGACGCCCGCGAGGTCGTGCAGCTCGACGAGGTGCATCTGGGCTTCGCGGCGCAGACCGACCGCGGACTTGTGGTCCCGGTCGTGCGGAACGCGCACGCCATGGGCGCGGCGGCGATCAGCGGGGAGATGGCCCGGCTGACGGAGGCGGCGCGGGCGGGTCGGCTCTCCCCGGCCGAGCTGACCGGCGGCACGTTCACCCTCAACAACTACGGCGTCTTCGGGGTGGACGGCTCGACGCCGATCATCAACCACCCGGAGGCCGCCATGCTGGGGGTGGGCCGAATAGTGGAGAAGCCGTGGGTGCACGAGGGGCAGCTCGCGGTGCGGCACGTCGTGCAGCTGTCGTTCACGTTCGACCACCGGGTCTGCGACGGCGGTACGGCGGGCGGCTTCCTGCGGTACGTGGCGGACTGCGTGGAGCGGCCGGCCGTCCTGCTGCGCACCCTCTGACCAACGGCACGCTCCGACCCGCGGCACGCTCCGACCCGCCGAACGCTCCGACCGCGCGGGCCGCCGCCGGTCGCGCGGTCCTGACACCGCGCCCGGCGGCGCTGTGCGGGACGTGTGACCGGGGTGTGATCGGCGGGCCGTAGGCTCGGCGCGTGGAGTACGACGCGATCGTCATCGCCGGCGGCCGGGCCCGGCGGCTCGGCGGGGCCGACAAGCCGGCGCTCACGGTCGGCGGCCGCACGCTGCTCGACCGGGTGCTGGCCGTCTGCCGGGATGCCGGGCGGACGGTTGTCGTCGGCCCCCGCCGTCCGACCGGGCGTCCGGTGACGTGGACCCGTGAGGAGCGGGCCGGGTCCGGGCCGCTCGCCGCGCTGGACGCCGGGCTGCGGCGGACGAGCGCCCCGACGCTCCTCGTGCTCGGCGGCGACCAGCCGTTCGTCCGCCCGTCGACGACGGCCCGGCTGCTGGCGGCCGCCGCTGCGCGGGAGGGCGCGCTGGCCCACGACGGCCGGGACCAGCCGCTGCTGGGCGCCTACCGGCGCGAACCCCTGGAGCGTGAACTGGCGCTGCTCGCCGCCGAGCACGGCGGACTCGACCATCTGCCGCTGCGGCTGCTGACGGCCGGGCTGGAGCTGGCACGCGTCCCGACGGCCCCCGCGGAGACGGCGGACTGCGACACCTGGGACGACCTGGATGCCGCCCGCGCCAGAATCAGGGAGCATGGGCGGGTGTTGGAAGAATGGATGAACGCGGCGAAGGAAGAGCTGGGCATCGACCCGGACGTGGACACCGACCTCCTGCTCGACCTGGCTCGGGACGCGGCGCACGGCGTCGCGCGTCCGGCGGCCCCGCTGACGACATTCCTCGTCGGCTATGCGGCGGCGAGCCGGGGCGGCGGCGCGGAGCAGATCGCGGAGGCGGCGCGGACGGCGGCGGCGCTGGCCGAACGCTGGGCGGCCGAGGGCATGCCGACGGGCCGCCCCGAACCGACCGGCGGTACCGAACCGACCGGCGGTACCGAGGCGACCGGCGGCGCCGAGGCGTCGTCGACCGGCGCCGCGGCGCCGGAGGGTGACGCGGAGAGCGGCGCCTCCGGACCGGCCGAGCCGGCGCTGGACGCACCGAGACCGCCGGAGACTCCGGACTGACCCGGAACGGAAGCCCACATGAGCACCCCCCTGAGCAACAGCCTTGAGGACCCGGACGGGTTCGACGACGCGCTGGCGCTGGCCAACGACGCCCCCGTGACGTCCTGGCCCGAGCCGGCCCCGCCGCCGAGCGCGGCCGCGAGCCCGACCCCGGGTTCACGTTCCGGCGCCGGGTCCGGGCGGGTGGCGCACACCGCCGCCCGCGACTGGGCGCCGGCGCGGGCGGCGGCCAGGCGGGCCGGGCGGCCGCTGGATCCGGTCGAGCTGCCGCTCGCGGAGGCCCTGCGGCACGCGCTGGCCGAACCGCTGGCCGCGCTGACCGACCTGCCCGCCTTCGACAGCTCGGCGATGGACGGCTGGGCGGTCGCCGGTCCCGGCCCCTGGGTGCTGGAGCCCGGGCGCGGGCTGCTCGCCGGTGGCGGCGACGTGCCGCCGCTGGGCGACGGGCGGGCCGTGCCGATCGCCACCGGCGCCCGGGTGCCGCCGGGCGCGACAGCCGTGCTGCGCACTGAGCACGGCCGGGTCGCCGACGGGCGGCTGTCCGCCGAGCGCGCCCCGGCGAACGGCACGGACATCCGGCCGCGCGGCCAGGAGTGCCGCAGCGGCGACCTGCTGCTGACGGCCGGTACGGCGGTCACCCCGGCGGTGCTGGGTCTGGCCGCCGCCGCCGGCTACGACACGCTGCGCGTGACCCGCCGCCCGCGCGTCGAAGTCCTCGTCCTCGGTGGCGAGTTGCTGACCGAGGGGGTCCCCGGCGCGGGTCTGGTCAGGGACGCGCTCGGGCCGCTGCTGACGCCGTGGCTCGCCGCCGTCGGCGCCGACGTGGTCGCCGTGCGGCGGCTGGGCGACGACCGCGACGCGCTGGCCGCCGCCGTGGCCGCCAGCGACGCCGACGTGCTGCTCACCACCGGCGGTACGGCGGCCGGGCCGGTCGACCACGTGCGGCCACTGCTGGCCGAGTTGGGGGCGCGACTGCTGGTGGACGGCGTCGCGGTCCGCCCCGGACACCCGATGCTGTTGGCGGAACTGCCCGCCGACACGCCCGGGCCCGGGCACCTCGTCGGGCTGCCGGGCAATCCGCTCGCGGCGGTCTCCGGGCTGGCCCTCCTGGCCGAACCGCTCCTGCGCGGCTACGCCGACCTCGATCCGGACGCGCCGCCGCACAGCGCGCGCCTGACCGAGGCCGTCACCGGCCATCCGCGTGACACCCGGCTGGTTCCGGTGGCGTTCACCCCGAAGGGGGCCGCGCCGCTGCGCTACCAGGGCCCGGCTATGCTCCGGGGGGTCGCGGCGGCCGACGCGCTGGCCGTGATCCCGCCGGGCGGCGCCCCCTCCGGCTCAACCGTCGTCCTGCTGAGGATGCCCAGCCCATGAGCACCGGCACGAGCGCCGACACGAGAACCGTCGTGAGCGCCGGCAACGCACCCGCCCAGAGACAGTGATGCGACTACCCAACCCCCGCGCGGCCCGGAGCACGTCCGCCACCGACGAGCACACCTTCCGTGTGCAACTGCCGAAGCAGATCGCCGGACCGGTGATCCAGGTGGCCAAGCGGCTGCTGATCGCCAACCTGGTGCTGTTCACCGCCTGGCTGATCGTCTACCTCGACCGGAGCGGCTACGACGACAGCGTCGACGGCGAGGTGAACGCGCTCGACGCGCTGTACTACGTGACGGTCTCGCTCTCGACGACCGGCTACGGCGACATCGCGCCGGTCACCGACACGGCCAGGCTGATCACCACGTTCATCATCACGCCGCTGCGCATCATGTTCCTGATCGTCCTCGTCGGCACGACTCTCGAGGTGCTCACCGAGCGCACCCGCGAGCAGTGGCGGCTGTCCCACTGGAGGTCCCGCGTGCGCGACCACACCGTCATCGTCGGCTTCGGCACCAAGGGCCGCTCGGCGGCGGAGACCCTGCTGTCGACGGGGCTGGCCAAGGAGCAGATCGTCGTCGTCGACCCGAGCGCGAAGGTGATCGACGCGGCGAACGCGGACGGCTTCGCCGGGGTGGTCGGCGACGCGACCCGGTCCAGCGTGCTGGAGCGTGCCCGAGCCGACATCGCCAGCCAGATCATCATCGCCACGCAGCGCGACGACACCGCCGTGCTCGTCACCCTGACGGCGCGGCAGATGAACAAGGCGGTCAACATCGTGGCCGCCGTCCGTGAGGAGGAGAACGCGCCGCTGCTCAAGCAGTCCGGTGCGGACGCGGTCATCACCTCGTCGGCCGCCGCCGGCCGGATGCTGGGGCTGTCGCTGGTCAGCCCGAGCGCGGGCGAGGTCATGGAGGACCTGATCTCCTACGGCGAGGGGCTGAGCCTGGGCGAGCGGCCGGTGAGCAAGAACGAGGTGGGCCGCACCCCGAAGGAGTGCGACGACCTGGTGGTGGCGGTGCTGCGCGGCCACCGGCTGATGAACTTCGACGAGCCGGAGGCCTCCCCGCTCCAGGCGCAGGACCGCGTGGTGATCATCCGCCGCAGCGTGGAGAGGACTCCGACGAAGCTGCGGAAGGGCGACGAGGAGGACACCGGTCGCTTCCGCACCCCGCCGAAGATGCGCCCCGCGAAGCCGGGTTGGCAGAACCCGCGGGACGAACTGGGCCACTGACCGCCTGCGGGGCGGGTCAGCGCCACCGCGGGCAGCCGCCGCTGCTCCACAGCGTGACCCGGGCGCCGTGCACGGCGATCTCCCGGCACAGCCGGAAGTGCCGGGCGAGGACGTCCCGTTTGGCGATCTCGTCGACCGTGCCGTCCAGCGGCTGGTCACGCGGGTCGGCGAGGACGACGACGCGGTGCGCGGCCCGGATGCGGCGGGGCAGTTCGGCGGCCGGGTGCTCCACACCGCGCAACGTGCCGGAGGACTCCGGCGAGCGCGCCAGCGCGACGTCGTCCAGCGACCGGTACGTCTCGCGGTCGTGCAGCAGCCAGTCCCGCCGCCTGGCGGGGGTGAACAGCACGGCGTCACCGGGCGAGGCCAGCTCGCGGACCGCGGCGGCGACGGCCAGCGCGTCGTCCTTGCGTGACTGCGGGCCGCGCAGGTCGAGCTGCCACGGCAGCAGCAGTCCCGCCGCCACGGCCGCCGCGACGGCGATCGCGGCGCCCCGCCGCGCCCAGGCGGGCCGGCGGTCCAGCGCGCGGTCGGCGGCGGCACCGAGCAGCAGGGCGAGCCCGGCGAACGCGTACAGGACGTACCGGTCCACGTAGTAGGGGTGCGCCATCGACAGCAGGAGCAGCGTCCCGGGCGGGACGGCGAGCAGTGCGAGCGCGACGACGCCGCTCCGATCCGCCGGACGGGCCCTGGCTGCGACGTAGCGGGCGAGGGCCCAGCCGACGGCGGTGACGGCGAGGAAGGTCGTCCACTCGGCGACTCCCGGCCGGGAGAGCCAGCCGAGCTGGCCGTCCGCCTGCCCGGCGCACACCAGCGCGAGCGGCAGCACGCCGAGGCCGACCGCGGCGCACGCCGTGAGCCACGGCCGCCACACCCGGCGCCCCACCCCGGCCCGCCACAGCGCGACGCCGTGCGCCAGCAGCGCGAAGCCGGCGAAAAGATTCAGCCAGCACGCGAGCAGTGCCAGCGCCGCGTACCCGGCCCAGCGGCCGACCGCGCCGGGCCGTTCCACCGCGCGCAGCAGCGCCCAGGTCGCCCACACCAGCGCGGCCGCGACCATCGCGTACGCACGGCCCTCCTGCGCGTGCTGCAGCACCGGCGGGAGCAGCGGGTAGGCGAGTCCGGCGAGCAGCCCGGCGCGGGCTGACCACAGTCGGCGCCCCAGCACGGCGACGCCGGCCGCCGCCAACGCCGTCGCCAGCACGGACGGCACGCGCAGCGCCCACAGCCCGTCCCCGAACAGCGCGAACCAGCCGTGCGCGAGCAGGTAGTACAGCCCGTGCACGGCGTCGATCTGTTGCAGCAGCGACCAGATCTCGGGCACCGAACGCCCGCCGACCGCGACCGTGACGGCCTCGTCCCGCCACATCGAGCCGCCGCGTTCGAGCCCCCACAGACCGAGCGCCGTCGCCGACGCGGCGGCGGCACCCGGGCCGGCGAGCCGCGCGCGACGGATCGCTCTCGGTGCGGCTGTGAACGGGCCGGTCGATTCCCGTACACGCCACGTACCGGTGATGGTGATGTCCGCCCCCTCGTCGCCCCTGGTCTGCTCTGTTCTCCCCTACAGCTCAGACGCGGTGGCGGACGAATGGTTGCGGTCAGGCCTCACTCAGGCTTCACCGGGGTGCCATTCCGGCCATTCCCACGGGCGGTCGGCCCAGACGACCTGCTCGGGGTCGTGCGGGTCGAGGTCGGGGAAGCGGTGTTTGATCTCCGGTTCGAACTCCTCGGGGCCCAGCGGCTGCCGGCCCTCGCCGCGGAAGTGCACGATCCGGTACCGGGAGTCCGTGGCGAACTCGTCGACGCGCACCAGCGGCCCGTCGTCGGTTCGCTCCTCCTGCCTGCTCCTGTCGGTCATGCCCCCAGCGTGGCAGCGGGACGGCACGCGGTGGGGGCGGAGCTGGGCCGTTCAGGTGGGAGGCCCCGGTCGGCCGCGGGCGGTCAGGTGGCTGCGGGCGTTCAGGTGGCCGGCGGTCAGGTGGCTGCGGGCGTTCAGGTGGCCGGGCGGAACGCGGCGAGGGTGACGGCGAGGGTGGTGGTGACCGTCGGGGGCAACTCGGCGACGCGGGCCGCGAGGCGGGCCGGCTCCTGGTGCCAGGAGTTGGGTCCCATCGCGACGACCTGCCGGACCGCGGTGTGGTCGAGGGTCAGGGTGGCGGTGACCTCCTGGCGGTCGGCGGGGACGAGGTGCGGCGCGAGCCGGTCGGCCAGCCGGTCGGCCTTCTCCTCCTCGACGCGCAGCAGGTCGAGTGCGGTGACCAGTTCGGCCAGATGCTCCGGGCGGGGCACGACCGCGAGCAGCGTGCCGTCCGGGCGGAGCACTCTGGCCAGTTCGGCCGCGTCGCGGGGTGCGAAGACGTTGAGGGCGAGGCGGGCCGCGTTGTCGACCAGCGGTAGCCCGTCCCAGGCGTCGGCGACGACCGCGCTGATCCTGGGGTGGGCGCGGGCGGCGCGGCGGACGGCCGGTTTGGAGATGTCCAGCAGGACGCCTTCCGTGCCGTCGGGCAGGGCGTCGAGCACGGCGGCCTGGTAGTGGCCGGTGCCGCCGCCGACGTCGAGGACGCAGCCATCGCCGTCCGTCTTCTCGAACGCTTCGCGGGCGCGGGCGGCCAGCGCGTCGGTGAGTGGCCGGAAATGTTCGGCGGCGAGGAAGTCAGCGCGGGCGTCGACCATCTCGGGGGTGTCGGAGTGGAACCGGGTGGCGCGGCGGAGCAGGTTCGCGTACCCCTGCCTCGCGAGATCAAAACTGTGCCGTTCGGGGCACAGCAAGGTGCGTCCGTCGAGTCTCAGCGATCCGGCGCAGTGCGGACAGCGCAGGTAACGTACGGCTTTCTCGCGCATCGTGGGTGTCCGCACTCCTGTTCAGGCCTCGTTCGCGGCAGGCTCGCTCATCCTCACACAGCGCGGCCCACGGGCCGTTACTGTCGTGTGCGGTCGGGGCGGGGCTGGCTGAGGAGCGGGGGTCCGGACATGGCGGCACGGTCGGGTGCGCGTGGTCCGTCGGGCGCGCGCGGGGCGTCGGGCACGGGCGGTC
>NZ_VJYK02000255.1 GCF_007097205.2 Streptomyces alkaliterrae
GTGGGGGAGGTGGTGGTGCGGCGGCGGCGCAGCAGCCAGTAGGCGGCGGCCATCGCGGCGACCGAGGCGCCTCCCAGCGCGATCGGGACGGAGGCTGAGAAACCCTCGGCGGAGGCGGCGGGTTCGACGGCCGGATCGCCGTCGGGGCCGCCGGACGGCGTGGCGCTCGTCGAGGGCTCGGGGGTGTCGGTCGGCTCGCTGCCGAGGTCGGGCAGCGGCGGCAGGTCGGCGGAGTCGTCGAGGGGGACGGCGAGCGTGAGCGGGTCCATGGCGGTACCGGCCCGGTACATCGAGCCGAAGAACTTCGCGCCCTCTTCCGTGAGTTCGGTCGGCGTCTCCTCGACGAGCAGCAGTCCCTTCGACGGCTTGGCGTCCGTCGTGAAGGTGACCAGCGGGCGGTCGTCGGTGAGCAGGGTGCCCTTGCCGTCGGCGGCGATCCGTACGCGCAGGTCGGTCAGGCTCAGGTCGAGGTCATTGCCGGTGAAGGTCACCGCGCCGCGCAGGGTCGCGGTGAGCTCGCCGGTCTTCCTGTCGTAGTGGCCCTTACCGCCGGTGAAGCGGTAGAGCGCGCCGCCGTCGCGGGCGCCTTCGGCGACCTTCCAGGAGCCGTCGGCGATCGGGCCGGTGACGTACTCGCGGAAGGTGCGGCGCACACCCCAGTCGACGACGGCGCCCTTGAAGGCTACCCGCGTGACGGTCCGCTCCTTGGTGTCCTGCTCGCCCTTCTCCTTCTCGGAGCGGGCGTCCTTCTCCGGGTCGGCGGTCGGGGCTGCAGGCTTCCGAGCTGGTGCGCGGACGTCGACGGAGAGGCTGACGGGGTCGAGCGGGGTGCCGGCCGGGTAGTAGCCGGCGAAGGCTCCGGCGCCCTCGGCGGTGAGGGTGGCCGGTACCCCGGCGAGGGCGATCGGGGAGCCGCCGCCGCGCATGTCGACGCCGCCGAGCGCGAGCCTGGCGAGCGGCACCTGGCTGCGGTTGCTGAGCGCGCCGCCGCCCTTGGGCCGGCTGGCCATGTCGGCGTAGAGGGTGCCGGTGTTGCCGTTGATGCGGACGGTCGGGCGGCTGATGGTCAGGTCGAGTTCATGGGTGCCGTTGTCCTTGCGGTGGCCGAGGAAGCGGACACCGCCGGAGAACGCGGCGCGGAACGTCCCGGTATCGGGGTCGTAGCCGCCGCTGGCGGAGTGGAAGCGGAACTGTCCGCCGCCGATCGTGCCCGCGCCGCCCAGCATGCTCCAACTGCCCTGGGCGATGGGCCCGGTGACGTAGTTCTGGAAGGAGGACTTGATGCTCCAGTCCAGCCGCCCGCCCTGGACGACGCGTTCCTGGGCGGCGGCGCCGGGGGCCGGCAGCAGCAGCGCGCACAGGGCGGTGAGCAGCACGGCCGCGAACGCGCGCGGTGGTCTGCACGACGGCATGACGGATCCTCCCGAACGGGAACCAGGGGGTGGAGCTGCCCAAGTGAGCAAGGCAAGGCTAACCTAAGCTATCTCCGTCTCCGTCGGAACCCCGCTTCTGGAAGGCAGCCACCGTGCACCCACCCACCCGCCTGCTCGGGGCGGTATCCACCCTGCTGGCCCTGGCACTTGTGCTGACCGGGTGCGGCGGCGGCTCCGCCGACCCGCGTCCGGAGGGCGGCGCGGCGTCGGGCGCCAAGGCCGCCGCCGACCGGATCGAGCCGTTGTCCGGGCCGGCGCCGAGACCGGAGCTGCCGGTGAAGGTTCGCTCGGCCGACGGCCGGGAGGTGACCGTGCGCAGCGCCGAGCGGGTGGTCCCGCTGTCCGGTTCGCTCGCCGAGCTCGTCTTCTCCCTCGGTCTGGGCGACCGCGTGGTGGCCCGCGACGTGACGGCGACCTTCGAACAGGCGGCCAAGCTGCCGGTGGTGACGCGCGCCCACGACGTATCCGCCGAAGGGGTGCTGTCCCTGCGGCCGACGCTGGTGCTCGCGGAGGCCACCACCGGCCCGGCGGAGGCGATCGAGCAGATCCGCGACGCCGGGATTCCGCTGCTGGTCCTGCCCGCCGCCCAGCGGTTGTCCGACGTGAGCGTGCGCATCGAGGCGGTGGCCGCCGCGCTCGGCGTGCCGGAGGCCGGGAAGCGGCTCGACAAGCGCACCCGGCAGCGGATCGACGCCGCCCGCACGGACATACCCGAGAGTGCCGGACGCCCCCGGGTCGCCTTCCTCTACCTGCGCGGCTCCGCCGCCGTCTACCTGTTGGGCGGCGCCCGGTCCGGTGCGAGCTCGCTCATCGAGGCGGCGGGCGGGGTGGACGCGGGCAAGGAGTCCGGCCTGAAGAAGGACTTCACCGCCATCACCAGTGAGGCGCTGGCCAAGGCGGCTCCGGACGTGATCCTGGTCATGAGCAAGGGACTCGACTCGGTGGACGGCGTCGACGGCCTGCTGAAGATCCCCGGAGTCGCCCAGACGCCCGCCGGAATGGACCGCCGCATCGCGTCCGTCGACGACGGCGTGCTGCTGAACTACGGGCCGCGCACGGACACCGTCATCCGTTCCCTCGTCCGGCAGTTCCACGGGGAGTCCCGATGACCACCGTGGACGGCACGCGGACCGAGGCGCCCGGCGGCAGCGACCGTCGAGGGCCGGGCGGCGGAGCGGAAGCCGTCGACAAGCCGGCTGGGGGTGCGGTGGTCCGTCGGGCCAGCGCCACCGTGCTGACGCTCGGGCTGGTCGGCGCGCTGGTGGTGTGCGCGCTGCTCGCGGCGGGTATCGGCGCCTACGACATCCCGCTGGGCGACGTCGTCGGTTCGCTTGCGCACCGGCTCGGCCTCGGCGGCGCGCCGCTGGACCGGGTCGGCGAGAGCGTGCTGTGGAACGTGCGGCTGCCGCGCGTGGTGCTGGCCATGCTCGTCGGCGCCTCGCTGGCCTGCGCCGGGGCGCTGATGCAGGGCGTGTTCGGCAACCCGCTCGCGGAACCGGGCGTGATCGGCGTCTCGGCGGGCGCCGCCGTCGGCGCCGTCGCCGCGATCGCCTTCGGGCTGAACTTCCTCGGCAACTGGACCGTCACCGGCCTGGCGTTCGTCTTCGGCCTCGCCACAGTGCTGCTCGTCTACGCGCTCTCCCGCTCCGGCGGTCGGACCGAGGTCGTCACGCTCATCCTGACCGGCATCGCCGTGAACGCGTTCGGCTTCGCGCTGGTCGGCCTGTTCGTGTTCTTCGCCGACAGCGCGCAGGTCACCCAGATCACCTTCTGGCAGCTCGGTTCGCTCGCCCAGGCGACCTGGCCGAAGGTCTTCGCCGTCCTGCCGTGCGCGCTGCTCGGCCTGCTCCTGGCGCCGCTGTACGCACGGAAGTTGGACCTGCTGGCGCTCGGCGAGCGGCCCGCCCGGCACCTGGGCGTGCCGGTCGAGCGGATGCGGCTGGTGCTGATCGTCGTCGTGGCGCTGCTGACCGCCGCGGCGGTGGCGGTCGCCGGCATCATCACCTTTGTCGGGCTGCTGGTTCCGCATCTGCTGCGCATGGTGGCCGGGCCCGGGCACCGCTTCCTGATCCCCGGCAGCGCGCTCGGCGGCGCCCTGGTGCTGCTCGCCGCCGACCTGGCCGCGCGCACGCTGGCCGCCCCGGCCGAACTGCCGCTCGGTGTGCTCACCGCTCTCATCGGCAGCCCGTTCTTCTTCTGGCTGCTGCGCCGGACCCGACGCCGCCAAGGAGGCTGGGCATGACCGAACAGCGCGGTGCGACACGACAGTCGGGCCCGGCAGAACAGCGGCGCACGACAGAACGGCGCGGGCTGCTCGGCCGGTTGGCCGCGCGGCGGGCGCCGCGCCGGGTGCCCGGGCCGCTGCCGCGCGGTGCCGTCGCCGCCGAGGCCCGGGACGTGGCCGTCCGACTCGGCGGGCGGCTGGTGCTGGACGGCGTGGACCTCGCCGCGAACGTCGGTGAGGTGTTGGCGCTGGTCGGCCCCAACGGCGCCGGGAAGTCCACCCTGTTCGCCGCCCTGGCCGGGGACGTCGACGTCGAACGCGGCGGGGTGTGGGTGTGCGGGCGGCCGGCCGAGCAGTGGGGTGCGGCCGAACTGGCGCTACGCCGAGCGGTGTTGCCGCAGTCGTCGAGTCTGGCGTTCCCGTTCACGGTCGCCGAGGTGGTGGCCATGGGACGGGCGCCGTGGGCCGGCACCCCGGCCGCCGAGGACGACAGCCGGGCGGTGGCCGAGGCGATGGCCGCCACGGAGGTCGAGGGGTTCGCCGAGCGGCCGTTCTCCGCGCTGTCCGGCGGCGAACGCGCGCGGGTCTCGCTCGCCCGCGCCCTCGCCCAGCGCACCGGGCTGCTGCTGCTCGACGAGCCGACGGCCGCGCTGGACCTGCGGCACCAGGAGTTGGTGCTGCGGATCTGCCGGCGCCGCGCGGCGGCGGGCGACGCCGTGGTGGTGGTGCTGCACGACCTCGGTCTGGCCGCCGCGTACGCGGACCGGGTCGCGGTGCTCAGCGGCGGGCGGCTCGTCGCCGACGGCCCGCCGGCGTCGGTGCTGCGGGCCGAACTGCTGTCGGAGGTGTACCGGCAGCCGGTGGAGGTGCTGCCGCATCCGAGCGGCGGCGCGCCGCTGGTGGTGCCGGTGCGGCCGGTCGGCGGCGCCGGCCCGCGCGGAACGGAGATCGCCGGGGACCGGTAAGGTGCCACATTGCTGGCAGACCCCGGACGCACACCGGCCGTCCGGGATTCGGGGAGGGCACGGGCATGATGTCGCGACGTACGGCGGCCGCAACGGTCGCCCTCGCGCTGACGGGCGCACTGTCGGGTTGTGTGACGGTTCACGGCGAGACGGCCGTGGTGCCGGCCACCACAAAGGCCGAGGCCGAGAAGGTGCTCAGCAAGTACCTCTCGACCAGCAACAAGGCCAACCGGAACCACGACGCCGCGCTGGCCGCCACCGTCGAACGCGGCGCACTGGGCGAGGTCAACCAGGCCTCGCTGAAGGTCGCGCGCGCACTGCGGCCGGAGGGGGCGAAGGACTTCCGCCCGCTGGAGCTGACGGACACCCGTTTCCACATCCCCCGCCAGGCCGGCTGGCCGAAGTTCTTCCTCGCGGACGCGACGGGCAAGGGCACCTCCGGCGAGCGCCGGGTGCTGCTCGCCTTCACCCGGGACGGGATCGGCGAACCGTGGCGGGCGTCCTACCGCGCGGTCGTCGACGCGGCGGACGTGCCGGAGTTCGCCGAGGACGAGGAGGGCCACGCCGTCGCGTTCCCGGCTCCCGACACGAAGAGCGTGGCGCTGGCGGCCGAGCCGGACGAGCTCAGCAAGGCCTACGTCAAGCAACTCAAGGACGGCAAGGGCCCGTTCGCCGACGGTCCGTACACCAGCGGCAAGCGCGAGAACCGGCGCAAGAACACCAACCGTCCGACCGCCCGCAACGAGTGGGCCGACCAGGCCGCGGACTCCACCCGCTACGCGCCGTTCGGCCTCTACACCGGCAAGGGCGACGCGCTGGTGTTCTTCACCTCCCACCTGCACACCAAGCAGACGGCCGCCACCGGCTACAAGCCGAGCGTGCTCCCCGAGGTCGAGCCGCTGCTCAAGGGGCAGGTGAAGCGCTCGCTGACACAGACCCTCCTGCTCCAGCACGCCGTGCTGGTGCCGACCGCGGACAGCGGCGACAAGATCGACTTCCTCTACCAGCACACGGGCCGGATCTCCGCGAAGGGCGAGTGAGGCGGACCTCCGTGATCCGAGCGGGCCAGGGCCTGTCCGGCGGGGTCAGCGCACCGGCCAGGGCGTCCCCTCGTGGTCCGGCTGCTCGGCCGCGTAGGTGGCGCACGCGTCGGTCAGGGCCTCCAGCAGCGTGAGCGGATCCGGCAGCGGGCGGCCGGGCGCGCGCACCCATCTGACACTCGTGCCGCCGCCCGCGTGCAGTGCGGACGGCGGCACGAGTACATAGCTCCCCCGGCAGTGCCAGCGCAGGCCGGGGTGTTCGTCCATCGTCTCGGGATGGCAGTCCAGCTCGCACGGCCACCACTCGTCCTCGTCGTCCGGGGTGCCCCGGGTCGCCGTGAAGAACAGCATGCGGCCGTCGTCGAGGGAGGCCACCGGGCCGACCTCGACGCCCTCCCCGTCCAGTCTCTCCAGCGCCGAGCGGCCGGCCGGGAACGGGACGTCCAGCACGTCGTGGGTGAGGCCGGTGGCGGTGACGAAGTTGGCCTCGGGACGGCTGCGGGCCCAGCGCAGCACCTGATCCGGGTCGCTGGTGGCCTGGGTCTGCCAGGCGAAGGAGACCGGGTGCCGGCCGGGCGTGGGGCAGCCGATCCGCTCACAGCTGCAGCCGTACCCCTCCGGATGCGCGGCGGGCGCGAGCGGGAAGCCGGCGTCGGCGGACGCCACCAGCAGGTCCTCCCGGGCGCGGGCGGCCTCGGCCGCTGCGTCGTCCGCGCTCCTGGAGCGTCGGCGCAACCACTGGGAGAGCCTGCCTTCGCGTTCCATCTACCGCCTCACTCCAGACTGATCCGTGCACCTGCCCCGAGAGTACGGAACCCCGACGCCGAACCCGGCCGGAATCCACGGAACGGATGACTCTCTCCATCCTGCGCCCCCGACCGCCGCAACGGGAAACCGGGGGCGCCGGGCGGCACCAGGACCGCCCCGACGACACCCCGCGGGTCCGCGTATGGAGGTTTCTGAGGATACTCCCGATCCGCCGGTTTCCCGACGCGGTCGAGACGGGAGCGGGGTGACTCCCGCCACGGCCGCCCTTCCCCACCGGCCACGATGACGAACCACCCGTACGCACCACTTCCATTTCGCGCGGGAGAGTGGACCATGAGCCTAGGGCCTGTCCGGCGGGTCGGAGTGGGTGAAGGAGCGGCGTCTGGTGCCTGCGATCTCAAGGCGGAGGAGGGAGTCGACGCGGAGCGTCGGCGACCGACGACAACGCGGAGAGCGCGGGTGCCAGGCGTCGCGACGCCGCTCCGACCCGCCGGACAGGCCCTAGCAGGCACGGCGATCCCGTGAGGAGCCCTCTTTGTACGCTGAACGTCGCTATCTCATGTGCCCACCGGCGCACTTCCGGGTCACGTACTCGATCAACCCCTGGATGGATCCGGGCAAGCCGGTCGATCTCCCGCTGGCGGTGGCCCAGTGGGAGATGCTGCGGGACCGCTACCGCGCGCTCGGCCACACCGTGGAGGAGCTGGCCCCGGACCCGGAGCTGCCGGACATGGTGTACGCCGCCAACGGCGCCACCGTCGTCGACGGGCGGGTCCTGGGCGCGCGGTTCGCGCACCCGCAGCGGGAGGCGGAGGCGGTGGCCCACCGCGAGTGGTACGCGGCCCACGGCTTCACCGACTACCACGAGCCGGAGCACGTCAACGAGGGCGAGGGCGACTTCGCCGTCACGGCCTCCTGGCTGCTGGCCGGGCGGGGCTTCCGCAGCAGCCCGCTGTCCCACCCCGAGGCCCAGGAGTTCCTGCGCCGGCCGGTGATCGGCCTCGACCTGGTCGACCCGCGCTTCTACCACCTGGACACGGCGCTGTGCGTGCTGGACGACGCCACGGACAGCGAGATCATGTACTACCCGCCGGCGTTCTCCCCCGGCAGCCGGGCCGTGCTCGCCCGGCTTTTCCCCGACGCGATCATCGCCGACGAGCACGACGCGCTGGTGCTCGGTCTGAACTCGGTCAGCGACGGGCATCACGTGCTGCTGCCGCAGGCGGCGGCCGGTCTGTTCGAACCGCTGCGGGAGCGCGGCTACGAGCCGATCCCGGTGGCGCTGTCGGAGCTGCTCAAGGGCGGCGGCAGCGTCAAGTGCTGCACCGCCGAGCTGCGCGTCGCGGCGTGAGGTAGGCGGGGTGGCGGGTCCGGCGGACGGCGGTCCTCACGGGCGGTCGTCGGCCGGACCCTCCCCCTCCTGTCTCTT
>NZ_VJYK02000256.1 GCF_007097205.2 Streptomyces alkaliterrae
GCCCCGCCCTGACCAGGCCCATCCCGATCAGACTCCTCCCGATCAGACTCGTCCCGACGCGACCCCTCCCGCCGAGATCTGCCTCGTCGGCCTCAGCGCGCCCGGACACGTCTTCCCCTGCCTCGGGCTGGCACGGGAACTCGTCGACCGCGGCCACCGGGTGACGTACGCGGTGACCGAGCGGTTCGCGGCGACCGTGGCCGCCACCGGCGCCGAACCGCTGCTCTGCCCCGAGACCCTGCCGCTGGACACCGATCTGGCGGCGCTCGCCTCCGACCCGGTGAAGCTGACGACGCTGCTGTTCGAGGAGTCGGTGGCGGCGCTGCCGAGTCTGCTGGAGCACTACGGGCGAGGCGGTGTCGCCGCCCCCGAGCTGGTGTTGCACGACAGCGGCGCGTACGCGGGCGTGGTGCTCGCGCACCGGCTCGGCGTGCCGGCGGTGCAGCTCGCCACCCACATGATCAGCGAGGACTGGAGCGACGCGGACGGCGGCGCGCAGAGCGCCGTGTTCACCAGCGAGGCGGCCCGCTCCTACGCCGACCGCTTCCGGGAGTGGTTGACCGCCAACGGGATGCCGGACACCGGCCCCGACGACCTGGACCGGCCCCGCCGGGCCCTGGCGCTGGTCCCGAGCGCGATGCAACCGGACGCCGACTCGCTCGACCCGGCGGTGTACAGCTTTGTCGGCGCCGGACCGGACGGACGCATCGGGCGGGAGCGGTGGTCGCGGCCGGCGGACGTCGAGCGGGTGGTGCTGGTCTCGCTCGGCTCCGGCTTCACCCGCCGTCCGCACGTCTACCGGGCGTGTGTGGAGGCGTTCGGCGGTCGGCCCGGCTGGCATGTGGTGCTGCAGATCGGGCGGCACGTGTCGCTGGAGGAGCTGGGCGAGCTGCCGGGCAACGTCGAGCCGCACGACTGGGTGCCGCAGGCCGCCGTGCTGGCGGAGGCCGACCTGTTCGTCACGCACGCCGGGATGGGCGGCAGCCAGGAGGGCCTGGCGTTCGGCGTCCCGATGGTGGCGGTGCCGCAGGCGCTCGACCAGTTCGACAACGCCGACCGGCTGTGCGCGCTGGGCGTCGCACGCCGCCTGGACAACCACGCTTTCACCGCGCGGGCGTTGCGTCGGGCGGCGGACGAACTGCTCGACGATCCGGCGATGCCGACACGGCTGGCCGCGCTGCGGGCCGCCGTGCGCGCCGACGGCGGCCCCCGCCGCGCCGCCGACCTGGTCGAACGCGAGGTGGCGGCGGCCCGCGGCTGAGCGCTCGCCACCACCAGGCGTCAGTCTCCGCTGTGTCAGCCCCGGTCGCGGCAGCCCCCGTCGTGGCAGCCCCCGCCGCGTCAGCCCCGGTCGGTGACGGGGAGGCGGTGGGCGAGGAGGGCCGTGTGCAGGGAGGTGCGGGTCTCCGGGTCGGCGAGGTCGACGCCGAGGATCCGTTCGACGCGGGCCAGCCGGTCGTAGAGGACGGGCCGGGAGACGTGCAGGGCGGCGGCCGCCGCGGTCTTGTCGCCGGAGTCGAGCAGCGCGGCGAGGACGTCGAGCAGCCGGGTCCCGTGCTCGGCGTCGTGGCGCAGCAGCGGACCGAGTTCGCGTGTCACGAAGCGGGCCAGCCGGTCGTCGTCCCAGAGCAGGTGCAGCAGCCCGCGCAGATGGACGTCCGCGAGCCGGTGCACGGCGGGTCCCGGCGCGGCGCCCCCGTCAGCCGGCTCGGGCCGGACGGACGCGGCGACGTGGTGGGCTTCCGCGAGCGAGCGGCCGGCGTCCCGGGGGCCGTGCACGGTCTCACCGGCGGCCAGCACGACGTCGCCGGGGGCGCCGAGTTCGGCGGCGACCGCGGTGAGCACGGCGGCCGCGTCGACGTCGGGCGGCAGGGACAGCAGGGCGAGTACGTCGTCCGGGTCGGTGCCCACCAGGGCGGGCACGTCGCGGTCGCGGAGGGCGGCGGCGAGCGCGGCGGCCAGCCCGGTCAGCGCGTCGGCGGCGACAAAGGCCCGCCGCCCGCGCCGCACCACCGGCCGCGCGGCGACGCCGGTCAGCGAGCGGTCGGTGAGCGGGACCCCGGCCCGCGCGCAGCGGCCGAGCAGTTCCTCGTCGGCGCCCCGGTCGCGCAGGGCGGTGAGCAGGGCGTGGTGGGCCTGGCGTTCGACGCCGTCGCGGTGCCGGGCGTGCAGCCGGTGCAGGGCCAGCGCGGCGGCGGCGCGTTCGACGAGGACGACGTGCCGGTCGGGCGGCGGCTGCGGGGTGAGCACCACGAGCCGTCCCCAGTCGTCGCCCCGGCTGCCGACGACGGTCACCAGCCAGCCGGCCCTGCGGTCGTAACCGGTGCGGCTGTCGAGCCGGACGCGGCGGGAGCGCTGCTCCCAGTCGCGGAGCAGTTCGTCGGCGGGTGCGCCGCCGGTGTCGTAGCCGAGTACCCGGTGGCGGAAGGACTCCAGGACGACGGGATGGCCGGCGATGCGGGCCGCCTCGGCGAGGATGTCGGCGGGTCCGGCCTCGGCGACGCTGAGCGCGGTGAACACGTCGTGGATCTGGCCGGCCGCCCGCAACTCCACGACCTGCGCGTTCACCAGGCGTTCGCCGACGGCCTGGGTGACCGCCACAAACGGCACCTCGCGGCGCAGGGCCACCAGCGGCAGTCCGGCGCGTTCGCAGGCGTCGGCGAGGGCGGCGGGCAGCTCACGCGTCCAGCGGCGGCCGAGTTCGACGACCAGGCCGGCGGCGCCGCCGTCGCTGAGTTCCCGCACGTAGCCGTCGAGGTCCAGGGCGGCGGCCGGGAGGGCGATGCCGGTGGTGAGGACGAGTTCGCCGCCGCGCAGCAGCGGCGCGAGGTCGGCGGCGAGCTCCATGGAGTGCACCCAGCGCACCGGCCGGTCCAGCGCGTCGCGCCCGGCGACCACCAGCGGGTCGCCCTGCCGCAGCTCGGGCATGGCCAGCACCTCGGCCACCGAGGGGTAGGTCACCGCCACGTCCGCACACCTCCTCTGACATCCCCCGCCGCCGACGATGTGTCGGGGAAGGATGCCATATCCGACAGAACGTAGCTGCCGCCGGTGGCCGGATGCCGCTCCAATGGCGACATGGACAACACGACCAACGGAGACCGCCGCATCACGCACTGGCTCGGCGGCAAGCCCTGGACCGGTACGGCCGCCCGTACCGGCGCCGTGCACGACCCGGCGACCGGCGCCGTCACCGCGCACGTGGACCTCGCGGACGCCGCGACCGTCGACGAGACGGTGGCGACCGCGGCGGCGGCCTTCGCCGGCTGGCGGCGCACGTCGCTGCCGAAGCGGGTGGCGGTGCTCTTCGAGTTCCGCCGGCTGCTGGCCGAGCGGGCCCCGGAGGTCGCCGCGGCGATCACCGCCGAGCACGGCAAGGTGCTGGACGACGCGGCGGGCGAGGTCCAACGCGGCCTGGAGGTCGTGGAGTTCGCCTGCGGCATCCCGCATCTGCTCAAGGGCGGCCACACCGCGGGCGCGGCGACCAGCGTGGACGTGCACGCGCTGCGGCAGCCGCTCGGGGTGACGGCGATCATCTCGCCGTTCAACTTCCCGGCGATGGTGCCGCTGTGGTTCGCGCCGGTGGCCATCGCCTGCGGCAACACGGTGGTGCTGAAGCCGAGCGAGAAGGTGCCGTCGGCGGCGATGCTGCTGGCCGAGCTGTGGCGGGAGGCGGGGCTGCCGGACGGCGTGTTCAACGTGCTGCACGGCGACAAGGCGGCCGTGGACGCGCTGCTGACGCATCCGGACGTGGCGTCCGTGTCGTTTGTCGGCTCCACGCCCGTCGCCCGGCACGTCTACGCGACGGCCGGCGCGCACGGCAAGCGGGTGCAGGCGCTGGGCGGCGCGAAGAACCACATGGTCGTCCTGCCCGACGCCGACCTCGACCTGGCCGCCGACGCCGCCGTCAACGCCGGTTTCGGCTCGGCGGGGGAGCGGTGCATGGCGGTGAGCGTGCTGGTGGCCGTCGAACCGGTCGCCGACGAGCTGATCGCGAAGATCACCGAGCGGATGGCGTCGCTGCGGGTCGGCGACGGCCGGCGCGGCTGCGACATGGGCCCGCTGGTCACCGCCGAGCACCGGGACCGGGTCGCCGGCTACGTCGAGGCGGGGGTGGCGGCCGGCGCCGAGCTGGTGGTGGACGGCCGCGGCGGTCCGGTGGACGGCGAGCCGGGCGGCTACTGGCTCAGCCCCACGCTCTTCGACCGGGTGACGCCTCAGATGCCGATCTACACAGACGAGATCTTCGGACCCGTCCTGTCGGTCGTCCGGGTGGCCTCGTACGACGAGGCGCTGGCTCTGGTCAACGCCAGCCCGTACGGCAACGGCACCGCGCTGTTCACCAACGACGGCGGCGCCGCCCGGCGCTTCGAGGAGGAGGTGGAGGTCGGCATGGTCGGCATCAACGTGCCCATCCCGGTGCCGGTCTCCTACTACTCCTTCGGCGGCTGGAAGGCGTCGCTGTTCGGCGACAGCCACGCCTACGGCCCGGACGGCGTGCACTTCTTCACCCGCACCAAGACCGTCACCACCCGCTGGGCCGATCCCCGCCACCGCGGCATCGACCTCGGCTTCCCGCAGAACGACTGACCCGGCCGGACCCGATCTCGGAGGTCACCATGAACACCCGGCACGAGGCGCTGCGGGAGACCGCCGGCCGCCATCTGATGCTGCACTTCTCCCCCCAGCGGATCGACGACCTGCTCGTCCTGGAACGTGGCGAGGGCCCGTACGTCTTCGACACCGAGGGGCGGCGGTACGTCGACGCGCTGTCCAGCCTCTTCTGCTCGCAGATCGGCTACTCCTACGGGCGGGAGATGGCCGAGGCGGCCACGAAGCAGCTCACCACGCTTGCCTTCAACACCAACTGGGCCACCGCCCATCCGGCTGCCATCGAGCTCGCCGAGCGGCTGACCGACCTGGCGCCGGAGGGACTGACCAGGGCGTTCTTCACCAGCGGCGGCTCGGAGTCGGTGGAGGCGGCGTGGAAGCTGGCCCGCGAGTACCACCTCGCCAACGGGCAGCCGCAGCGCACCAAGGCGATCGCCCGGCAGACCGCCTACCACGGCGTCACCCTCGGCGCGCTGTCCTTCACCGGCGTCCCGCGCTTCAAGGAGGCGTTCGGGCCGCCGCCGGTGGACGTCGTGCACGTGTCGAACACCAACGCGTTCCGCGCCCCCGACGGCGACGACCCCGACGCCTTCCGCGCCCGGCTGCTCCGCGAGGTGGAGGACGCCATCCTCGCCGCGGGGCCCGACGAGGTGGCGATGATCATCGCCGAGCCGGTGCAGAACGCCGGTGGCTGCCTCACCGCGCCGCCCGGCTACTGGCGCGGCCTGCGGGAGCTGGCCGACCGCTACGGGGCACTGCTGATGGCCGACGAGGTCATCACCGGCTGCGGACGGCTGGGGGAGTGGTTCGGCGTCACCCGGGAGGGCGTCACACCCGACCTGGTCAGCCTCGCCAAGGGCCTGACGTCCGCGTACGCTCCGATGGGCGCGGTCGTCGCCGCCGAGCGCGTCGCGGCGGCGCTCATCGACACCGGGCGGCCCTTCCGGCACGGCATCACCTTCGGCGGCCACCCGCTGTCGGCGGCGATCGCCCTGCGCAACATCGAGATCTTCGAACGCGACGGCGTGCTGGAGAACGTGCGCACGCTCAGCCCGCACCTGCGCGAGCGGATGGACGGGCTGCGGGAGCTGCCGATCGTCGGCGACGTGCGAGGCGCCGGGTTCTTCCTCGCCGTCGAGCTGGTCAGGGACGCCGACAACACCCGCTTCGACCAGGCGGAACGCGACCGGCTGCTGCGCGGCTTCCTGCCCGGGCGGCTGCTCGAGGCCGGGCTGATCGCCCGCGCCGACGACCGGGGCGACAGCGTCCTGCAGATCGCGCCGCCGCTGATCGGCGACGCCGCGCTGCTGGACGACATCGTGGACCGGCTGGCCGACGTGCTCACCGACGCGAGCAAGCGCTTCTGCGTCTGAGCCGCGAGCCGCGATCCGCACGCCGGGGACGTCCCGGGCCGCCCGTCACCACGGCCGGCGGCGCCGGGCGACCCGGCGTGTCCGCATACGGCGCCGAACGCTATACAACGCCGATTCCGTGGCGCCGCGAAATCGTAACGACGGAATCCCTTGTCGACCGGGCATCCGCCTGTCAGGATCGGCATCCATCCACGGCACACGCCACTCGCACAGTCATGGCACAGCACGCGCGGCGCACACCGCGCGTTGCGGGCAGGAGAGTCTGATGGCCGTCCAGCTTCCCGACGCGGCAGCGAAGTACGCGGAAGGAACCCAGTTCATCGGCGGGCGTGCGAGGCCCGGCACCTCCGGGCGCCGGCAGCCTGTCATCGACCCGGCGAGCGGCAAGCCGGTACTGGAGTACGAACTCGCCGGCCCCGCCGACGTGGACGACGCCGTGGCCGCCGCCGAAGGCGCGCTGCCGCAGTGGGCGACCGCCACACCGGCGGACCGCTCCGAGGCCCTGTACCGGCTGACCTCCGCACTGCGGGAGATGTCCCCGGACCTGGTGGCCGCCGAGTCCGCCCAGTGCGGCAAACCGGTACGGCTCTGCGAGGAGTTCGACGTTCCCGGCTCGATCGACAACGCCGCCTTCTTCGCCGGCGCGGCCCGCCGCCTCGACGGGATGGCCGCCGCCGAGTACAGCCCCGACCACACGTCCTCCGTGCGCCGCGAGCCGCTGGGCGTCGTCGGCTCCATCGCGCCCTGGAACTACCCGCTCCAGATGGCCGCCTGGAAGATCCTCCCGGCGATCGCCGCCGGCAACACGGTGGTGCTCAAGCCCTCCGAACTCACCCCGCTGACCGCGCTGATGTTCGCCGAGGCCGCCCGCGAGGCAGGCCTTCCGGACGGCGTCGTCAACATCGTCACCGGCGCCGGGCCGGACGTCGGCGAACACCTCGCCGGCCACCCGGGGCTCGCGATGATCTCCTTCACCGGCTCCACCCCCGTCGGCCGCCGGGTCGCCCGCCGCGCCACCGAGGGCGGCAAGCGGCTGCACCTCGAACTCGGCGGCAAGGCGCCGTTTGTGGTCTTCGACGACGCCGACCTGGAGGCGACCGTGCACGGCGCGGTCGCGGGCGCCCTCATCAACAGCGGCCAGGACTGCACCGCCGCCACCCGCGCCTACGTGCAGCGCCCGCTGTACGAGGCGTTCGTCGCGGGCGTCGCCGACCTCATGGCCTCGCTCACCGTGGGCGACCCCGCCGACCCGGCGACCGACCTCGGCCCGCTCGTCTCCCACCGGCACCGCGACCGCGTCGCAGCCTTCGTCGACCGGGCCCGCGCCCACGCCACCGTCGTCACCGGCGGCCGGGTCCCCGGCGGCGACCTCGCGGCGGGCGCGTACTACCCGCCCACCCTGATCACCGGCGCCGCGCAGGACAGCGAGATCGTCCAGCAGGAGGTCTTCGGCCCCGTGCTCACCGTGCTGCCCTTCGACACCGACGACGAGGGCCTGGCACTGGCCAACGACACCCCGTACGGACTTGCCGCGTCAGTCTGGAGCCGGGACGTCTACCGCACCGGCCGGGCCACCCGCGAACTGCGCGCGGGCTGCGTGTGGGTCAACGACCACATCCCGATCATCAGCGAGATGCCGCACGGCGGCTACCGCGCCTCCGGCTACGGCAAGGACATGTCCGCCTACTCCTTCGAGGAGTACACGCAGGTCAAGCACGTGATGTCGGACAACACGGCCGTCGCGCGCAAGGAATGGCACCGCACGGTCTTCGCCCTCTGACGGCCGCACCGCCGACGTCACCCCGAACACCCCCCACTCCCACC
>NZ_VJYK02000257.1 GCF_007097205.2 Streptomyces alkaliterrae
CCGCCCGTCGGCCCGAAACAGGGCCACCCCCGGATCACGGCGAAGCGCCGGCCACCGCCTTCGACCTCGCGGCTGCCGGACGACGCCGAAAGCTGACTTGAAGGAGCCGCCTGATGTCCGACTTCGTACCCGGACTCGAAGGAGTCGTCGCGTTCGAGACGGAGATCGCCGAACCCGACAAGGAGGGCGGCGCGCTCCGCTACCGAGGTGTGGACATCGAGGACCTGGTCGGCCGGGTGTCCTTCGGCAACGTCTGGGGCCTGCTGGTGGACGGCGGCTTCAAACCGGGTCTGCCCCCTGCCGAGCCGTTCCCGATCCCCGTGCACTCCGGCGACATCCGCGTCGACGTGCAGTCGGCGCTCGCGATGCTGGCGCCCGTGTGGGGACTGAAACCGCTGCTGGACATCGACGAGAAGCAGGCCCGTGACGACCTGGCGCGTGCCGCCGTCATGGCGCTTTCCTACGTCGCCCAGTCCGCCCGCGGCCAGGGTCTGCCGATGGTGCCGCAGCGGGAGATCGACAAGGCGGAGACGGTCGTCGAGCGCTTCATGCGCCGCTGGCGCGGCGAGCCGGACCCCAAGCACGTCAAGGCCGTCGACGCCTACTGGACCTCCGCCGCCGAGCACGGCATGAACGCCTCGACGTTCACCGCCCGGGTCATCGCCTCCACCGGCGCGGACGTCGCCGCGGCGCTCTCCGGCGCGGTCGGCGCGATGTCCGGCCCGCTGCACGGCGGCGCGCCCTCCCGGGTCCTCGGCATGATCGAGGAGATCGAGCGCGAGGGCGACGCCACCGCGTACGTCAAGCGGCAGCTCGACAAGGGCGAGCGGCTGATGGGCTTCGGCCACCGCGTCTACCGGGCCGAGGACCCCCGGGCCCGGGTGCTGCGGCGGACCGCCAAGGAGCTGGGCGCGCCGCGCTTCGAGGTCGCCGAGGCTCTGGAGAAGGCGGCGCTGGCCGAGCTCCAGGCGCGTCGCCCGGACCGCGTTCTGGCGACGAACGTCGAGTTCTGGGCGGCCATCGTGCTGGACTTCGCCGAGGTCCCGGCGCACATGTTCACCTCGATGTTCACCTGCGCCCGGACGGCCGGCTGGTCGGCGCACATCCTGGAGCAGAAGCGGACCGGTCGGCTGGTGCGCCCGTCCGCCCGCTACATCGGCCCGGGCTCGCGCGACCCGCGCGAGCTGGACGGCTTCGACGAGATCACCCTGCGCTGAATCACCCCGCGCTGAGCGCACGACCGACGCGGCGGGGCGCCTCCGGGGCCCCGCCGCGTCAGTCCGCCGGCTGGGGGGAGTCCGCCGGCTGGGAGGAGTCCGTCAGCTGGGAGCGCAGGATCGCGGCCCACTGGGTGACGACGCGCTCCCGCCGCGCCGCGTCGTCGGTGAGCAGGTTGGCGAGCCCCAGTCCGCGGGCCATGTCCAGCAGGCCCTGCACGGTCTCCCGCACGCCCGGCCGGCTCTCGTCGGCGCCGAGCAGTTCGACGGCCATGCGGTGTGTCTCCCGACCGATGCGCGCCTCCAGTGCGGTGACCCGGTCGCCGAGGTGCGGCTCGTTCGAGGCGGCCACCCACAGATGCAGGGCGGCGCGGAACAGCGGCCCGGTGAAGAGGCCGACAAGCGTGGCCACGGCCTCGTGGGTGTCGGCGGGGCGCGGCAGTCGGCGCAGCGCCGCCGACCTTTCCTCGGCGACGTACTCGACGGCGGCCGTGAACAGGTCCTCGCGGGTCGGGAAGTGGTGCTGCGCGGCGCCGCGCGAGACACCGGCGTGCTCGGCGACGACGCTGACCGTGCTGCCCGACCAGCCGCGTTCGGCCAGGCACGTCACCGCCGACTCCAGCAGCCGCGCCCGGGTGAGCCGGCTGCGGTCCTGTTTGGGGGTGGTCACCGCGCCCAAGGTGGATCCCGTCGTTCGAGGAAGGCCGTCATGCCCTCGCGGGCCTCGGCGGTGCCGAAGAGCCGCGCGGACAGTGCCACGAGACTATCCGCGTCCCGTGCGAAGGCCCGCCGCACCTCGGCCGTGACCAGGTGTTTGGCCTCGGCGAGCGCGCCGGGCGCGCAGCGGCGCCAGGCGTCGGTGATCGGTTCCAGCGCGGTGTCGACGTCGGTGTGCCAATCGGTGAGCAGGCCCGCCCTGGTGGCCTGTTCGGCGTCGAAGACCTCCCCTGTGAGGTAGTAGCGGGAGGCCGCGCGGGGGTCCAGCCGGGGCAGCAGCGGCAGCGAGATCACCGCCGGGGCGACTCCGATGCGCACCTCGCTGAAGGCGAACCGGGACGCCGCCCCGGCGACGGCCACGTCGCAGGCGCCGACGAGGCCGAGCCCGCCGCCGCGCGCGTGTCCGTCGACGCGGGCGGCGACCGGCTTGGGCAGTTCCACGATGCCGCGCAGCAGCTCCGCCAGGGCCGCCGGGGTGGCCGCCGGGTCGGTGAGGTCCGCGCCGGCGCAGAAGGTGTTGCCGGTGTGGGTGAGCACCACGGCCCGCACCTCGGGCGCCTCGCCGGCCGCCGCCAACTCCTCGGTGAGCACGCGCATAAGGGTGCTGGAGAGCGCGTTGCGGTTGCCCGGGGAGTCGAGGGTGAGGGTGCGGACGCCGCGCTCGTCGGCGCGCCGGACGGGTGCGGTCATGGTGGTGTCCTGCCTTCTGCGTCGGTGGTTCGGCGGGGGTCGGATCGTGGCTCAGTAGGACTTGGGCAGGCCGAGTGAGGAGTGGGAGACGTAGTTGAGGATCATCTCCCTGCTGACGGGCGCGATGCGGGCCACCCGGGCGGCGTTGAGCAGAGCGGCAAGCCCGTACTCGGTGGTGAGCCCGTTGCCGCCGAGGGTGTGCACCGCCTGGTCGACGGCCTTCAATCCGGCTTCGGCGGCCGCGTACTTGGCCATGTTCGCGGCCTCGCCCGCGCCGACGTCGTCGCCCGCGTCGTAGAGCTGGGCGGCCTTGCGGGTCATCAGCCCGGCGAGTTCGAGTTCGATGTGCGCCTGCGCGAGGGGGTGGGCGACTGCCTGGTGGGCGCCGATGGGCTGCTTCCACACCGTGCGGGTGCGGGCGTAGTCGACGGCCTGGCCCAGGGCGTACCGGCCCATGCCGAGCGCGAACGCGGCCGTCATGATGCGCTCGGGGTTCAGTCCGGCGAAGAGCTGGAGCAGTCCGGCGTCCTCCTCCCCCACCAGGGCGTCCGCCGGCAGCCGTACGTCGTCGAGCACCAGCTCGAACTGCTTCTCCGGCGCCTGGAGTTCCATCGGTATCGGGCGCCGCTCGAAGCCCGGGGTGTCGCGGTCGACGATGAACAGGCAGGGCTTGAGCCGACCGGTGCGGGAGTCCTCGGTGCGTCCGACGATGAGGGTGGCGTCGGCGATGTCGACACCCGAGATGAAGACCTTGCGCCCGGTGAGCAGCCAGTCGGTGCCGTCTCGCCGCGCGGTGGTGGTGATGCGGTGCGAGTTGGATCCGGCGTCGGGCTCGGTGATGCCGAACGCCATCTTCCGGCTGCCGTCCGCGAGTCCGGGCAGCCACCGGGCGCGCTGCTCGTCCGTGCCGAACCGGGAGATCACCGTGCCGCAGATCGCCGGCGAGACCACCAGCATCAGCAACGGGC
Source organism: Streptomyces alkaliterrae (assembly GCF_007097205.2). Classification (GTDB taxonomy): domain Bacteria; phylum Actinomycetota; class Actinomycetes; order Streptomycetales; family Streptomycetaceae; genus Streptomyces; species Streptomyces alkaliterrae. The sequence goes on from NZ_VJYK02000257.1 coordinate 3,593, forward strand.
AACCGGCGGCCCCCAACTCCTCAAGCACGATGGCGAGTTCGGTGACTCCCCGACCGCCGCCACCGTACCGCTCGGGGAGGTTGACGCCGAGGTAGCCGAGTTTCCCCGCCTCGCCCCACAGTTCGTCGGTGTGCTTGCCCTCGGCGGTGACGCGCTGGAAGTAGGCGCGGCCGTACCGGGCGCCGAGAGCGGCCACGGCGGCCCGCAGGTCGCGCTGTTCGGTGGTCTCCAGCAGTGCCTGGCCGGCGGATGTCGGAGGCGCTTCGGTCATGGCGTCGGACTCCTTGGGTTGTGGCGTGCGGTGCGTGGGGGCCGTCAGAGCGCGGTGGAGGGCTCGCCGACGACGGCGAGCAGTGCGCCGACCTCGACCTGGCTGCCGAGGCGGACGTCGAGGCTGGTGAGCGTCCCGGCGGCCGGCGCCCGGACCTGGTGTTCCATCTTCATCGCCTCCAGCCAGAGCAGCGGCTGGCCGGCGGCCACGGCGTCGCCCACCGCGAGGCCGTCGGCGATCCGGGTGACCGTGCCGGGCATGGGGGCGAGCAGCGAGCCGGGCTCGACCTCGGCGGCACGTTCCGGGAAGCGCGGCAGCGCGGTGAGCGTCCAGGACCCGGCCGGCCCGTCGACGTGCACCCGGTCTCCGTACCCGGCGACGTCGAACCGCCTCCGCACGCCGTCGACTTCGAGCACGACGCGGTCCGGCGTGTGACTCAGCAGCCGTACCGAGGGGTGCGCTTCGCTGTGCAGCCCGCCCCGGTCTAGGTGGTAGGCGACCTCCAGCTCCTCGCCGTCCGGCTCCAGCCGGTAGCGCTTGCGCTGCGGCGCCGAGCGCAGGTTGCGGAAGCCGCCGAAGCGGGAGCGGCCGGCGGCGTCGGCGAGCGCGGCGATCAGCGCCGCGAGCGAGCGGCCGGCGGGCCGGGTTCCGACCAGTTCCGGCAGGTGGCGGTCGTAGAAGCCGGTGTCCATGCGGCCCGCGACGAAGTCGGGGTGCCGGAGGGTGCGGACGAGCAGCTCGCGGTTGGTGACGGGGCCGTGTACGTGCGCGCGGTCCAGGCAGTGGGCGAGCTTGCGCACGGCGGCGGCCCGGTCGGGCGCCCAGGCGATCACCTTGGCGAGCATGGGGTCGTAGTGGGCGGTGACGGTTTCGCCGTCGGTGACGGCCGAGTCCAGCCGGACGTCCGGGAGTTCGGGAAGCGCGAGCCGGTGCACCACGCCGGCCTGCGGTCGCCATCCGGCAGCCGGGTCCTCCGCGTACAGCCGTGCCTCGACGGCGTGGCCGTTCGCCTCCGGCGGCCGCTCGGGAAGGCGCTCGCCCTCGGCGACGCGCAGCTGCAGCGCCACCAGGTCGACGCCGTACACGGCCTCGGTGACGGGGTGTTCGACCTGGAGGCGGGTGTTCATCTCCAGGAAGTACGGCCTCCCCTCCCCGTCGAGCAGGAACTCGACGGTCCCGGCGCCGGTGTAGCCGACGGCCCGGGAGGCCCGTTCCGCCGCATCGGCGAGTGTCTTCCGCTGTGCGCCGGTCAGGCCGGGGGCGGGGGCCTCCTCGATGACCTTCTGGTGGCGGCGCTGCACCGAGCAGTCCCGGGTGCCCAGCGTCCAGACCGTGCCGTGGTGGTCGGCGAGCACCTGCACCTCGACATGCCGACCGCGCTCCACGTACGGCTCGACGAACACCTCGCCGTCCCCGAACGCCGCCGACGCCTCCCGGGCCGCCGCGTCCAACTCGGCTTGCAACGAGTCGAGTTCACGGACCACGCGCATGCCGCGTCCGCCGCCGCCCGCGGCCGCCTTGACCAGCAGCGGCAGGTCGGCGGCGGTGATCTTCTCCGGCGCGAGCGGTTCCAGCAGCGGCACGCCCGCCTCGCGCATCAGCTCCTTCGCGCGCGTCTTGACGGCCATGGCCTCCATGGCCGACGGCGTCGGGCCGACCCACACCAGTCCGGCGTCCAGCACCCGGCGGGCGAAGTCGGCGTTCTCGGAGAGGAATCCGTACCCGGGGTGGACGGCGTCGGCGTCGGCCGCCAGCGCCGCTTTCACCAGCAGCTCGGGCCTGAGGTAGGTGTCGGCGGGTGCGTCGCCGGGCAGGCGGACGGCGGCGTCGGCCTCCCTGGTGTGTGCGGCGTCGGCGTCGGCGTCGGAGTACACGGCGACGGTGCGCACGCCCAGTTCACGGCAGGTGCGGAAGATCCGCCGCGCGATCTCGCCGCGGTTGGCGACCAGCAGACTGTGGATCGTCATCACGTTCGCCCCTCACATCCGGAAGACGCCGAAGCCGCCGCGCGCGCCGGCGACGGGCGCGGTGTGGATCGCGGACAGACAGAGACCGAGCACGGTCCTGGTGTCCCTGGGGTCGATGACGCCGTCGTCGTAGAGCCGCCCGGAGAGGAACATCGGCAGCGACTCCGACTCGATCTGCTGCTCCACCATGGCGCGCAGCGCGGCGTCCGCCTCCTCGTCGTACGGTCGGCCCTTCGCGGCGGCGGACTCGCGCATCACGATCGACAGCACCCCGGCGAGCTGCTGCGGTCCCATCACCGCCGACTTGGCGCTCGGCCAGGCGAACAGGAACCGTGGGTCGTACGCGCGGCCGCACATGCCGTAGTGCCCGGCGCCGTAGGAGGCGCCCAGCAGCACGGACAGATGCGGCACCTTCGAGTTGGAGACGGCGTTGATCATCATCGAGCCGTGCTTGATGATGCCGCCCTGCTCGTACTCGGTGCCGACCATGTAGCCGGTGGTGTTGTGCAGGAACAGCAGCGGCACGTCGCGCTGGTTGGCGAGCTGGATGAACTGCGTGGCCTTCTGCGACTCCTCGCTGAAGAGCACGCCGCGCGCGTTGGCGAGCACCCCGACGGGGTAGCCGTGCAGGGCGGCCCAGCCGGTGACCAGGCTGGTGCCGTAGCGCGGCTTGAACTCGTCGAAGTCGGAGTCGTCGACGATCCGGCCGATCACCTCGCGGGGGTCGAACGGCGTCCGCAGGTCGCCGGGGACGACGCCCAGCAGCTCCTCCGGGTCGTGTCTCGGCGGCGCGGCGGGCGCCGGATCGGGGTGCCCCTTGCGCCAGTTGAGGCGGGCGACGACACGGCGGGCCCGGTACAGGGCGTCCGGCTCGTCCTCGGCGAGGTAGTCGGCGAGCCCGGAGGTGGCGGCGTGCATCTCCGCACCGCCCAGCTCCTCGTCGTCGGCCTCCTCGCCGGTGGCCATCCGCACCAGCGGCGGCCCGCCGAGGAACACCTTGGAGCGTTCCCTCACCATGATCACGTGGTCCGACATGCCTGGCACGTAGGCGCCGCCCGCCGTGGAGTTGCCGAAGACGACGGCGACGGTCGGGATACCTGCCTCGGACAGCCGGGTCAGGTCCCGGAACAGCGCGCCGCCGGGTATGAAGATCTCCTTCTGGCTGGGCAGGTCGGCGCCGCCGGACTCCACGAGGGAGATCACCGGCAGCCGGTTGGCGAAGGCGATCTCGTTCGCCCGCAGCGCCTTGCGCAGGGTCCACGGGTTGCTGGCGCCGCCGCGTACGGTCGGGTCGTTGGCGGTGATCAGGCACTCCACGCCCGCCACCACGCCGATGCCGGTGACCAGCGAGGCGCCCACGGTGTAGTCGCTGCCCCAGCCGGCGAGCGGGGAGAGTTCCAGGAACGGGGTGTCCGGGTCGAGCAGCAACTCGATCCGCTCCCTGGCCGGCAGTTTGCCGCGGTCGCGGTGGCGGCGGACGTACTTCTCGCCGCCACCGGCGAGCGCCTTGCCGTGCTCGTCGGCGAGTTCGCCCAACTTGTCGAGCATCGCCGCCCGGTTGGCCGCGTACTCGGCGCTGTTGGTGTCGAGGGTGGTGGGCAGGGCGGTCACAACAGCTCCTCGGGAACGTCCAGTTCGCGGGCGCGCAGCCACTCGCCGAGCGCCTTGGCCTGCGGGTCGAACCGCGCCTGGCTGGCGACGCCCTCGCCGAGCAGCCCCTCCACGAAGAAGTTCAGCGCGCGGAGGTTGGGCAACACGTGCCGTGTGACGGGCAGTTCGGCGGTCTCCGGCAGTAGCTCGCGCAGCTTGGCGACGGTGAGGGTGTGGGCGAGCCAGCGCCAACCGGGCTCGTCGCGCGCCCACACGCCGAGGTTGGCGTTCCCGCCCTTGTCACCGCTGCGGGCCCCGGCCACCAGGCCGAGCGGCACCCGCCGGGTGGGCCCGGCCGGGGGCGGCTCGGGAAGCGGC
>NZ_VJYK02000258.1 GCF_007097205.2 Streptomyces alkaliterrae
TGTGTATAAGAGACAGCCGCTGCCCCCGCTGCCCGCCCCGGTGATCAGCGTCCGGTGTCCGGCAGGTGGCGGCGGGCGAAGTCCAGCTCAAGGCCGACCTGCTTGACCCGCTCGGCGACCACCAGCGAACCGTGCCCGGCCTCGTACCGGTACACCTCGTGCGGGTGCCCGCGCTCGGCCAGCCGCCCGACGTAGTTCTCCACCTGCCGGATCGGGCAGCGCGGGTCGTTGACCCCGGCGGAGATGTACACCGGTGCCCGCACCCGGTCCACGTACGTCAGCGGCGACGAGGCCGCGAACCGCTCCGGCACCTCGTCGGGCCCGCCGCCGAACAGCGTCCGGTCGAGGGACTTCAGGGCGTCCATCTCGTCGTGGTAGGCGGTCACGTAGTCGGCGACCGGGACGGCCGCGATGCCCACCGCCCAGTCGTCCGGCCGCGTGCCGATGCCCAGCAGCGTCAGATAGCCGCCCCAGGACCCGCCGGTGAGCACCAACCGCTCGGGGTCGGCCAGCCCGGACTCGATCGCCCAGGCGCGGACCGCCGCGATGTCCTCCAGCTCGATGAGACCGACCCGGTGCTTCAGCGCGTCCGTCCACTCCCGGCCGTAGCCGGTGGAGCCCCGGTAGTTGACCCGGACGACGGCGTAGCCGTGGTCGACCCAGGCCGCCGGCTGGGCGGCGAACGCGTCGCTGTCGTGCCAGGTCGGGCCGCCGTGGAGGTCGAAGACGGTCGGGAAGGGACCCTCACCCGCCGGCTTCTGCACCAGCGCGTGCACACGCCCGCCAGGGCCCTCCACCCAGACGTCGCTCACCGGCACCGAGCCGGGCGCGCGCAGCCCCGGCGGGTCGAGCACCACCGCGCCCCGGGTGGAGCGCACGACCGGCGGTTCGGCGGCCGAGGACCACAGGTACTCGATCGAGCCGTCCGGTCGGGCCGTCGCGCCGGACACCGAACCCGGCGGCGTGTCCACCCGCTCCAGCGTGCCGTCGAAGTCGTAGCGCCACAGCTCGCTGCGGGCGTGGTGGCTGTGCGCGACCAGCAGCGCGCCGCCGTCCGGGTACCACTCGGCGCTGATGTCGCCGGGCAGGTCGATGGCGAGCTCCCGCACCTCACCGGTCAGCGGGTCCCACAGCATCGGCTCCCAGCGGCCGCGCCGCTGGTGCCCGACGAGTAGTCGGCTGTCACCCGTCACAGGTGCGAAGCCGAGGACGGCGAGGCCGAGTTCGCGGGTGCCGCCCTCGGTGTCGTCCAGCTCGGCGACGAGCGTGCCGTCCAGTCGCACGACGCGCAGCGCGGAGTGCATCGCGTCACCGTGCTCGGTGTGCTCGATCACCAGCAGGTCGCCGTCGTGGCTCAGGTCGCCGACGCCCGCCGACTCGCGGTGCCGGTAGATCTCCACCGGCTCGCCGCCGGGCAGCTGGACGTGGATCGTGGAGCCGTCCTCGTCGGTCGAGCGGCCGACGACCACCGTGCCGTCCCGGCCGAGCGCCAGGCCGGCCGGATAGCCCGGGGCCAGACCGGGCACCGCCTCCTTGGCGCCATCGCCCTTCGCTGCCGTGAACGGCTGCCGCTTCCAGACGCCGAACTCGTCGCCGTCGGTGTCGGCGAACCACCACAGCCACTCGCCGTCGGGGGACAGGGTGCCGTCCGTCGTGCCGTTCGGCCGGTCGGTCGCCTGGATCTGCCGGCCGCTCTCCCGGTCCCAGGTGTACAGCTCGTACGTGCCCGTCGCGTTCGAGACAAAAAGCGAGCGGGAAGGGGCGTCCTCGGCCCACTCGGGAAGGGACACGCGGGGGGCGCGGAAGCGCTGCTCCCAGCGCGGCATGCCCTCGCCGGCCGGATCGGCGGTGTTCGTCTGCGTCATGCGCCCCATTGTGCGCACGTCCGTGGAACGCACGTCGGGCGGTCGGGGCGGAACACCGTCCACGCCCCGACCGCCCGACAGGGACCTCGTGGCTCAGTCGGCCAGCTCGACCTGGATCTCGACCTCGACGGGGGCGTCGATCGGCAGCACGGCCACGCCGACGGCGCTGCGCGCGTGCACGCCCTTCTCGCCCAGCACCTCGCCCAGCAGCTCACTGGCGCCGTTGATCACGGCCGGCTGGCCGGTGAAGTGCGGCGCGGACGCGACGAAGCCGACGACCTTGACCACTCGCCTGATCCGGTCCAGGTCACCGACCACGGACTTCACGGCGGCCAGCGCGTTCAGCGCGCAGGTGGCGGCCAACTCCTTCGCTCGTTCCGGTGAGACCTCGCTGCCGACCTTGCCGGTCACCGGCAGCTGCCCGTCGACCAGCGGCAGCTGTCCCGCGGTGTACACGTACGAGCCGGAGACCACGGCCGGCACGTAGGACGCGAGCGGCGTCGCCACCTCCGGCAGCTTCAGCCCCAGCTCCGCCAGCCGCGCCTCGACGGCGCTCACTGCTTGGCCCGCTTGAGGTAGGCCACCAGCTGCTCGGGGTTCGGCCCGGGCACGACCTGGACCAGCTCCCAGCCGTCCTCGCCCCAGGTGTCCAGAATCTGCTTGGTCGCGTGCACCAGCAGCGGCACGGTCGCGTATTCCCACTTCGTCATGGTGCAGAGGGTAGTGCGTCGGGACGGGTGGTTAGGCTCCCAGGGTGAGCAGGCTGCATGTGGTCACCGGCAAGGGCGGCACCGGCAAGACGACGGTCGCCGCCGCGCTCGCGCTCGCCCTGGCCGACGCCGGGCGGCGCACACTCCTGGTGGAGGTGGAGGGACGGCAGGGCATCGCCCCGCTCTTCGAGACCGAGGCGCTGCCGTACGAGGAACGGCGGGTCGCGGTCGGCCCGGCCGGCGGCGAGGTGTACGCGCTGGCCATCGACGCCGAACAGGCGCTGCTGGACTACCTCCAGATGTTCTACCGGCTCGGCAGCGCCGGCCGGATGCTGCGCCGCGCCGGCGCGATCGACTTCGCCACGACCATCGCCCCCGGGCTGCGCGACGTGCTGCTCACCGGCAAGGCGTGCGAGGCGGTACGGCGACGCGGCAAGGACGGCGCGTTCGTCTACGACGCCGTGGTGATGGACGCCCCGCCCACCGGCCGCATCACCCGCTTCCTCAACGTCAACGACGAGGTGGCCGGGCTCGCCAGGGTCGGCCCGGTGCACAACCAGGCGCAGGCCGTCATGCGGGTGATCAAGTCGCCGGAGACCGCCGTGCACCTTGTCTGCCTGCTGGAGGAGATGCCCGTCCAGGAGACCGTCGACGGCGTCGCCGAACTCCGGGAGGCCGGGCTGCCGGTGGGTTCGGTGCTGGTCAACATGGTGCGGCCGACGCTGCTCACCCCCGACGAGTACACGGCGGCCGAACGAGACCGGGCCGGAGTGGCGAAGGCCCTGGCCGGCGCCGGACTCGGCGGCGCCCGACGCGGCGGCCGGGCCGAACGCCTCGTCGCCCCGCTCCTCGCGGAGGCCGCCGAACACACCCAACGCATCGCCATGGAAGCCGAGTTGCGGCAGGAGTTGGCCGGGCTCGAACTGCCGACACGCGAACTTCAGACACTGCCGGAGGGAGTCGACCTGGCCGGCCTCTACACGCTGGCCGGGCGGCTGCGGAAGCAGGGAGTGGCCGGATGAGCCCGCGCACCACCACCACCGACGGACCCGGGACCGCCCCGGGACTGGACGCCGCGCCCGGACTGGACTCCTCGCCCGTGCTGGAGGTCGATCCGCTGCTGGACGATCCCGAGACGCGCATCGTCGTCTGCTGCGGATCGGGCGGCGTCGGCAAGACCACCACGGCCGCCGCGCTCGGGGTCCGCGCCGCCGAACGCGGCCGCCGGGTCGTCGTGCTCACCATCGACCCGGCCCGCCGCCTCGCCCAGTCCATGGGCCTGACGGAACTCGACAACACCCCGCGCCGGGTGCCGGGCGTCGACGAGTCCAAGGGCGGCGAACTGCACGCCATGATGCTCGACATGAAGCGGACGTTCGACGAGATCGTCGAGGCGCACGCCGACCCCGAGCGCGCGAAGGCGATCCTGGAGAACCCCTTCTACGCCTCGCTGTCCGCCGGTTTCGCGGGCACCCAGGAGTACATGGCCATGGAGAAGCTGGGCCAGCTCCGGGCGCGGGAAGAGTGGGACCTGATCGTCGTCGACACCCCGCCCAGCAGGTCCGCGCTGGACTTCCTGGACGCGCCGAGCCGCCTCGGCTCCTTCCTCGACGGCCGGCTCATCCGACTGCTCGCCGCCCCCGCGAAGGCCGGCGGACGGGCCGGCATGAGGTTCGTCAACCTGGGCATGGCCGGGCTCTCCCTGGTGACCGGCACGCTCGGCAAGCTGCTCGGCACCGGGCTGCTGCGCGACGTCCAGACGTTCGTCGCGGCAATGGACACCATGTTCGGCGGCTTCCGCACCCGCGCCGACGCCACGTACCGGTTGCTCCAGGCGCGGGGCACGGCCTTCGTGGTGGTCGCGGCTCCCGAGAGGGACGCGCTCCGGGAGGCCGCTTACTTCGTGGAACGGCTCGCCGCCGACGACATGCCGCTCGCCGGGATGGTGCTGAACCGGGTGCACGGCACCGCGGCGGGGGAGCTCAGCGCGGAACGCGCGCTCGCCGCGGCGGAAGTCCTCTCCGACCCCGCCGAGCCCTCCTCGCCGGAGCGGCTGGCGGCGGGGCTGCTGAGGTTGCACGCCGAGCGGATGCGGTTGCTCGCCCGTGAGCGGCGTACCCGGGACCGGTTCGCGGCGCTGCACCCCGAGGTGCTCGTCGCCGAGGTGCCGGCGCTGCCGGGGGACGTGCACGATCTTGACGGCCTCCGCGCCATCGGCGGCCGGCTGGCCGACCAGCCGGCCGGCTCCGAGGCTCAGCCCGCGGCGGCGGACGCCGGCAGCTCCCCCTGCCCGTAGTCGGCCGGGTAGCCCTCGTACTCGGCGCGGGCCGTCTCCAGCAGCCGCCGCCAGGAGGTGACCGTCGGCCGCCGTCGCAGCAGCGCGCGGCGCTCCCGCTCGGTCATCCCGCCCCACACGCCGAACTCCACGCGGTTGTCGAGCGCGTCGGCCAGGCACTCGGTGCGTACCGGGCAGCCGGTGCACACCGCCTTCGCCCGGTTCTGCGCCGCGCCCTGCACGAACAGTTCGTCCGGATCGGTCGTACGACAGGCGGCCTGCGTACTCCAGTCCGTAACCCAGCTACTCATCGCTGGTGCCGTCCTCTCCCGTATCGAGGCTCGCTCGCTCCCCCTCGGCGACCAACGGCATATGCGCCGTCGCCAGTTGAGGACGTTACGGAAAGCGAGCAGGCGACAACACCCCCGACCGGTCCAATCTTGGATGGCCCGATCGGACTATGGGTACGCGGCAGATCACCCAACGGAGTGACCCCAGGACAACTCGGACTTCTCGGGCGCTTGGGGCGGTTGTTGGCGGCCGTGCGGGGGTTTCTTGCGAGTTTCCCTGGCATATGCGTTGCATATGACGGCAATTCAGGGCGCCTCTCATCACCCACAGGAGTGAGGGGAGAGGTGTGGTGGGGCCGCACTCCCGTGACAGGCGTGAGACAGAGTAAACGAACACATGCACCCCTGTCCGGGGTTTGAGAACGTAGGCTGGCACCCATGGCAAACAAGCGCTCGGGCGGTGGGTTGTCCGCGACCCAGCAAGCCGCGAAGTTCCTCGGCGTAAGCGTGCTCGCCGGTGCGGTGGCGGCCGGCATCGCCCTGCCCGCCGTCGGCGGCCTCGGCCTCGCGGCCAAGGAGACGGCCGAGGGCTTCGGCGAGATCCCGGCCGTCCTCAAGCGCCCGGCGCTCAGCCAGAAGACCACGATCTACGACGCCGAGGGCGGCGTCATCGCCGTCGACTACGCCCGCAACCGCACCGAGGTGCCGCTCGAGGACATCTCGCCGTGGATGCGCAAGGCCATCGTCGCCATCGAGGACGCGCGCTTCTACCAGCACGGCGCCGTCGACCTCAAGGGCGTCCTGCGCGCGCTCAACCGGAACGCCCAGGCCGGCGAGGTCTCCGAGGGCGCCTCCACCCTCACCCAGCAGTACGTGAAGAACGTCTTCGTGGAGGAGGCCGGCGACGACCCCGACAAGGTCGCCCAGGCCACCCAGCAGACGCTCGGGCGCAAGATCAAAGAACTCAAGTACGCCATCCAGCTCGAACAGGACCTGACGAAGAACGAGATCCTGGAGAACTACCTCAACATCACGTTCTTCGGACAGCAGTCCTACGGCGTCGAGGCCGCCTCGCAGCGCTACTTCTCCAAGTCCGCCAAGAAGCTGGAGATCCAGGAGGCCGCCCTCCTCGCCGGCATCGTCCAGTCGCCCACCAGGTACGACCCGATCAACGACGAGCAGGAAGGCCTCAAGCGCCGCAACGTCGTGCTCACCCGCATGGCGTCCGTCGGCCACATCGACCGCGCCGAACTCGAGGAGCTGAGGAAGAAGCCGCTCGGCCTCAAGGTCAGCCGCCCCAAGAGCGGCTGCATCACCGCCGAACTGAACGCCGGCTTCTTCTGCAACTACGTCCGGCAGGAGTTCCTCACCAACGAGGCCTTCGGCAAGACCGACAAGGAACGCCTCGCCCGCTGGAGGCAGGGCGGCCTGCACATCAGGACCACCCTCAGCCCCAAGGCGCAGAAGGCCGCCCACGACGCGGCCACCTCCAAGGTGAACCGCACGGACAAGGTGGCCGCCGCCGTCGTCTCCGTCGAACCCGGCACCGGCCGCATCCTCTCCATGGCCCAGACCCGGCCCTACGGCACCAACGCCGACAACAACGAGACCGTGCTCAACCTCTCCGTCGGCAACGCCATGGGCGGCTCCACCATGGGCTTCCAGCCCGGCTCCACCTTCAAGCCGATCGTCGCCGCGGCGGCCATCGAGAAGGGCATCAGCCCGGCCGACACCTACTCCAGCGGCAGCAAGACCGAGTTCGACATGGCCCGCTTCCGCACCTGCGAGAACGCCCCCTATGGCACCGGCAAGTACCCCGTGGGCAACGAACGCCAGGACATGTCCGGCACCTGGGACATGTACAGCGCGATCGGCCAGTCGGTGAACACCTACACCATCGACATGCTCCAGAAGACCGGCCTGTGCGAGACCGCCGACATGGCCGCCAAGCTCGGCATCCGGGCCGCCACCGGCAAGCGCCTCGTCGGCGTCCCCTCCATGGGCCTGGGCGTCGTCCAGACCACCCCGCTCGACATGGCCAGCGCCTACGCCGCCTTCGCCAACCGCGGCGAGTACTGCACCCCGATCGCCATCGACAAGGTCACCGACAGCAAGGGCAACGAACTGCGGCCCCCGGAGACCAAGTGCAACCGGGCCATGTCCGAGCAGACCGCCGACATGGTGAACGGCATCCTCAAGGGCGTCATGGAGGAGGGCACCGGCTCCGGCGTCCGACTCGGCGACCGGGAGAACGCCGGCAAGACCGGCACCACCGAGCAGCGCCGCGACGTGTGGTTCGTCGGCTACACCCCGCAGCTCTCCACCGCCGTCTGGGTCGGCGGCGACGGCACCACTCGCCCCACCATGTTCAACATCACCATCGGCGGCCAGTACTACGGCCACGTCTCCGGCAGCGGCCTCCCGGGCCCCATCTGGCGGGCCGCGATGACCGGCTCCCTCCAGGGCGTCGAAGCCGGCAAGTTCAACCCCGTCAAGGTGCCCCGCGGCGACAAGGGCAAGAAGGACGACGAGGACAAGCAGGACCGCCGCCGCGACCGCGACCGCGATCGTGACGGCGACAACGACAACGACGACGACGGCCGCAACCCGTCCCGCCCCGGCACCC
>NZ_VJYK02000259.1 GCF_007097205.2 Streptomyces alkaliterrae
CCCCAAGGCACCCCCGGCACCCCCGTCGCGAACCTGACCGGACCCTACTCGGCTGCCGCCCAGGCCCTCACTCCCGTACGCAGCCCACAGCGCCTCTGTGGCGCCACAGCACTGGCGAACGGCGACTGGCAGCACATCCGTGACCGCCATCGGCCCGGCGGCTCGAAGGTGGACGACCAGGCAGGAATCCTCACCGGCAAGGAAAAGCTCGTACGCAAGCGCATCGCGGAGACCATCGATCGGGGCAGCCCAAAGCCGAACACCCCGGACGAGAACGGCAGGCCACGCCCCGGGCAGATGTACGAATGGGACTTCGGCGTAAAGGTCGGCATGACAGGAAAGGCAAACGGAGGACGCGAGTTGACCAGAATCCGAGTGATCGTCCACGACGGTAAAGTTGTGACGGCGTTCCCCTTCTAGAACCAACCCAATCGACCGAGGCGGCCGTGATTCAACTCACCTTCGAGACTCCCAGCGCAGGATCGGCCTGGCGGGACACATGGGACAGCGCACGTCGTGTCAACGCCGCGGCCATCAGCGAGCTGGACCTCTGCTACAAGTACTTCGCCGTGCGTGTGGAACTGGCGTCCAGCGGAGTCGAAATCCTTTCCCCCAAGGGCCACGTCACGCTCGTGGACTTCTGCCTGTCACTGCGTCACGTGCTGGATGGCCTCACTTCACACGAGGACGCGGCGCTCGGCTTCACGGAGAGCGACAACGTCATCCGGATACACCCGGAGAACAACCTCATCGTGATCACTTCATCGATACCGCCGCAACAAGTGACGGTGGATCGCGAAGAGTTCAAACGGGCAGTCGAGGAATTCCTGCGGGCGGCGTATTCACAACTCATCAACCACACTCCAGAACTGGCACAGAACCCGACAATCCAGAAGTTCGCAAAGATCTAGCCGGAATGGCCGGCAGGCGAAGGCCTCGCCAGCTCCTCCCTCCTGACGTGGCCTTCGCCTCGCCCGCGTCCGCCGAACGTCGGCTTTCTCGCACTGCGGGGCAACGGTCGCCTCACATGCTCGGCCGTACTCAGCCGCTCGACCGGCGTTGCTCGGCCACCCATGCCGGCAGAGCCACCAGGCCATCCATTTTCAGGTCCGCTTCGCCGTCGCCACCGTTGTGCAGATATCCCCACGGCCCGCGGCGTACCAGCGCTGTCCGCAGCCCCGCCCTCCTGGCCGGCAACACATCCCGGTCGACCCGGTCCCCGACGTACAGGATCTCCTCCGCCGCGCACGGCGCCGTTGCCACCAACCGCTCGAAGAACCTCGGATCAGGCTTGGCGACTCCCCATTCCCCACTCGTGGCCACCAGGTCCACAGGCAACCGGAGGGAGCGCAGGTCTCGTCCGGCCCGAGCCGGCTGGTTGCCGGCAACGCCCACCCACACCCCGAGGTCCTTGAGCGCTCGAAGGCAAGCACGGGCGTCCGGGTAGAGATCGTCCTCTCGTATTCGATCCGGAACTCCCGCCCTCTCCCGCAGGCTGTCCTCGACGCCGAAGTCAAAGCCGGGGCGGACAGCTTGGAACGCCTCGCCAAAGCCCCCACCCCGAGCGATCGCGGCTCCGATCAAGGCCGAGAACGTGTGCCGTGGCACCCCCAGCCAGTCAGCCCAGCCGCCGAACAGCTCCGTCTCGTCGACCAGCGTCTCCCCCACATCGAACACCACAGCACGAATCATGATCGTCTCCTGCCTCGCTGGAGTCGGGCCCGCGCCCCGTCCGTTCCCAAGTTGCCGCGCCCACCGGTCACGTGAGGTCGACGTGCGCCCCACCCAAGCACGCCGAAACGCGCCACGTAGTGCCACACCTTCTTGATCGCCTGCGGGTCATCATCGCCGGGCCGTCCGCCCGGTCGACCCAGCGTAGATCTCGGGGTCCGACGCAGCGGCGGTCAAGCCATCCGGCACCTCCGACTCCGCGACCGGCCAGCCCCACGGACACAGCAGCACGTCTCCCGGATCGAGCTTGGTGCGGACGAAGATCCACCGCGGCCAGCGGGGCTCTGGGCGACGGGGCCAGGCCGGTGGCAGACATCGCGCCCGTCAAGCTCTCCAACTTCTGGCCGCTTCCCGGTGGGTGCCGCAGCACACGGCGACGCGACCCACCGCCCCCACCCGCTCTGCACCCGCTCGCACCAGATCTGGCGAGTGGAGGCCGACCAACAACTAGAGATCCGGTACGTCACGCACGTTGCGCTCACTGACGTCAGGCAGAAAACGGGCTACGGTGACAAAATCCGCGTCGTCATGGAGCACGACGAGCCCGTGATACGCGGCAGTCGCGCACACCATGAGATCAAGCGGCCCGGCGGCTCCGAGAGCCCCCTTCTTCGCGAGTGCGTACTGGGCGGCGTCGATCCAATCCCACAACCTCTTCGGCAGTGGGACATCGGGGTAGAGGTCCGTGAACATCTCCCCCATGGCCTCGTACTCGGCCACATTGCGTGCTGATCGCCGAAACTCAGCCCGTTGGGCGGAACACGATCCGATGGCTCGGAGAGTGGTGGTCTCCAGCCAAGCGTCCCTCAGCTGCTCCTCGCGCAGCAGGCGCCACAACCCTGAGGAGTCGACCAGGTAGTGGATCACACGTCGCCCCGCTTCTCCTCGGCGCGGCGGCGCTGCCAGCCCTCGTAGTCCCACTCCTGCGCAGCACGGAAGTGCCTTGCTACGAGCGCGGCCCGCTCGTGGCGTTCGGCGTACTCCCGAAGAGCCGCGTTGACCACGTCCTTCTTGGTGCCGCCGCCGGCGACACGCATGGCCTTCTCCAAAGCGTCATCGTCAAGATCGATGGTCGTCACACTCATATTTACCACCTCCATTCAAAGGCAACATCCAGTCTATATGTATCGCCAGATGCCCTACGGCGCGGCGGGCGGGGGGTCGGTGGCGAGGCGGGCGTGGAGGTGTTCGTCGTGGTACTTGCCGTCGCCGAAGCGGTGTGACTCGCGCAGCGTGCCTTCCGGGAGGTAGCCGCAGCGCTCGGCGACGCGGCAGGAGGCGTCGTTGCCGACCGCGTGGGCGATCTCGATACGGCGGGCGTCGGCGGTCTGGAAGGCCCAGTCGGTGACCGCGCCTGTGGCCCTGGTGGCCAGTCCCTGCCCACGGGCGCTCGGCAGCGTCCAGTAGCCGATCATCGCCAGGCCGTCAGTGCGGTCGACCCAGCGCAGGGTGACGCTGCCCAGCAGACTGCCGTCGGTGGCGGCGAGCGCGGCGAAGGAGGCGCTGGCGCCTCGGTCCCAGCCGCCTTCGCGAGACTCCAGCCACGCCAGCGCGGCGCTGCGGTCGGCCGTGAGGAGGGGGTTCCACAAGGCGATCTCGGGGTCCGCCGCAGCGGCGGTCAAGCCGTCCACCACCTCCGGACCCGCAGCACTCCGGCCCCACGGCTGGAGCCGTACGTCGCCCAGATCGAGCGTGGTGCGGACGAAGACCCGCCGGTCGGCGGGGCACTGGGCGACGGGGCCAGACGCGGGGCTGCTCATCGCGCCTTCATACCTGGTCGGGTGGCCTGCCGCGAGCCCGTTTCCGACACCTCGGGCGGAACGGGTCTGCAGGGCCGGCCGCCTCAGTCGGCCTGTGCCCCGTGCACTCCTGGTTCCGCGGAACCCGCGCTTCCGGACGCAGCCGTCCCACGATCCGGTGACCGGGACGGGCCCCGCGGAAGCGACGAGGGGCCGGACCCGCCACGGCAGCCCGGCGGGCGTCCCCGTCGGGCTGCCGCAGGCGGGACGACCCCTGCCGGGGACGGCCCGGGATCGGTACCATTTCCGCTGCCAGCACGGCTTCTCAGTCGGCTGAGCCGGCTGAGCCGGCTCAGCCAGCCTTCGGTGTTCTGGAGGGATCGCGATGCGTGAGTTCCTTCGAGGCGTGTTCCGGGCGGTCCGGACGGTGGCGGTCGCCATCGACACCGGTCATGCCATCCGGCACGGCGTGGCCCCGCGCGCCGCGGCGGCCCGCCAGCGCCGGTAGGCGGCCGGGCCACGCGGGGAGTGTGCGGTCACCCCTCGTCCGGCCACCATGGCCTGCCGGCGGCCCAGTGGGCCACCCAGTCGGCGAACCCGGACCCGAACGGTTCCGCGCCCTCCGAGGCGATGAACCATATGCGGCCGCGCTCGGGGCCGGTGACCACAAGATGCCAGTACATGCCGCAGCCGTCGGTGCCCAGCACGACGGAACCGTGGTTGTGGACGGGGTGGGTGGCCTCGTCCAGTTCGGCGTCGGTCAGGGAATGGTCCTCGGCGTCCCAGTGCCACGCCTCGGTGAGCGGGAAGGGTGTTGCCAGTTCGCGGGGCGGGCGGTGGGTGCCCCAGTCCGGCGGGAGGTCGGCCAGTCCGATCAGGCCGTAGTGCGGTGGGCCCGAGGGGCAGCCGTCGCTGAACTCGGCGCCGAACGTGCGGTAGGGCTCGGGCAGTACGAGTCCGTGTTCCTCCTCGAACGCGAGGACCGCCCGCCAACCGAGCGGTGGGGTGCGGGTGTTCGGTTCGAAGGCGGTGGCGAGGCGCGCCAGTTCGGCGATGCGGGTCGCGGTGGGTCGCATGCCGTGAGGTGTATCAGGTGGCGGTGACATCGCCGGTGTGGTCGACGCCTTCCTCATCCGCCCGCCCCGCCGGAGGCGCGGTGGCGGCGGTAGTGGCGGGCGGCGCGGGCGCGGTTGCCGCACGAGGTCTTGCACCATTCCTGCCTGCCATGGGACTTCACGAAGTAGCGGACGCAGCGGGGGGCGGTGCAGGCGCGGAGGCGTTCGCGTTGCGGGCCCGTGAGGAAGTCGATCGTGGCGCGGGCGAGGGCGGCGAGGAGGACGGCGCCCGGGTCGACCTCGGAGGTGCGGTGGTGGGCGGCAGCGGGTGGCGCGTCTTCCTGCCAGTGGAGTTGCGGCACGACGGGCACGCGGGCGGCGGTGCTGTTGAGGCGCGCCAGCGCCTCGTCGACGGGGAGCAGCCGGCGGGCGTCCGCCGGGCTGGGCGGCGCGGGACTGACGGCGTGGGCGAAGAGGGCCCGCACGGCCTGCCGCAGGGCGACGAGTCCGAGGCGGAGCTCCTCGTCGACGGCGATTTCGGTGAGCGGAACCTCCTCGGCGAGCAGGTCGGCTTGGCCGGCGAGCCAGGTGGTCGTGTCGCGCACGGTCGTCAGGTCGTCGGCGACACCCCCGTCGCCGTCGTGCCGGATCGTGCTCGCCAGTTCGAGTGCGGGCCAACGCTCCACGTGCTCGGTCCCCTTCGTTCCGCCGCCGTCGGTCGTCCGCTTGACCGCTCGTCACGTGCATCCTAGTGTCTCTAACGTTAAATCTGAAAATGAGCGTTAGACACTGGGGGAAGCCGTGAAGGCGTTGTTCGCGCAGATCAGCGATCTGCATCTGGACGGTGGTGAGCGGGCGCGCGGCCGGGCGGCACGTGTGATGGAGCATCTGCGGGCGCTGCCGAGGCCGGTCGACGCGCTGCTGGTCACCGGCGACATCGCCGACAACGGCGAGGAGTCCGAGTACGAGGAGGCGGCACGGCTGCTCGACGCCCCCTTCCCCGTCCTGGCCTGCCCGGGCAACCACGACGCCCGCCCCGCCTACCTCAAGGCCCTGCTCGGCGAGCCGGCAGACGACATGCCCGTCAACCGGCTGCACCACGTGGCCGGCACGGCGGTGCTGATGTGCGACGCCACGATCCCCGGACGGGACGAGGGACAACTCGACGGCGACACACTCCGCTGGATGGACCGCACGCTGACCGGGCTGCCGCCCCGCACCCCCGCGCTGGTCGCGTTCCACCAGCCGCCCGTGGACCTGCACCACCCCCTGCCGGACGGCAGCCGGCTTCAGCGCCCGGAGGAGCTGGCCGCGCTGCTCGAAGCTCACCCGAACGTCGTCGCCGTACTCACCGGCCACGCGCACACCGCCGCGGCGTCCACCTTCGCCGGTCGCCCGCTTGTGGTCGGCCCCGCCGTCACCTGGACGCTGCGGATGCCGTGGGAGGGCGACCGCCCGGCGGACCGCGACCAGCCACCGGGCCTGGCCTTCCACGTCCTGGACGAGGGCAACCGGCTGACCACGCACTTCCGCGTCCTCCCGTGAGTGCGGAGCCGGTCGGCTCCCGGTCGGCGACACGACCGTGAGTCCTTACGCACTCGGCGGGTTTGTCCTCGCGCTCCTGCCGCTGCTCGTCACACCCGGCGCCAGCATGGCTCTGCTCGTCCGGCACGTCGTGGACGGCGGTCGACGGCGGGCGCTCGGTGTGGCGCTCGGCACCGCCACGGGAATCGGCGCCCACGCGCTGCTCGCAGCCGCCGGACTCTCCGCCCTGGTGATGCGGTCGGCCGAGGCGTACACGGCCGTACGACTGGTCGGGGCCGCCTACCTGATCGGACTGGGCATGTGGACGTGGCACTCGGTCCGACGCGCGCCGCCGACGAAGGGCGGGAAGAAGTCCTCGGAGCCGCGTGGGCGTTCGGTCTACGGCCAGGCGCTGCTCGCCAACGTGCTCAACCTCAAGGCCGCCGCGATCTATCTGACGCTCGTCCCGCAGTTCGTCGACCCGGGCGGGTGGGTAGCCGGCGAGATCCTGACGCTCGCCACCGTGCACGCCCTGCTGACGACGGCCTGGCTCGTCGGCTGGAGCCTGGTGGTCGACCGGTCCGCACACGCCCTCCGGCGGGAGCGGACACGCCGAATGGTCGCGCGGGTGAGCGGCGCGGCGTTGGTCGCGGTCGGGCTCCGCACGGCTGCGGCGTGAGCCGTGCGGAGGTTGGGGCGGCGCCACGCGCGGTCTGTTTGAGCCAAAACACGTGTGTTCGCGCGCCTTTGACTGGTGATCAGCAGCCCACGCGGTAGTCGTGTACTCGCGCGAGCACACCGGGTGGTCGTGCACTGACCGTGTGAGGGGAACATGACTTCCGCAAAACGCCTTCTCGTATCCGCTGCGCTCGCCCTCGGGTTGGCGCTGCCGACCGTTACGGTGGCTCCGGTCAATGCGGCCGGGCACCCGGGCGGAACGCAGACCGCACCGGCGCGGGGGTACGCGTCGTACGGGGACGCGGCGCCCGGTGTGGCGCCCGCCGGTGCCGACAGGACGGCCGTGTACATGGGCATGGACGGGGAGGTGATTCCCCGTCCGGGGTCCGCCGACGAGCCAGGAGCCGCGGACCAGCCCGAGGAGGAGGCGGCGGCGTTCCGTTGTACTCCGGTCAGCGGCCGGGACAATCCGCACCGGTCGTCCACCGGTGTCGCCGTCTCGGGGCACGGCTGGTGGGACAAGGGGACGTGCAGCAACAACCGGGCGATGGTGTGGAACTGCCTGTACGAGTGGTACACCGACAACACATGGCGGCGTAAGGCGTGTTCACCACGTAAGGAGCTCGCGCCCGGCGGAGGCAGCGCCAACCGCACGGTGGCCCGGCACAACTGCGACAACACGGCGCTGACGTCCTGGCGGAACCATGTGGACGTGGACGTCATCGGTGAGTGGGACACCGCCGAGCAGCCGTACCGGCAGGCGGACGTCCGCTGCCGGGTGTTCTGAGCGGTCCACGGGAGCAACACGGAAAGGGCGGCCGGAGTGAAGGAGACGCGTACGGCGGTGCCCGGGGTGGTGCCGGGGAGCCGGCCGACCGCCGGGACGATGTTCGCCGCGTTGTACGGGGAGCTTCGGCCGCACGCGTGGTGGGGCGCTGAGCCGGAGGGGGACGCGTACTCGCTGTTCCATCAGCGGTCGGCGGCCATGGGGTGGCTCGACGAGGCGGAGCCGGAGGTGGGG
>NZ_VJYK02000026.1 GCF_007097205.2 Streptomyces alkaliterrae
GGGCGGGGTACTGGTGGGCGAGCAGCTTCCCCGCGATGTGCCGGATACCGTCGTGCAGACTCTGCCCGAAGGAGAGGGTGAGTCCGTCGACGTCGGGCAGGGCGACGAGGTGGTCGTCGAAGTCGGGGACGACATCCGAGGCCTGCTTCTGGGCGAGGCCGTACGCCTGTTTGAAGGCGCTCTTGACCTGCTTGAGCAGCGCCTCGCGCTGGGTCTCGAGCAGTCCCTTGGCGCGGCTGCGGTTGTCGGCGTTCAGATGGGCGGCGTACTGGGTGTCAAAACGGTGCTCGTCGGCGAGGGCCTTGTCGATGACGACCAGACGCCGGAAGTCGCCGAAGCGCTGCGCGGAGAGGTGGGCGGGGAGCCAGGCGACCGTGAGCGACCGCTCACCCTGCTGCCGCTCGCGTAGCCGCTGAATGCGGTTGACGTCCTCGACCGGCCCCCATTCGCCTTCGTCGAAGGGAAGGTCGATGACGATGCGCCAACGGCCCTCCTCATGCGGCATCAGGTCGTGGTCGGGCACCTCGTCCTCGTCCGCGACGTTACCGAATACGATCTCGGCGGTTCGGGCTGTGCCACGCCAGGTGAAGCCGATCTGCTCGCTGAGCCGGCCGTGCTCGACACCCAACTCCTCGGACAGCAGGCGCCGGGCGAGCGCTCCACGATTGCCGGGGTTGTCGTTGACCTGTGCGTTGGCGATGACGGAGTCCAGGTCAACACCCGAAAGTTCCAGCCGCACACCGGGGTTGGCGGTTGTTCCGGTCTCCTTGATCTCCGGGAAACGTGCGGCCCACTCGGCGACCTTGTTCTTGATGATGCCAACCTCGGCGCCGGGGATGGGCGCGAGGACCGACCCGTGGTTGAGCGCGCCGAGCCGCCTGATGGTCAGCTCCGAGAGCGCGGGCACACTGGGCGCGAGCGCCGACAGCAGCAGGGTGCACACCAACCGGTTGTCACCGACGAACGACCGGCAACGGTGGGCGCGTTGCGGATCGGTGAGGGACTCGGGCCGGTTGCGGTACTGCTCGACGTCGTCCTCGGTGATGTCGTTCGAGGAGAGCAGGTACGGCCGCAGCTTGGTCTTGTACAGCTTGTCGGCGGCCTCGAAGACGACCTTCAGACTGTCGGTGAACGGCTTGTCGCCGCCCTCCGCGATCACCGGGTAGAGATCGCCGACAGGCACAAGCTGGCCGAGACGGATCTCGTTGCGGTGGTCGGCGAGGAGCTGGCCCATCAGTTTGAGACCGGTACGGGAACGCTGCAGCGCTGACGAGATGTGGACGAGCGTGTCCATGAACGCCGGCGAGAACGGGTACGTCAGCCTGAACGACTCCGCGTCGGCGCCGGTCGTGCCCTTCTCCGAGCCGAGCAGGGTGTCCCAGACCTGGGGGCCGACCCGCTTGGTGTGCTCGAAGGCCGAGTCGACGAGCTTGGCCGCGTCCTCGTCCTTGGGCTTGAGGATGCGCGCGTGGGCGATCTGCGGGAGGTTGCGGTCCTCCAGGGTGATCTTGTCGAACCGGCCGGAGGCCAGGTTGAGAGTGTCCTGGATGGACGACTCGGCGGCCCCGGACACCTCATCGCCGACGAGCTCGCGCAGGTCGCGCTGGCGGGCGATGAAAGACACGACGGGAATGGCGCGTCGAGCGTCTCCGCCCTCGACGAAGTTCGTGATCTTGCTGGCTTCACGCGCGACGAATTTCTGGTCGTGGATGAGAGTGGCCAGCCAGAGGATCAACTCGTCCATGAACAAGATCAGGCCGTCATACCCGAGCGACTTGGCGTGCTCGGCGATGACGGAGAGCCCGGCGTCCAGCGAAATGAAGCCGTGCTCGTCCTCCACGGCGTTCTTGGTGAAGCCGGGCAGCAGGTTCGTACTGGCGTCGTTGACCAGCTTGGCGCGCAGCTCGGCCGGGGTCGAGGGGTTGCGGAGGTCGAGCGGGGTGCCCGCCTCGTGGTTCTCCTCGGCGGCAAGCGCGGTGTCGAGAAGCTGCGGTGTCCAGCTGAAGCCCTCACCCCACTCGTCCTCCTCGCCCTCCTCGTCCTCGCCACTGCCAAGCCCCCTGATAACCGCCTCGTCGCCCATGTGGGCGCGCATCGCGCTGATGTCCGCGAAGAGGGAGTCGGTCCGGTAGACCTGCGGGGTCGGCGCCTCGGGGTGCAGCTTCTTGACGTGGGTGACGTACCCGCCGAGCACACGCTGCTCCAGCGCCTTCGCGCCGAGCATGTGATAGGGCACGAGCAGGAACTTCTTGCCGTCCGTGCTCAGCCACTCGTGCTTGGTCAGCACCGGGTCGAACTCGGTACGTGCGCGCGCTGCCGGGTCGCCGCTCAACAGCGCGTACAGCACGGCCATGAAGTGCGACTTACCGGATCCGAAGGAGCCGTGCAGGTAAGCCGCCTTGGAACGATGCCCGTCCAGCGCGGACTTGATCAGGGCCAGCGCCTCGTCGAAGTTCTCCAGCAGCCGCTCGGTGACGACGTAGTCCCTGAGCGCACGTCCAGCGCCCTCAGGTGTCGTCGCCTCCGCGAGGGACAGTACGAAGTCCGACGTGGAGATGGACTCCTTGATGTCGATGACATCGCGGAGGAGGGGCTGCTGGGCCATTGTCGGTTCTCGCTCTCCCTACGGTGTTCGATGCGTTCTGGCTGCTAGTCGTACGCACTGCGACGGCGAGGGGAGGACAGCTCGCGTTCCACCGGGACGGAAACCACACTCCGAAGGCCGACCGTGGCGGGGAAGGCATGCCGTGGTCGCGTGCGCTCCATGGCCCCCTCGCGCTGAACGATCAGTCCTGCCGCCACCTGCGCACAGCACCCTACCTCGGCACACCGACAGTCACCACGTCGTCCATCTGACGAAGCAGGCCGCCCGAATGCTGTCTCGGGACCTCTCCAAAGAACGTCACCTCGAGGTACCCCGGCACTGACCCAAGCGGTCCTATGGCACTGCCGGCCACCCAATGCCCGTCTCAGATCCGCCCGCCTCGACAAAAGGAACCAAGTACTCCACATAATGCCCTTTGACGACTTCCAGCCAGGAATCGAAAACTCACAGCCATAGGCGATTAACAACTAGCCTCTCCGCGCCAACATGTGCCTTCATAAGTTCCACACCTGCGCAGCCTTGACGCGCGCATCGACTCAAGGAGGCTATCGATGTCCTGGCTCCCCATGCGGGATCGGCGCGCAAACCGAGCTCGATGGATGGCGGTCGGCTCCGTGACGTTAGCCATCACCGCTATGAGCGCCTGCTCGGATGGCAGCACCGAGACCAAAGATACGAAACTGACCGATCGACCGGAGATCACTGCCGAGGCAGCAGAGGTCAGACACTTCTCGGACCTGCCTACGATGGTGGCTACTTCCGACCTAGTGGTAGAGGCCGAGGTCGTAAAGGCGGAAGCGGGCCCATGCGAGAACGATGAAAGCGATCACGGAACGGAATGCGTATCCCGCGCCCGGCTGGTCACTCTCAAGGTCGCCGATGTCTTGCACGCCAAGAAAGACACCAAGGAAACCACTCTCCAGATCACCGAAGGTGAATGGAATACAGAGGGTGATGGCGTACAGGTCAACGGAGTGACGTGGACGACTCCGGGGGACCGAGGTGTTTACTTCTTGACCGCCAACGACGAAGGATACTCGCTGGTCAATTCCCAGGGGCGCGTCATTGTCACCGGCGAAAAGCTGCAACCCACCGCGCACGACGACAAGCTTCTCGAGGACATTGAGAAGATGACCTTCAAACAGCTCACGACCGAAGTGGAACGAGCTTCAAAGGCATATAGCGCTGGCCAGGTTGCCGCACTACCTGAGTGAGCGAAGAACATCGCACCGTCCACCCCGAGGGCAACGGCACGACCAGGGAGTCACCCATGAGAACCCGAGCACGTCGAACCGCAGCACGAACATCAACCGGCCTCGCAGTCGTCGCACTGATGCACATCATCCTCGCGCCCAACGCGGCAGCGAAGCATGGCGGATCTGGAATAGAACCGGACAACTCTGGCCAGTACTTTCAGAAGTACCACCTCAACTCCGCCGCAAACAAGGCGTCAAACCACGGAAAGGCTCAGCTCGAACGTACCAAGATCTCCACGCACTGGACAGACAAGTGGACCGATGTACGTTTACGTGACTGGTGGGGAAACAAAGGAAACGCGGACTACTTCGGCTGGGCCCGGTGCGAGAAAAAGAACTGGTGGAACGGAAAATGCGACAAAATCCTGGTCTTCTTCAATGAGTACAGGATGAATGG
This sequence comes from Streptomyces alkaliterrae, assembly GCF_007097205.2. GTDB lineage: Bacteria > Actinomycetota > Actinomycetes > Streptomycetales > Streptomycetaceae > Streptomyces > Streptomyces alkaliterrae. The sequence continues at coordinate 4,259 of NZ_VJYK02000026.1, forward strand.
CAGAACCGCAGCGCAGTGGCGATCGCTGGGATGTCATGAGATCGGACACACCGGAAACCTGGGCCATCGCGGCCCAGGATCGAAGCCGTTCTGCCCGGACTCGAACACCAACTCCTGCATGCAGACCTATCTGACTACCTCCGGATGGCCGCAGAAGCTGGACAATCATGACATCAAAGCCGTCAATGCAAAGCTCTGACCCGGCCAGGCGGGCGAACACACACGCCAGCGCCCTGACTGTTGCGACCGCAGCAATACTTCTCCTCGGCGCCTGCGGCAAGGCCGAGCCTACTCACGCCGCGCTGCCACCGCCAAGTGACGAGTTCTGCGCCGACACTGCCGCCTTTGCAGTCAGTGATCCTCATGCAGTCACGGACGGAGAAAGAGTAGCCACGCTGAATCGACTGGCTGAGGCCGCTCCCGAGTCACTCCGCAAGGACTTCCGAATCCTCGTGCGCAGCGCCGAGGAGCCGGAACGTGAAGTCACCGAAAACGAACGTCGGGCCGGCAACCGAATCGGGCGATACATCGAGGAGAGTTGCGGTACAAATCTTCCTGGCATACGTACCGATCCAAAGGACAGAACAACCGTCTCGAAGTGAAGCGTCACACCTCCTGCTGCGTGGCTAGAGCAGCGGGGGTTGGATCTCGTGTACGTGAGCCCCCGACCCCCGCTGCTTCTTCTGCAACGGTTCTGCCCACACCGAGGGCTGCGGTCGCTCAGTGATCGACCGGGCACGGCTTGCCCAGTGACTCCTCCAGCCACTTCGTCACAAACCCGCGGCCCCACACCAGGGCGTCAGTTGCTTCGTCCGCCGCCGCGCCGGGGGGCGCCGGCTCACCTTCCTTGAAGACAGACGGCGTTCCGCTGTCAGGCTGGGGTACCAGCACGAGTAGCTTGCTGCCCGTCCAGCTTTCAGCCTCCCTCTGTGGCGCGGAGAACGAGTACGTCCGCTCGCCCCGCTCAGGCTTGTAGTAGCGGTCGACCACCAGCGTCACCTTCACCGCGTCGTCCTCCGGCTCGGTGTCCACTACGGTGCCCTCCGCCACGACCTCGGCGCAGGCCAGCTGTCCCACCTCGGTCAGAGCAGCCCCCGGAGGGCTTCCCTCACCTTGTCCGCCGCCGCGTACCCCACCTGCGACGACTATCCCGGCGCTCACCACCACCGCGGCGGCCACCACGAGTGCCCACCGCCGGCGAACCCGGGACGTCACGGCGGGGATCATCACCCCTCCCTCGCCCAAGTCTTGGGCGACAGACTCACGGCACAGAGCCTGGCCGATCCGATCGAGGTCCGCCCGCAGCAAAGCCACGTCCTCGCCCGCTGCTCGGTAGTCCCGCATGAAGGCGGCATCGCGGGACTTCTCCTCGGGCACCGGTTCGTCCGTGAGCACGTACATCAGCGGATCTTCCACAGGCCGGGAGCCGCCTTCACCAGCCGCGCCGTTGTCCTTGTGTCCCATCGTCACACCGCCTCGACATCGTGCAGCACGGTACGAAGGCTCCGTACTGCCGCGTGCAGTCTGCTCTTCACCGTTCCTTCAGGAACGCCCAGTTCACCCGCGATCTGCCGGACTGACAGGTCTGCGTGAAACCGCAGCACCACCACCTGCCGCTGAGCGTCCGGCAGCCGTTCCAGGGCCCGAGCGACCGCGAGGGCCCGCACGCGGGTCTCCTCACCGCCGTCCCCTTCTCCCGCGACGTTCCGAAGAGCGCCGAGCCTTTCCTCCAGACGTCTACGGCGGCGGACGGACCGGTGCCAGTCCATCGCCAGGTTCGACGCCACCACCGCAACCCAGGCGGAGACGTTCCGCGGCGGCTCGCCGCCGCGCTCCAACCGCTCCAGTAACCGCAATCTGACCTGCTGGACTCCGTCCTGCAGATCGGCGTACGGCACACCGCCGAGCGCGAGTACGGCACGTACCCGCTCCTCCTGGTCCGCGTCCAGCAACTCCGGTCGTCCGCTGTCCGCTCTCGTCCGCGACAACTGCGCCCTCCCTTTCTGGCAGCCACCCCTACGACGCAGCAGCACGCGGGAACGTTCGATCCGGAGGCAGAACGTCTGGACGGCCAGCGAAGTCCACCGGTTCGGACCTCACCCGCTGGGCGGCTGCGGTGGGTGCCATCGGCCCGAGCGGAACTCGTCCAGGAGGCGTCGGCTTGCGACGGTGAAGGGGTGCTCGGGGCCCAGACCGCGTTCCCGCCTCGCGACGACGTCGGTCATCAGCTCGATCCCCTCAGCGACGTGGCCGAGCGCGGTCCAGGTCCGGGCGAGCAGCTGCCGCGCCGCGAGCACGAGCGGGTAGTCGGGGCCGAAGCACCGCACGTACCTTTCGGTGACGAGCCGCATCTCCTCGTCGGCCTCGTTGAAGCGGCCCAGGAGGTACAGCGCCCAGGCGTGGTTGTGTGCGGCGCCGAGCGTCACGGTGTGATCGGGGCCGAGCAGTCGGGCGCATTCCGCAGGCAGCAGAAGCAGCGCGCCGTCTTCCTCTGTGACCGTCTGGGAAGCGGGCAACATCTCCAGCAGGCTGGCGCGGGAGCGCAGGGTCAGTGGATGCGCGGCGCCCAGTGCCGTGCGACGACCGGTGACAGTGGCGCGCAGGAGGGCGCGCACCTCGGGTCCACGAACACCCCTCCATTCACCCGTTTATCCGGTTTCCCGACACCGCGGCTTCCACCCGCGGGCCGCACCTTGACCCGGTTCCCCTCCTGATCAATATCGTCGCACTCCTGAACAGTACGAGACAAGGAGGCATTATTCGGCGCCATTTCCGCCACAGGACGAACCTGACGCATGGTCAGTCCGGCGTGTCCACTGCTACCGTAGCGCCACCGGAACGTTCGAGGCGGCGAAGCCGATGACCAGGCCATGGGAAGCAGATCCGACCACGGGTTTCAAGAGACGTCTGGGAAAGTCACCCCAGGAACTGGGGAACACAACCGGAACTCCTGACTGCCCCGATATCTGGGAACTCGACAACGGGGACATCGCCGTCATCGGCCGGGACCTCACCCACTCGCTCGGCACTCACCTCCCCACCCCAGGGCCTCCGCGTTCAGGCGCACTCCCCCAGTCCACCCCGATCCCCCGAATGAGCGAGCGGAAACCAGACGGCATCCGTCCAACCGCACGTACGCCGCGACAGGCTCGTCTACGGCCGCGCCGGCCAGGCGGCACAGGACGCCTGCAGCCTCCTCCCGCCCTGCGCACACCAGCCCGCCGCAGAACTGCTGTCTGCGCGGAATGACCCCGAAGTGGCTGCATCTCCCCCGGGCCGTGCCGAGGCGACCGAGTAGCCAGCAGCAGGACGCCGCGACGCCGCCACGGTGTGTTCAGCTGGGCGACCGGGAAGCGAGCGGCGATCGTGGAGGCAGCCCACCCTCAGTCGCGCGACCTCGCCCACGCCCACGGTTGGGCAACCGGTGCGTGGACATCCTGGCCCGCGTCCACTCGCCCCGAGCGAAGGGGAGCACCAGCGTTGAAGGAAGATCTCGCAGACTGATGTCCATGTCCGAAGGAGGCTGAAACGGGGCGTCGTGGCGGCGACCGATAGTTGGCCATTCCGTACCGAGTCGACCGCGACCGGACGCGTAACGGGGTGAGCGGAGACTTCTGGCAGCATGAGCTTGTGACCACTGCGCAGGACTCGGACGAGCCACTCCAGCTGCTGATGGGCTTGGAGGTCAGTGCCGTGTCCTTCGTGCGTGACTACGTAGAGCTGCACTTCGATGGGCCGGTTCTGCGGGCCTTGAGCGACCCCGTGGGCGTGTACGGGGGCCGCGAGTGGCGCTTCCCCGCACCGGGGTCGCTGGAGCTCATGCATTGCTACATCGGCAAGACCGTCGACGGCTACGAACTGGATCCGGGTCGGATTCTCGCCCTGGACTTCGGTGAGGACCGCTTCGCCATCCCGCTGGACTCCGATTCCACCGGCGACCCGGAGGCGGTCCACCTGGTCGGCGTCGACAAGAGCGGCCGTACCTCTGACCTCGGCGCAATGTGGATCTGGTAGCGAGGGCGTACTGAACCAGTACAGTCGGGAGGTCACACGGGAGCGGGCCTGGGGCACCAAGACCTCGCGGTAGTTCCAGCCTACGTACAGGGAGTCAGCGACGATGACCTTCCCCGTCGCCGCGCTCCAAGATCTGTGCCGACTGCACCTCCGACAGGACAAGTGCCCCATCGAGCACGATCTGTCGCTCCCGTAGGCGACCCGGTTGGCCGCCCGTTCACACAGCGTCCGCCTCACAGGCCGCACCTCGTCCCGTCCACGTGCCCAGGTTGGGGCGGGGCCCACCACCCTGGCTCGGAGGTGGTGAAACAAGGAGGTTGCTTCGAGTGGGCGCCTCGCGGTGGCCTACTCTCCTTGCCGCGGATCACTCGGTCTGGGATAGCTGGTGCCACCAGTGGCCGCATCCGTCGGAGCAGAAGCGATCACGGCGGCGCCGGTCGGCGATCGAGAGCAGCACGATCAGCAGCCGGAACGCCTTTCGGCGCTCGTCGAGAGGCTCGAGCCCGGCGATCTTCCCCAGTTGCTCGTCGATCCGACCTCTCGAAAGCAGCACTGCAGGCGTATGCGTCGGGCGCAGCCCGGCACGGCGGATGCTCTCCGGTGCGTCCTCGGTGAGGGCACGCGCCTGGACACAGTGATGGCGGAGGCAGCGCAGCACCTCAGGCTGCTCTTCCTCGCGGAGGCCGTCGAACCATGCGACGCCCTCTGACATCGGACGCAGTCCCTGCGCGAACTCGTTGAGCAGAGCGTCGCGTTCGTTCATGGCTGCCTTTCGTGGGACAGACGCCGCTCCGCAGTGTTCAGCATTCCGAGCGGCACCGCGAGGTCGGCCGCGCCCTCGGCGTCGTCGGCCCAGCAAGCGATCACGGCTGGGCGGCGAGTCCCCCGGGGCACCTCCGTGAGCCCCTTCTGACTTGTGCGACTCCTGGGCAGACACGCCGCCTGCCCCGGTCCCGTGCTTGTCAGTGCGCCGCGAACTGCACGAAGGTCGCCCAAACCGTGGGCTGCACCGTCAGCCCTGGGCGGGCTGTGTCCTTCGAGTCGCGGACATGAACCCTGCCGGTGCCGGCGGCGACCTCGACGCACTCGCCGCCGTTACCGGCGCTGTAGCTGCTCTTGACCCAGGTCAGTGTGCCCAGACCGGGCCTGGTCTTCTCCCCGCTCATCTCTCTCCCAACAGCTTCTCGATCAACGAACGCGATTCTGCCGGAGTGTGTGCCTGCGCGCGTAGGGACCCGTACGTACATTCAAGCTCTCGGACCTTCTGACGCTCGGTGTGGACCCGGCTGTCGCCCTGCACCTCCGCGTAGGCGATCCTGCGCCCATCCTTCATCTCCATCAAGGTGAACGGGCCGGCCAGTCCCGCGTGTTCCTGACAGGACATCGGCATGACCTGGATCTCGACGTTCCGCTTCTCCTCGATGAGTAGGAGATGCTCCAGCTGCCCCCGCCAAGCCGCCTCGCCTCCGAGCGGACGCATGAGTACAGCCTCCTCGATCACAAAGCTCAGTCGCGGGGCAGGCCGTCGTTCGAAGATCTCCTGTCGTGCCAAGCGGGCGGTCAGCCTCTGCTCGATCACCTCTTCTTCCAGCTGCGGTCGCCACATGGCGAAGATCGCCCGCGCATACTGCTCGGTCTGTAGAAGCCCTGGTACCGCGTGTACGGCGTAGACCTGCAGTACAAGCGCCTCGGCCTCCAACTTGGCTGCATCTCTGAAGAACGCTGGATACTGGGCCCGAGCCACCTCCGGCTTGCTTGCGCTCAGCACTCCGCCCGCTCCCACCAGTTCGTCGGCCCGGTCGATGAACTTCGGCGGCGGGATCCGCCTCCCCTGCTCGAACGACGCGATGGTCGAGGCCGAGTACCCGGTCAGCGAACCGAGCTTCGCCCGGTCCATGCCCGCCCGCTCCCGCAACAGCTTCAACTGCCGCCCAAACAACCACAGGACGCCCGTGCCCGACTCGTGCTCCGGCTGCTGAACCTCGTCGCTCACTCCGCCGCTCCTCTCTACAGCCCGCCGCAGCTGCCGAACCGTCACCCAACGCGCGGCCCCGTTATCCGGTCACGCCTCGCGCTGCCTACAAGCACACCGCCCACGCGTACAGCCCGTACCCGTCAGTGCGTCGCTCCTGGTCAAGGCTACGCAGAGTCCGCAAACGTTGACCGCATGAATTTGGCAACTCCCCCGAACGGGCACGCGTCACAGCTGTCCGCACCGGACCACTTGTTCAGCATGCGCTTCACCGCGACGCCGCGCGGCGCCCGCCTCGCCCGCAGGCTCGTGTCACACCGCCTGAACAAGTGGGGTCACCCGTATACGACCCCCGTCAACGAGACGCTCACTCTCATCGCTGCGGAACTCAGCGCCAACGCGGTCCGCCACGGCCGTGTACCCGGCCGAGACTTCTACCTCCAACTCACCATGGTCGACAAGACCTTCCGCGTCGAAGTGACCGACACGCGCGCAGAGAAGCAACCCCCGTCCACGCCCCGGGTTCTCGACCCCACGTCCGAGTCCGGACGGGGCCTCCACCTCGTCGCCGCCCTCGCGGACGACTGGGGCGTCACGCCACGTCCCGCCGCCCCCGGCAAGACCGTATGGGCAGAACTGCGCGTACAGGCTGGAGGCCACCCACACACGCACCGGGAGGCCCCATGCCCGGAGGGCTCGGCATCGACATACAAAGCCGACGCCGAGCCACTGCCCGCTACTTCTTGACGCCTGCACGACGGCCCCGCGTCGCGGCCGGGGGCCGCCAGTCGCGGAGGTCGTCGTCGGTGAGCCCGTACTCGCCCTGCTTCTGCTGGCGGTACCCGGCGAAGAAGTCCGCCGGGGAGCCGCTGTAGAGGACATCGAACTCGTTGTGCCACTGGAACAGCCACGGCTCGAGTTCCAGCAGTCCGGCGAGGAACGGGGTGATCTCCTCAGTGGAGAGCGCCGTATTGGTGAAATATGTGGCGAGAGCCTGCGCCTGCTCCCGGTGGTCCCAGCCGGCCCAGCCGTACAGCTCGGGGGTGGCGGCGTTGGTCTGCCCATAGGAGATGAATCGCTCCTTGGGCACGTCGAGCTTGCCGCGCGCCCTCCAGTAGGAGGGGCGGAGGAAGTCTGCAGCCGTGTACTTCGGCGGTACGGGGATGGAGTCCCGGATCTTCCGCTTCGCGGGCTCGTCCGGCGCGGCGTCCTCCTTCCTCTGGAGGTCCCACACCTCCTCCCAGTCAGCCCGCTTCTTCAGCCCCGAGGGCTTGTAGCGCAGCGCGGACAGGAACGGCACGTGCTCGTCTGTGATCAACTCAGCGACGACCTTGGCGAGCTCCTTGCGGGGCGCGTAGAGCTTGGCGACAGAGGCGAAGTCCTCGTCACGCGAGAGCGCGTCCGTCAGGCGGGCCAAGGTGAGGATGGCGGGCTGACCGCTCTCGTCGAACCAGAGGTCACGGTTCTCCATCCGGTCAAGCAACCAAGACCGCAGCGCCTTCGCCTGAAGCGTGTCCCACCCTTCGGTGGCCCAGCGCCGCTTGTACTCGGGTCGCTCGACCATGTTGATGGCCCGATTCGACCCGATCGCGTCAATCCGCTTCTGGACGATCTCGCGGTATGAGGCGGGCCAGTGGTCTGGGACCTCCGTGATGGGAGTAGAGCCATGCCGCTTGAACCACTCGTCGCTGGCCTCATTTGCGGCTACACGACGGGCGAGAGCGATCTCGAACGCACGCTCACCAAGCGCAAGCTCAGGGATGTTGGGATTATCTGGGTCCTTGGAGACGCGGAGGTCGTCGGAGTGGAGGTTGTAAAGCGAGTAAACCTGCCAGTCGAGCTCTTCTTGCAAAGCGACCATGCGAGCGCGAGTAGACTCCCAGGATGCCCTGGCTTCGCGAAGTGCACTGGCGGTGGGGGCCGACTTGCCTGTTACAGCAGCAGGACTCGTGGCAGTGAGCTGCTGAGCGAGGGCGTCGAGGGCGGCGGAGTAAGCGGTAGGCGGTTCGGCCGGGAGTGGAAACTCCTGAATCTTTGTTCCCGTGAACTCATAGAAGCGCTCCCAGTCGTCACTGGTGAATCCACCCCCTTCTCCGCGAATCCCCTTGTCGTGGCTAACCATTTTAAGCCAGAATCCAGCTGTCGAGCTGTTAAGCAGCCCGAGCAACCGAAGATGCTCCTCCTCAGAAACCCCCTCTCGCAATTTGATCACCGGTGCGGTTCGATTGAAGAGCCAACCGTTCCGCTCGAACACAAAGTGATTATGCGTCGCAACAAACGGGAAGGCGATTCCTCGGTCGTTATCCAACTTGCTACTATAGTTCTCCAAGTGCACGTACCATGCACGCCCATTTTCGACCAACGTTTTACCGAAGATCTTGCGTCGACTCAGACGGGCACGGTCCACCCATAGCATTCGCTCAACCACATGGTCTCCTGGAGGCAACAAATGCTCCTGCCTCCTATCGGTATAAGGATTGAGGACAGGAATAGGCTCGCCGCACTGGAAATCTCGAACGAGGTCACCAACGACCAATGAGCGGACTCTTTCCACCATACCAACCCGCCGCACTGTCGCCATATCAGGAAGCAGGAAAATATCATCTGCCCCAGTCGAGGTCGTTCGCCCTACGCTTTCTACAGCCTCTCTCAGACATCCCGGTGACGCGGCATTTACTTGCTCCAGGACCTCAACACCGCCGGCGACAAGAACCCAAGGGTGGCGCCCGAAGTATTGATTCCGCTCTAGATCATCCACCGAAACCCATTGACTCACAGATCCCGGTTCGTCAACTTGCGCCTCGATCGCGCACCACACCAAACCTTCTTCACCGTTCTCCGGTGCGGCAGGTTCTCCCCGAGCACTTCGCACCGTTCGAATCGTGGCCGAAGGCGCGGCACCTTCACGTGGCTTCCCTACCAGAATGACTGTGGGAGTTCCATGGCCAGGGATGTACGCACCTGAAGTATCGATGACCTCCGTCAGTTCAACCTTGTGCGCGAAAAAATCCTCGATTAGCTTCTTCCCGAACTCGCGCTTCATAAAGGAGTTCGCCGTGATCTGTCCAACCATGCCGCGCCCACACCCGGCAGAGACATCACATTTTGCCAGTTCGAAGAAGCGTTGCGCAAAAGGAACCGAGAGAGCGTACCCGCCAGCGCAAGCATCATACAACTCCCGGTAGATCTTATTGAGACTGGCGTCTGCCACTTGGATGTACGGCGGGTTTCCAACCACCACGTGATAGCGACCCTGCTGCAGAATTCGCAAGTGCTCGTGCACGTCCTCAGTCGTGTAAGCTAGTTCCGCCAGTTCGTCCTCCCCATCAACACTCTCGAAGAGACTAAGCTGCCGGGCCTTGATGAGGGAGTCGCCCACTGCCAGGTGGATCGGCCAGTCGTACTTCGCCGCTTTCGCCAGCGTTCGCACGCCGCTGGCGGCCATGGCCGCGACCAGCAGGCGGAAGCGGGCGATGGCTACCGCGAAGGGGTTGATGTCGACGCCGTGGACTGAGTCCAGTGCGGCGCGCACGCGCTCGTGGACGTCGCGTCCCGGGTGGTCTTCCGCCCAGAGGCGGACGAGGCGGCGGAAGGCGCCGAGCACGAAGTGTCCCGACCCGCAGGTGGGGTCGATCATCTTCAGTTCTTCGTAGCCGAACTCGCGTACCGCCGGGTTCATTGTCCGGTCGAGGATGAACTCTTCTACGAACTCCGGGGTCTGGAGCAGCGCGTACGTCTTCCGGGCGGCCTCGCTCAGGTCCTGGTAGAGGTCACCGAGGAATCGGGTGTCCCACCCGGAGGTGCCGTCCTCGCTCAGCGGGTCGGTGAAGTCGTGGAGGAGGGCGCCCGCCTCGTCGCGCCCTCGCCAGAACTCGACCAGGTCTCGTGCGCCGTCGTGGGACAGCGGGATCTGGTACAGGGGGTTGTGGCGCTTGTCGAAGAGGAAGCGGCCGGCCTGGCCCTGGCCCAGTTCCTCGAAGGCCTTCTCCAGCCAGCCCCGGTAGGTCGGGTCCTCGTCCGTCTCCACGTACGCGTCGTAGCGCGACTCGGCCAGCTCGCGGCGGTCGCCGTCCGGGCCGGTGAGGTAGGGCTCTGGGATCAGGCGGTTGTCCTCGCAGAAGCGTACGAAGACCGTTCCGAGGACCCATGCCACGGCGACCTGGGTGATCCGTTCGTCAAGCCAGGAGTTCCATGTCGCCGCTGTGCGGCCGAGTTTGCGTGCCCGGTCGTATTCGGACCTCAGCCGCGCGCCGACGTCCGTCAGCGCCTTCACCTGTCGTCCGAGGTCGGCCTCGACCGCCTTGACCTGCTGCTTGAGGTCGTCCAACAGAGCCTTGCGGTCGATCACTTGTCGTCTCCCTCGACGCCACTTGCCACCATGTCGCCGGCACCTCGGTGCTTGTTGAGCACCCAGTTGTCCGGTAGTTCGATCCACTCCCCCAGGCCGGCTTGGTACGGCACGGCCACCTGTCCGAGTCGGGGCTCCCGTGAGGGGTCGGGTTGCGGAGTCAGGAGCCACAGGCCGCGTCCGCCCTGGCGGGCCACCGCCGCAAGCCGGTCGAGTACGCCCATCGCGTCGTACCGCGCGAACACCGCCGCCTCCGTGAGGAGTACGGGACGGGCACCGCCAGATCCGCCACCCCCGTCGTCGCCGCGAAGCAGCTCCGCGATGCGGGGCTCGACCGAGCCCCACGCCGTGCGCGTGTACTCGGCGAACCGGACCGCGCTCTTCGAGCCCGGCTCGGCGGCGTCCGCCTTGAGCAGGGTCTCCCATGTGGGCTTGGTGCCCGGGGTGACCTGTGCTCGGAGGGCATGGAGGAACAGTTCCGTCACCGACAGCACGTGCGCGCCGAACCGCCGCGAGCTCAACTCCCGCACGGCGTCCCAGACGCGGTGCTGTCGTACGGTCAGCACCCGGTAGCCGTCGCGGCGGGCCGACGCGAGCAGTCGTTCCTCCGCGCGTACCGCGTCCGCGAGTTCCGGGTCGTCGTAGCGCGTCGCCGCTTCCATGGTCGTCGCCTGTCGCGACGTGCCGATCGTGCGGTAGCTGGAGGCGTGGTCGACCCGAATCGGGAGGTACCGCAGCACGTTCTCCTGCTCGTGCATCTTCAGCGCGAGCTCAAAGCCCGCGTCACGCAGAGCCTTGGTCAGCGGGCCGTCGGTCGGCAGGTCGTGGGTCGTGCCGCCGCGTCCGTCGGGGGCGACCATCTCGGGGAAGCGGGCGCGGACCCGTTCGTGCACGGTCTCGGCGGTCAGGCCCGGCTGCTGTCCGTCCGGCATTCCGGGGATCCAGCGGACAAGTCCGGCCTGGGTGAGGCGCAGCGCGCGGACGAGTGAGAGGTCGCGCGGGTAGATCTCCAGTCGCGGGGTCGCGGCGGCGTTCACGGAGGCAGCCGCGGCCAGCTCGACCATGCGCCGCTCGTCCCAGTCGACCGTGCCCGGCGGGGCGGTCAGCGCGCCCAGCTCGGCGAGGACGGTCGCGGCCGTCGGCAGGGTGTCCTGCCGCGCGAGGCGGTCGGCTGTCCTGCCGAGGCGGGTCGCGTACTCCAGCAGGCCGGGCGCGGTCGGGGTGTCGGGGCCGTCGTTCTCTCGTACGTCGAGGGCGAGCAGGCCGGCGCCCAGGGACTCGTCCGTCGCCTTGCGGTTCGGCTGGTGCTGGAACTCCGCTTCCTGCGGCAGGAGTTGTTCCACCTCGACCACGGCCCGTACCGCCGCCAGGGCCATTGCCCGCCGCTGCTCGCGCCCGGCGAGCTGCGTGCCGCGCCGGACGGCGAGTGCGTCGGCGATCTCCGCAGCCGAAGCGACCCGGCCCATGCTCACCAGCAGGTCGATGATCTCCTCGCGGAGTGCCTGGACGGCGGGCTCCGCCTTCCAGCGCTTGCGCTCCTCCTTGAGCATCTGCGGGATGCGGCCGTGGCTCAGGCCGAGTGCTTCGGCGACGTCCTTCTGCTTGGGCCAGACACCGATGTCGGGCAGGACGCCGTTCTCGTCGGGAAGGCGCAGCAGCAGCCGCACCATCTCCGCCTTGTTGCGGTTGGAGCCGTTGTTGTTGACGGCGGGGACAAAGACGGTGGCGAGGGTGTCGAGGCTGATCGAGCGCAGGGTGCGGGCGGACAGGGCGCCCGCGAACCCGTCCTCCACAAGCTGTCCGGCGACGGCCGATTCGACGGCGGTGAGCTGGTCCAGCTCCTCCTTGGCCTCCGCGCGCCCCTTCGCCGTGAGTGGGGACACCGGCGCCTCGCGCAGCCGCTCGCCCCACTCCCGCTGCCGCCGCTGGACCTCGTTGCGGGTCTTTGCTCCGAGGCCGGGGGCGTTGACGAGCTTGCGGCGGCTGTAGTCGAGGAGTTCCCCGACGGTGGTGATCTCCAGGCCGTAGAGGAACGACTGGGCGGCGGGGGTCAGACCGGAGACGGTCAGCGGGGTGTCGCGGGTCACCTCGGCGGCGAGCCGGTCGCGCTGCTGTTCGGCGGTCTCGGGCTCGGCGTCCGCAATGGTCGCGGCGGGGCCCTGGGAGGACGTTCCCTCCCCTGCGGTCGTGGTGGTGGTGGCGGCCGGGTGGCGGCTGCGGTGGCTGGAGGGGACCGCCTGGGAGGCGTCGAGGAAGACCTTGCGCCAGGCGTCCCGCATCGGCTTCAGCTCGGGGAACCGCTTGGCCGCGTCGCGGTGCAGTGCCTTCCGGAAGAAGGCGACGAGCCCCTCCATGACGGCCGGGTCGAAGGCCTCGGCTGCGATGGTCGGGTACGGCCACTGCTCCGGGTCGGTCATGCGGGGCGGGACACCGCCGTCACCCCACTTCGGCAGTTCGCCGGAGGCCATCTGGTGCAGGGTGACGGCGAGCGCGTACCGCTCGGCGTGTGAGTCGTAGGAGCCGCGGGTGATGACGCCGACAAAGGGGTCGAGATAGCCGTCGGTGCCCGCGTCGATCCGCTTCGCGGGATAGCCGGCGAGGGAGAAGTCGATGAGGACGAGTTCGCGGGTCCGGTTGGGGCGGATGCGGATGGCGATGTTGTCCGGCTTGATGTCGCGGTGCCAGATGCCCTCGCCCTCAAGGAAGTCGACGGCGCCGAAGAGATAGTCGCCGTACGCCTCCAACTGGTCGACCTGTAGGCGGCCGTTCTCCCGGAGCTGGCGAGCGACGGTCTCCTCGCGGCGGCGCGGACGTCCACCGCCCTCGGTGCTCCCGTGCTCGTCGCGCTCGTCGCCGACGTACTCCAGCGCGAGGACGGTGCGGCCGCCGATGTCCAGGGGGTCGGGTTCGACGAGACGGATGATGCCGGAGTGGGGGCGCAGCCGGCCCATGGCCTCGGCCTCGCGCTTGAGGATCTCGCCGCGGCTGTCGGAGAGGGCGACCTTCAGTACGGCGAGCGGCCGGGTCCCGCGGGCCTCGGCGTGAAGGTCCCGGACGAGGAACGCGCGGCTGGTGGATCCGGTGCCGAGGCGGCGACGGATCTCCCACCGGCCGGACAGCACGTCGCCGGCGACGGCTTCCAGCGGATCCTTGTCCGCTGGCGTTTCCTCTTCCTCGCCGGACGATTCCGCGTCGGTGGCCGCCGCGGCCGGGGCGGTCAGGGAGTCCTCGACGACTTCGAGTAGTTCCAGGAACTCGTCGACGCTTGCAAGGCGCAGCTCGGGCCGGTAGGCGGTGGCGGCCTGCACCAGCTCGTCCACGTCTTCCGACAGCCCGTCCACCAGCCCACTGGGACGCAGGCCCTCCCCGGCCTCCAGCCGGGCCAGCAGCTCGGCCTGGCTGGCGGCCGGCGCCTTGCCGGTGACCAGGAGATAGGTGAGGACACCGAGCCCGTAGACGTCGAGCGATACCGGATCGGGGCGCAGAGCGGTCAGCTCGGGGGCGAGATAGGGGTCGGCGTCGTCGCCGAGGTGCTGGGCGGAGAGCGCGGTGGGCGCGAAGCGGGTCATGCCCTGGCCCTGGGAGGAGTCGCCGCTGCGCTGGGTGGCGATCTGCCAGTCGGAGATCTGCAGTCGGGGAGCGAGCCAGGCTGCGTCCTCCCCGACGGCCCGGCCCTTCAGGCCGCGTGGCCGCGGTACGACATGCACAGAGCGGGCGGCGAGCGCGCGGTGGTGGATGCGGCTGGAGTGCGCGGAGCGCATGGTCTCCGCGAGCTGGCGCACGAGGGCCATCCGGCCGAGGATGTCCAGCTTCTCGCCGTACTGGACCAGGTACTCGTCCAGCTTCAGGGTGTTCGGGTGGTAGTCGAAGATCAGCGCGGGTCCGGCGGCGTGGCCGGAGGGGAAGTACTGCTTGAGTTCGACCACGCCCGGGTGCTTGAACCGGCCCAGCACCGCGGCCTCACGCCGGGCGGCGTTCTCGACGGACTGCCTCAGCGAGTTGTCCGAGCCGCGCTCGGTGAGATAGATGCGGACGCGGGCGGCCTCCGGCAGCTCGCTGTGACGGGCGAGGTAGTCCACCCAGGTCGGCCCGGAGTCGAACGACTTCCGTTCCAGCTCATAGGGGCCGACCTTGTACTGCGCGTCGCTCTTGCGGATACCGATCTTCTTCAGCGCCGCCGCGATCTCCCGGGAGCCGGGGGCCGTGACGCGGCGCCGTTCGTCGCGCGGGGGCTGCCCCAGCATCTCGACCAGTTCGGTGACCGTGTACACGCCGTTCTGGTCGTGGGCTGGTAGCCGCACGTGGAGGCGGTTGTCGGTGAAGCAGACGGCTTCGGCGACCCACACGCGTCTGGTGCCGGTCTGCGTGAGCAGTTCGGCCAGTTCCTTGGCTTTGCGGTTGACCAGATGCAGGGGATTGCCGTGCGTGCGGCGCCGACCGCTGGGAGTGGTCTGCACCCAGGTGCCGTTCTCGGAGGTGACCGAGCCGTGCCAGTCCTTCAGCTCGATCATGCAGACGCCGCCGGGCGCGACCACCAGCAGGTCCACCTCCCGGACATGGCCGGCGACCGCGGTGAAGGTGAAGTTCGACCATGCCCGCCAGGGCTCGGCGTCCGGCAGCCTCTTCCGAATGGCCTCCAGGCCGCGGCGTTCGTGCTCGAACTCGGACTCGGTGACCGTGACCCACCGGCCTTCCCGCATGCCTGTTCCCCGCTCCTCGTGTTCCGCTCCGGGCCGCCGTTCCCCATGGCCACAGGCCCTGGCGTAGATCCTAGTAGTCGCTCGCGGGGCGAGGAGAGGTGTTGGCCGACCGGACAGGCCCGCCGGCCGCCGCGGCGTCGGTGGGCGGTGTCGGCGCTCACCTGCCCCGGTGGCCGAAAATCGTCAACGCTGATCGGAGAGTGCACTAATCTGACACGCGCTGCGCACCTTCCCGGAGGGTACGTCGGCGGTGCTCAGGCTCCGGCCCTCGGCTGTGACTGACGGAGTGGTCTCCATCGCGTGCTTCACGTGGTGTGACGCGGATGCCCGGAAGGGCAATCCCGCCATTCCAAGCTCACGCCAAGGAGTGGACACCTGTGAATCCCGCTGAGTACAACCCTGCACGTCGCAACCGGCTTCGCGAGATCCTGGTCGACGTCGCCACCGGCGCGGCCACCCAGCTTGTGGTGGCGGCCGTGGTGGCGGCAGCGCGCCTGCTCTTCTGACGCAGGCGAGTGGCGGGCCCGGAGAGCCCGCCACTTCCCGTGTGCCACCGAGCTTCTCAGAAGAGCAGGAGGTCCGGCCCCTTGGGCACCGCGGTCCGGCGCTTCCTGCGGGAGCCGCGTCGCCGCCCGTTCGGGCGGGGATGATGCGGCACGCGGGCTTCCTCCGGCAGGTTCTCCCAGGTGGGGCGCAAACCGTGTATCTGGACCTCGCCGACCAGGTCCTTCAAGTAGGCCCGCGTCTCCTCGTCGGTCGAGTAGAGCACCGTCGCGCGGCTCGCCCTGGTCATCAGCACGTGGTAGGCGTGGCGGACCAGCCGGGCGAACTCCTCGTCGTTCACGCTTCGGGGCTTCACTTTCGGGTCGAAGGAACCAGGAACGGCCACTCTCCTCACGCCGGTCTCCGGGTCCTTGCGTTCCTTGCCGCGCTGGAACACCCACCGGCCGTCCCGCCGCACCATGTCCTCCCCCATGATCACACCGCACCAGTCCCACTCGAGCCCCTGTGCCGTGTACACGCAGCCGATCTGGCCGAGCCCGTTCTCGTGCACGGACCAGATCTTGGACGGTGGTGCTCCGTTCTCACAGAACGCGTCGTGTTTCGCGTTCCACGGCCTGTGCCAGCCGCCGATGCGCACGTCGGCCTCCAGCCGGCGCTCCTTGCCGATCGGCTTCGTCCACGGCCAGCAGTACCCGGCGACGAGCCGGGCGGAGGCCCCGGCGAGCGCTTCGGTGCGGATGACACGTTCGAGTTCCTCGGGGCTGTCCGCCACCTCGACGTGCATCAGGCCGTCCGGCGTCCATCGCTCGGGCACTTCGTCCTCCACTCCGAGCATGGCGCGCACCCAGTGGATGTAGGCGTCACTCCCACCGCAGCGAAACTGCTCCCTCAGTTCGTAGCGAAGGAGAGTGGCGCCGTACCGCTCGGCCGCGTCCTCGATAAGGTCTCCGGTGCCCACCTCGTACGGCCGCACTGTCTGGCCCTCGTCGAGGAAGAACACGGTCAGCCGGGAGGCGTCGAGAAGCTCGTCGACCTGTGGCTTGGTGCCCTGCTGCTCGGGCTTCCAGTACTGGCTGGTCGAGCGTTTCCGCAAGCGGTGCGCCTCGTCGCAGATCAATACGTCCAGGGGCGGATCCGGAGGTGTGACAAAGCTGCTGAAGTAGCTGAAGGTCTCCTGGAACTCCCGGTCCCCGTAGCCGACGTGCTGCTGGAGGGCCCCGTTGAAGGCCCTGCTGCCGCTGGCGTACTTGACCGAGTGCCCCTTGGCTTCCAGTTCCGCCTTGACCTGCAGGCCGATGGCGCTCTTCCCCGTCCCCGCTCCGCCTTTGACCAGGAAGACCACGCGCCGTTCGTCAGGGAGAAGCGACGGGGTCCGTTCATCAGGCAGGACCTTGGCCGCAGCGTCGAGGATCTGGTCGGCGACCTTCTTCTGCCGGCCTCGCAGCGTGAACACCGTGTCTTCTCCGCAGGAGCGGATCATCGCGTCGAGCAGCGGCGTGTTGCGCAGGCCCATGTTCCTCAGGAGGATCTCTGCCTCAGAGGCCCCGCCCTCTTCGGCGAAGTGGGCCCGGAGGTCGGAGAGCAGTTGGTCGCGGTGGTTCTTAGTGTAGACGCGAGCGTGCGCGCCGGTGGGGGCGTCCACCTCGATCAGGGCCCGTACCGACTCCTCCGTGGCGTTGTGGAGATAGGCAAAGCCGCCGCACTCGAACTCGATCCCGTGCAGAGGCCCACGGTCACTCGTGAACGCCGCGAAGGACTCGCCCAACTGCAGAAGAGGATTCTTCTTCCTCCCCATCCCTGGCACGTGCACCATCTCGGCGGCGGCCTGCTCCACCCTGGTCGCCATCGACCAACGCTTCAGCTCGACGAGTTGGACGGACAGCCGGTGCTCAGCAGGATGACGCCCCACGAGAACGACGTCGATGAGCCTGGGCTGTCCCTGGCGCACCGGCTCGTCGAGAGTGGCGGCGCACTCCACGATCATCTCGACGTTCCCGCGACCGGCGGCGACCAGGTCGTCGGCGAGGTTCACGAGGCTTTCCGCCCAGGCGGAGCTTTCGGAGAGCGAGACGTCGGAACCGCAGAAGTGGCGCCATCGGGCCGCGAGGTGCGGCACCATTCGACGTCTCGCGTCAAGAGTGAGCAGATCACGAGCTGCCAGCTTCAGCAGGAGCATGGACACGAGGTGGTTCCCCCAGGGCACGAGTGACTCGTGCGGGTGGGGGCATGTCCCTGGGGAAGCCCGTCGGGCCGCAACCGGTTTCCGTGATTCTAGATATGCCGAGCGTCACCGGACGGCGCGCGCCGCGGTCAGACCTGCGCTGCCTCGCTCATACGGTCGGATTCGGCCAACTCACGTAGCTTCTCGTGTGTCTCGGGGTCGGTCGAGTAGACGACGGTGCCGATCATGCCGCGGGTGAGTAGGACCTTGTAGGTGTTGCGGATCAGGCGGTCCACGTCGGTGTCCGGGGTCGACTTCTTGAAGACGGGGTCCTTCGAGGCCGTGCGGTCGGTGATCCAGCGGTCGCCGCGCCAGAGCAGGTCGGGGCCGATGATGACGCCGGACCAGTCGTACTCGAAGCCCTGGGCGGTGTAGACGCAGCCGACCTGGCCGAAACCAGCCGGGTCGGTGGCCCACAGCGCGGCCGGGGGCGCGCCGGAGACGGCGCGGTCGCCGCGCAGGTTCCAGGGGCGGGCCCAGTCGCCGATGACAACGTCGGGTGGGAGCGGGTCGCCGGGTTTGGGCTCCGGGGACCAGCGCCAGCAGTAGCCGGCGGACATCCGGGCGCCGTAGCCCTCGTCTCGGCGTGCCTGGAGGAAGGCTTCCATTTCCTGAGGGGTGTCCGCGACCAGGAGTCGCATGCGGCCGTCCGGCTCCCACCGGACCGGGCCACCCGGTTCGAGGGCGAGGAGGCGGACGACCCAGCGCAGGTAGGCGTCGCTGCCGCCGCAGCGGAACTGGCTGTCCAGGGGGACGGTGTGGCAGGGGATGCCGCGCTTCGCCGCCGCCGCCCTGATGTCCGCCTCGGTGCCCATCTCGCCGGGGCGCACGACCTGGTGCTCGTCGAGGAAGAAGACGGGTACGTAGGCGACGTCGATGAGTTCGTCGATCTGCGCCCTGCCGGTGCGGTGCTCGGCGCGGGTGTAGCGGTTGGCCGAGGTCTCGCGGATGCGGTGGGCCTCGTCGCAGATAAGGGCGCCCAGGCTGTTCTTCTCGGCCGTCATGAAGCTGTTGAAGTACTTGAACAGGTCCTGCACTTCCCGCTTTCGGGCGCCGGCGACCTTCCGCATCGTCTTGGTGAACGACTGCGAGCCGGTCGCGTGCAGGGCGGGTACCCCGCGCCGGTAGAGCTCACCGAGCAGTTGGAGGGCGATCACGCTCTTGCCGGTGCCGGGGCCGCCCGTGACGATCACGACCTCCTTGCGGTCGGCGTGCTTCGCCTTGCGTACCGCGTTGAGCACCATGCGGTACGCGACCTGCTGCTCGTCGAGCAGGACGAACTGGTCGCGCTCGCGCACCTCCTCGGCCGCCACGGCCATCAGCTGCTTCGACGGCACGGTGGCGCCCGCCTGCAGTTCGTCGGCGGCTCCGGCGCCCGGGTGCCGGTCGCTCAGCAGCGCGCGGAGGTGGTCGATCAGGGCGCCGCGGCGTTCCGCGGTGAACAGCAGGCCGTGGCCGTCCCGCTCGATCTGCCGCAGTCCGGCCACGCCGAACTCGGTGGCGTTGTGGAGGTACGCCACCCCGGCGACACGTTGGCCGTGTTCGGCGACCGCGCCGTTGAAGTTGACGAGGTACCGGCAGTAGCGGCGGACCTGCTCGATCGGGTTGAGGACGGGGTGGGCGTAGGCGTCGACGTGGCACAGGGTGGGGTCGTCGTCGTGCGGCAGCGCTTGGCTCCACTGCTTCAACTCCACCACGACGTACGAGGGTTCGCCGGTGGCGGGGTGGACGCCGGCGAGGACGGCGTCGGCGCGTTTGCTGTTCAGCGGGAGGGCGTACTCCAGCATGACCTCCACGTCGCCCAGTCCCGCGTCGGTGAGCGCGGCGGCCAGGACGGGCAGGCTGCGCTGCCAGGAGCGGACCTCCGAGGCTCCGGGACGGTAGCCGTGCATGTGGACGAACTGGTCGGTGAGGTGCAGGGACAGCGAACCGTCGAGCGCCATGACGGCGACCGTGTTCGCGGACGCGCGGAACAGCAAGGACTTCCCCCGGGCAGCACGAAGAGACTCGTGCGGGTGGGGGCGTGTCCTTCGAGACTCCGCGGAGGCGGAGTGGCGGAAGCCCGTCGGGCCGCGTTGACGACGTGCCCGAGGTTACCCGGTCGGTCGGGCCCGGTGGCGCGGGTGGCCCGGGGTGTCCTGAGCCCACGGCCTCAGGACACCCCGGGAGCACGGCGGGCGCCTGTCCGTCAGGGCTGCGGGTTGTACGGCGTCTTGCGGCGGGCCTCGTGGAGCGCGGTGCCCCACCAGGCGAGTTCGTCGAGCATCACCTTCGCCGCGCCGCCTGTGCCCTCGGTGTCACGGGGCCGGCCGTCCTCGCCGAAGGCCTCCCAGTAGTTCGGGAAGGCGACACCGTCCCTGATCGTGGCGGCGTGCATCTCGGCGAAGACCTGCCGCAGCTGCTCCACGGCGCGGAGTCCACCGGACTGGGCGCCGTAGGAGACGAAGCCGACCGGCTTCGCGCGCCACTCGGTGAGGTGCCAGTCGATGAGCGCCTTCAGCGAGGCGGGGAAGCTGTGGTTGTACTCGGGGGTCACCACGACAAACGCGTCGGCGGCGGCCAGCTTCGCGGACAGGGGGAGCATGCCGGCCGGGCGCAGCTCCTCCGTCGCCATGGCGGGCGGCGTCTCGGGAAGGACCAGCGGCAGTTCCGTTTCGGCGAGGTCGACGACGTCGACCTCGAAGGCGCCGTGTTCCCTGGCCAGTCCGGCGTACCAGTGTGTCACCACCTCGCCGAACCGCCCCTCGCGGACGCTTCCGAGTATGACGGCGAGTTTCAGGGGTCCTGTGGTCATGTCAAGTGCTCCGTCGTCTGGTCGAGTGGTTGTTGTCGGTGGGGCGGACGGTGGCTCGGGCAGCGGCGTGGTCAGTGGTCGGCGTTCGGCGGCTGGCCCGCGTGCCAGACCAGGTCGAAGGTGAACCGCCGGATGCGCCAGCCCACCGGGGTGCGGACGAACTCGGCGTCGTAGTGGCCGCCGATGTCGAAGTGGGCGTCCGGTTCCTCGCGCTTGCGCACGTGGATCGCCATCAGGTGGGCGCGGACGCGGGCCCGGTCCTCGTCGCCGTCCGGGTAGAGCTCGACCCTGTGGTTGGCGGCGAGGTGGTGGGTTCGTTCGAAGGTCGTGCGGGCCATCTGCTGGAAGCCCGCGAGGCCGTCGAAGCCCTTGTACTCGCCGAACGGGAAGGTGAGGTGGACGTCTTCGGTGAAGACCGAGTCGAACCAGGTGTCGTTGTGCCGGTCGGAGTCGAGGCGGTTGACGTAGCGGTCGCAGACCTCGGTGATCGCCGCGCGGTCGCCGAGCTCCCGCACCTGACGACGCAGTGCGGTCAACTCGTCGTTCCCGACGTGTGGTTCGGCTGCTTCTTGGGCGGCCATGAGGGCTCCTCCTCTGTGTGGGGGCGGGTGTCAGCGGTCGGTGGATCGCCAGCTGCGCGGGCCGTCGAAGCCTCGCGCTCGCTCCGGACGGCGCCAGCGCGCGACGGCCCGCTGGCGGCGCGAGAGGTCGTCGGGTTCGGCGCCGGCGGCTGCCGTGCGGGACAGCAGCACAGCGGTGAGTGCCGCGAGTTCCGCGGGGTCCGGGCTGCCCTTGCTGATGCGGAACAGCCGGTCGGGGGTGGCCTGGGTCGTGGGGTCGGTCTGAGTCATCTGCTCTCACCTGTCGCTGCTGTCACCTGTCACTGCGGCGGGTTGCCGTGCTTGCGGCGGGGGAGGTCGGCGTCCTTGCCGGCCAGCATGGCGATGGCGCGGCAGAGCACCGAACGGGTCTCGCGGGGGTCGATCACGTCGTCGACCAGGCCGCGCTCAGCGGCGTAGTACGGATGGACGAGCTCGTTCCGGTACTCCTCGATCTTCCGGCGGCGCGTGCTCTCCGGGTCGTCGGCCTCGGCGATCTCCCGGCGGAAGACCACGTTGGCGGCGCCCTCGGCACCCATCACCGCGATCTCGTTGGTGGGCCAGGCCAGCGCGATGTCCGCGCCGATCGAGCGGGAGTCCATGACGATGTAGGCGCCGCCGTAGGCCTTGCGCAGCACGACGGAGATGCGGGGCACGGTGGCGTTGCAGTAGGCGTAGAGCAGCTTGGCGCCGCGCCGGATGATGCCCTCGTGTTCCTGCTCGACGCCCGGCAGGAATCCCGGCACGTCGACGAGGGTGACCAGCGGGATGTTGAACGAGTCGCAGAACTGGACGAACCGCGCGCCCTTCTCGCTGGCCCTGATGTCCAGCACTCCGGCCATCGAGGCGGGCTGGTTGGCGACGACGCCCACGACGTGCCCGTCCAGTCGGGCCAGCGCGCACACGATGTTGGTGGCCCAGGAGGCGTGCACTTCCATGTACTCGCCGTCGTCGACGATTTCCTCGATCACCGAGCGGATGTCGTACGAGCGGTTCCCGCCTTCGGGGACGAGGTCGAGCAGCACGTCGCCGGGGCGGTCCGCGTGGTCGGCGGAGTGCGTCGCGGGCGGCAGCTCGCGGTTGTTCGAGGGCAGCAGGGAGAGCAGGTAGCGGACCTCGGCGAGGCAGGTCTCCTCGTCGTCGTAGACGAAGTGGGCCACGCCGGAGACACCGCCGTGCACGTCGGCGCCGCCCAGCTCGTTCTGGGTCACGTCCTCGCCGGTGACCGCCTGCACCACGTCGGGTCCTGTGATGAACATCTGGGAGATGTCCCGTACGGCGAAGACGAAGTCCGTCAGCGCCGGCGAGTAGGCGGCGCCGCCGGCGCACGGCCCCAGCATGACGGAGATCTGCGGGATGACCCCGGACGCCCTGGTGTTGCGCCGGAAGATGCCGCCGTAGCCGGCGAGCGCCGACACTCCCTCCTGGATGCGGGCTCCGGCGCCGTCGTTGAGTGAGACGATCGGCGCGCCGGCGGCCAGCGCCATGTCCATGAGCTTGTGGATCTTCTGGGCGTGGGCCTCGCCGAGGGCGCCGCCGAAGATCCGGAAGTCGTGGGCGTAGACGAAGACGGTCCGGCCCTCGACGGTGCCCCAACCGGTCACCACGCCGTCCGTGTACGGCCGTCTCGCCTCCAGCCCGAAGCCGCTGGCCCGGTGCCGGCGCAGTGGTTCGACCTCGGTGAAGCTGTCCTTGTCCAGGAGGAGTCCGACGCGTTCCCGGGCGGTCAGTTTGCCTTTGGCGTGCTGGCGTTCGGTGGCTTTCGGGTCGGGGCCCCGGCGGGCGAGTTCCCTGATCCGGTCGAGTTCCTCGACCCGTCCGGTGGTGCTGTTGTCCCCCATGTCTCTCCTTGTGTCCTGGAACGCTTGGGTCTGTTCGCCCGCCACTCCACGGCCCATGCCACGAGCGCGGCGGCCACGGACGCGAGCCCGCCGAGCAGCAGCCCCGCCTGTGCGCCGAGCCGGTGCGCGCACCAGCCGACCAGCACGGCGCCCAGGGGCGTGGAGCCCTGCAGGATCAGCGTGTAGAGGGCCATCACCCGCCCCCGGTACACGGCGTCGCTGCCCAGCTGGATGCGGTGGTTGACCGCCTGCGCGAAGTACAGGGACGCGAAGCCGGTGAGGGCCAGAAGCACCAGCGCGGAGACGAAGTCGGGGGCCCACGCCGCCGTCGTCTCCAGGGCTCCGAAGCCGAGCGCGGCGAGGATGACGGTGCGGGCGGACGGGCGGTCGCGCCGTTGGGTGGTGACCAGTGCGGCCAACAGTGAGCCGGCCGCGAACGCCGTGGTGAGGAGTCCGAAGGAGGCCGCGTCGGCGTGGAAGACGGTTCGGGCGAGCAGCGGAAGCAGCAGGTGGAAGTTGAGGCCGAACAGGCCGACGACCGCGATGAGCGCCACGGGGAGCAGCAGATCGCGGCGCGAGCTCACGTACCGCAGGCCGTCGACGACCCGGCCACGTCCGGCCGTCCGCCCCGACAGGTGAAGCTCGGAGGGCCGCATCATGCGCAGTCCCACGACCGTGGCCGCGTAGCTCACCGCGTTGAGCAGCATCACCCAGCCGGTGCCGAACGCGCTGATCAGCAGGCCGGCAAGGGCCGGGCCTGCGACCCGGGCGACGTTGAAGTACGCGGCGCTCAGCGCGGAGGCGTTCGGCAGCAGCTTCGGGCCCACCAGTTCGCTCACGAAGGACATCCGGGCCGGGATCTCGACCGCGTTCACGGTGCCGAGGGCGACGGCGAAGAGATACACGTGCCACAGCTGGACGGCTCCGGACAGCGCGAGCAGCGCCAGGCCGAGGGCGAGCACCCCGGACACGGAGTTGGCGAGCACCAGCAGCCGCCGCTTGTCGTGGCGGTCGGCGAGCCGTCCTCCGTAGAGGGTGAACAGCATCAACGGCGTGAACTGCAGCGCTGTCACGGTGGCCAGGGCCGTCGCGGAGTCCTCGGTGAGCGACAGCACCAGCCAGTCCTGCGCCACGACCATCATCCAGGTGCCCGCGACGGACAGGAGCTGGCCGCCCGCGAAGAGACGGAAGTTGCGCACCCCCAGTGAGCGGAGGCCGCTGGCGAAGGTCCGACCGAACACCGCGCGCACCGGCGTCAGCGCCCGGTCGGAGCGCACTCGCGCAGGGCGAGGCACTCCTCCAGGAAGCCGAGGGCCCGCAGGTGGTAGGACCGGGCGGCCCAGCCGAGGCTGATGTTGTGCCCGGCGCCCGGCATCCGGTCGACGACCACGCGGGGCGCGGCGGCCAGCCGGTTCCGGAGGTCGGAGAGCGCGGTGTCGTCGTGCCGCCACCAGGTCTCGTGTTCGGCGAAGGTGAGGCGGACCGGAACCCGGATGCGCGCGGCAAGCGACGCGAACC
Source organism: Streptomyces alkaliterrae (assembly GCF_007097205.2). Taxonomy (GTDB): domain Bacteria; phylum Actinomycetota; class Actinomycetes; order Streptomycetales; family Streptomycetaceae; genus Streptomyces; species Streptomyces alkaliterrae. Next base: position 28,770 of record NZ_VJYK02000026.1, read on the forward strand.
TGTCCGGCCAGTGCGGCGCCTCCGCCCGCTCGCGTACGGGCATGGGGGCGACGAGGTTGTCGCTCTCCCGGAAGGTGCCAGGCGGGTAGAGGCGCAGCTTGCCCCAGTTGCGGGTCCAGTGGCCGTGCCCGCGGTCGTCGGGAAGTTCCTCGGGTGGCGCGGCGTACCGGTGGCCGAGGCCGGAGACGTCCAGGCCGAGCAGCCGGCGGCCCTGCTGCTCCGGGCCCGGTTCCCGGTCGTGGGCGGCGGCGGTGAGGGCGAGTTTGCCGCCGTACGAGTGGGCGAGCAGGAGGAGGCCCGCGCCGGTGTCGTGGCGGCGGGTGAAGTCGTCGAGGGCGGCGTTCAGGCGGGCCGACTGTTCGTCCAGGCCCAGCCCCTCGGGCAGCACGCCGGCCGAGTCCCCGTAGCCGGGCCGGTCGACGGCGAGGACCGTGTAGTCCAGCCGTGCGCCGAGTCCGAGGAGGGACTGGTCCGGATGGGCGCGGGCGTCGAAGTACCCGGCGCTCATTCCGCCGCCGTGCAGCGCGACGACCGCGGCGCGCGGCGCGCGGTCCACGGGCTCGGCGAGCAGCGCGGACAGCGTGAGCCCGCCGGCGTCGAGCGTCACGCGGCGGACGGCGGGCCGCGGCGCGGGTCCGGTCGGGGCGGCGGCAGGC
>NZ_VJYK02000260.1 GCF_007097205.2 Streptomyces alkaliterrae
GGGGAGGCGGGTCAGGTGGGGATGCCCGCGCGCTTGATCTCGGGCACCGGGATACCCAGCGCCCGCAGTTGCTCGAACGGGTTCATGAACTCGCGCTGTCGCCTGATCTTTCCGTTGTCGAGTTCGAAGGAGTGGAGGAAGTGGTTCTCGTAATAGCCCTCGGGATAGTCCGCGAAACGGATCTTCCCCCGGCCGTCGCACTCCACCCAGAAGAAGTTCGGGTCCTGGGTCTCGAAGACCCGGATGTTGTACCACTCCCAGTCGGGGAACGTCTTCAGCGACCACACGGCGTGCTCACCGAGTCGGTCACGTCCGTTGATACTGATCGGGGCACCCGTGTCGGTGGTCCACAGACCGCCGACACCGTCCTCGGTGAACAACTGGTGACGTACCAGGCGGGCTTCCCCGCGGGCGGCCATGTAGGTTTCGACCGTTTCCCGGTTGATCCGGCGCAGTTCGACGTCGTCGCTGAAAGCGCCGTTCTGAACTGATTCGGCCATGCGTGAATTCCCCACTCTGCGGCGTCCGGCTGCTGTATGCCCAGCGATCCTGCCGCCGGGCTGTGCAACTGTGCAAGCAAGAGAGATTCACGCCAGTGTCAGATTCCGTGAAGCTTGCGCCCAGGCCGACAAGAACGTTCAGGGCCGTGTCAGACAAACGTCAAATCGCTTGCGCCGACCGTCGACGAACACTCTCCCGCCCCTCGCCCGCACCCGCTTGGAGGCCCGGTCGGCGATCTGAGTACCGGCTACTCAGGCGCCCGGGGCGTGGACATGGTGGCCTGAAGGGGTCGGAGCAGACGCCCAGCGTTACCGGCCGTACCCGCGCACCGCGATCGCGCGACGGCGTCATCCGCGTGACTGCACCGGAAGGAATCGACGATGAAGTTTGAGGATGTCTACCTGTCCAGCCTCGGCACCTTTGTGCCCGGCCTGGTCACAACGGAACAGGCGGTGGAGTCGGGTTGGTACGACGCGGACACCCGGACGGCCTCCGGACTGGAATCCGTGGCCGTGGCCGATTCGCTTTCGGCACCCGAGATGGCCGTGCTGGCCGCGGGCGAGGCGCTGCGGCGCTCGCACCACGAACCCGGTGATTTCGGCGCGCTGTTCCACTCGTCCGCCTACCACCAGGGACCGGACGGGTGGTCTCCCGCCCATTACGTCCTGCGCAACACACTGGACACGCCCATCACCGCGATGGAGGTCAAACAGGGCTGTCAGGGCATGCTCTCCTCTCTTGTGTTCGCCGCGCACCGACTCGTCTGCGACACCCGTAAGTCGGCGGTTCTCCTGACGGCCGCGGACAACTACTCCGCGCCGCTGGTCGACCGCTGGACGACCTCGCGCCTTTCCGTTTTCGGCGACGGCGCCGCCGCCGCGGTCGTCTCGCGTGGCGGCGGTATCGCCAGGCTGCTTTCCGTCGGCACGCACTCGGCGCCCGCGATGGAATCCCTCCACCGCGGCAGCGAGCCGATATTCCCTCCCGCGGTCACCGTGGGACGCCCCCTGGACTACGAGGAGCGCGTCAAGTTCTGGATGGACGAGTGGGCCAAGGGGAACACGCCGCCCATGGCACATCCTGGCGAGGTGCTGCAGGCGGCCCTCGACGAGGCCCTTGAGGACGCCGGCATCACCGCCGCGGACATCAAGCGGGTCTGCCACCCGAGCGCCACCCTGGACGCGCTGCGGGACCAGTTCCTCGACCCGATCGGCTTCTCCCTCGACAAGGGGATCTGGGAACACACCAGCAAGGTCGGCCACATCAGCGCGGCGGACGTCTTCATCGGCCTTGAGCACCTCTGGAGCACCCGGAAGGTAGGCCCCGGCGACAAGGTGCTGCTCTTCACCGGCAGCCCGGGGTTCGAGGCCGGTGTCGCGATCGTGGAAATCGTCGCGGAGCCCGATGCGTAGAGCCCGACGCGTGGAGACCTCGTCCCGCCGGCCGACCCCACTCGGAAAGGACTGACCACACCGCATGAACGACAGCACGGAGCAGACGAGGGCCGCGGGCGGCCCACCCGTCACCGGGGACCAGCTGCGCGCGACGCTCGCCGGCCTGATCGGCATCAGCCCGGACGAGATCGAGGACGACGCCAACCTCATCCATCTGGGGCTGCAGTCCCTACAGGTGATGCGGCTGGCGACCAGGTGGCGCCGGGCTGGGCTAGAGGTGAGCTTCGGAGACCTGGCAGCCGATCCCACCTTCGCCGCCTGGAACGACCGGATCACGCGGGAGCTCGCGAAGACCTCGGCGTGAGGCCCGGTGCCCGCCCGCCTCAGGCGATCCGCGTGCGGCGGGCGGGCGCCACGCCGAGTCGCGGCGCGAGGTCCGTCCTGGTGGTGACCGCGAGCTTTCCGTACGCGCGGTAGAGATGGTTCTCCACGGTTCGGACGGACAGTCCGAGCCGGTCGGCGATCTCCTGGTTGGAGAGGGAGACCGCGAGCGTGGCGATCTCCCTCTCCCGCAGGGTCAGTGCCGCACGGGACCGAGGCCGGCCACGGGGACCGCGGCCGTCGGCCGCCGGGGCCCACTCCGGCAGGGCGGCGCCGCAGCGTGAGAGCAGTTCAGCGCTCGTCGCCCGGGAGGCCCGGGCCGCGCGATGGTCATCCGACGTCTCGTGGGCCCGCCTGGCCGCGGCGGCGGCCTCCGCGGCGAGCGGCAGCAGCCCCATGGCGGCGAACCGCAGGGAGACGGCGTCCAGGCTCCGGCCGTCGTCGTCCGCGAGGCTCAGCACGTGCTGGAGTCGTACGTCGTCGACGGCCGAGACACCCTCATGCCTCGCACGCCAGAGGACCAGCGCGCCGCGCGCCTGCCCGGCCCGGGCGGCCAGGTGCAGCGCCGCCAGTCCCTGGTGGCGGCGGCCGGCCGCCAGCGCTCGCCCGGCGGTCTCCAGCGCCTGGCGAGCGGCGCCCCGGCGGTCTCCCAGCCAGGCCGTGACCAGCGCGGCCTCCAGCGCCATCGCGTCCGCCGTCAGCGGGTGCTGCCGTTCCTCCCGTTCCGCCTCACGGGCCTGCTCCAAGAGCGAGGCCGCCTCCCGAGCGTCGCCCGACTCAGCCACCGCGCCCGCGAGTTGGGCGATGCGCCAGGGGCGGGGCGCCAGCCACTCGACGGGGCCCCGGTGAGCGGCCGCCCGTCGCAGCGCCTCCACCGCCCGTCCGGTTCGGCCCGTGAGCCGGAGGATCCGCGCCTCGATCAGATCCACGAACATGCGGGCGCGCGGGTCACCGTCGGCGGCGCGCTCGCGCAGTCCGGCCGGCGCCGCCTCGATCGCGGCGGGACCCTGGGTGTCCAGTGTGATCCAGCCGGTGAGGAAGTGGTGTTCGAGCAGGTCGGCGGCGCACAGGCCGGTGTCGTGCCGGTCACCGTCGCGCAGGCCGGAAAGCGCCGGGAGGCCGCGGCGGAGGACGGCGAGGGCACGCTCGCCGTCGCCCGACTCGTGGTGGAGGAGGGCGGACAGGGCGGGAACGGCGTCGACGGCCGAGTCGGCGAGCTCCCGCGCCTCCGCGATCCGGTCCTTGAACAGCCGCACCAGCGCCCGAACCCCCTGGTCCCGCCCGGCGACCGCCTCCGCCTCGGCGAGCCGGCCCAGGCCGAACGCCAGGTTGAGCGCACGGGCGCGGGGGACGGCAGCGAGCTGGGGCACCGAGCTGAGGCAGGCCTCCGCCTCGATGTGTCGACGTTGGCCGGCCAGCGCCTCGCCGAGCGTCGCCAGCAGGCGGTCGTCGGTGTCCTCGGCGGGCACGGACCGGCACAGAAGCTCCGCCAGCGGGTAGTCCCGGGCGCGCAGCGCGTCGACCGCCGCCTTCCTGGCGTTGTCGGGCCCCGGTGGGCGCCTCGTGCCGAGCCGGAGGCGGACGACGCGCGCCGCGTCGTTCGGGCGCCGGGCGCCGGTGCGTTCGATCGCGTCGGCGATCCGCACACGCAACCGACGCGCCGTCAGCTCCGGCAGCGTGGCGGCGATCACCGCCTCGCACAGCGGGTGCGTCAGGCGCAGCGTCAGCCGGAGCCCGGAGCGCCGGGCGACCACAAGCCCACGGCGGTTCAGCGACTCCGCCGCGTCACCCGACTCGGTGACGACCGACAGCCCGGCCTCCAACGTCCCCGCGAGCCCGAGCATGTTCACCAGCTCCCGCTCGTTCGCGTCGAGGTCGCCGAGCATCAGGTCGACCAGGTCGACCAGTCGGCCGGAAGGTGTCCCGCCGAAGCCCGACCAGTGCCAGAACCCGCCGGCCTGACGCAGGGTGCCGTCGGCGAGGCCCTGGTCCACGAGCTCCCGCAGGACGAGGGGATAGCCGTGGCTGAGTTCCCAGAACCGCTCCGCGCTGTCCACGGCGACGGGACCGGCGAGCCTTGTGCTGAGCATCCGCGCCGCGCCGGAGCGGTTCAGCGCCTCGACGGCGAGCCGCCGCATCCGCCCGCCGACGAGCAGCCGCCGCAGCTCGTCGGGAAGCGCGGCGCCGGGTTCGGTGGTGGCCAGCAGCAGCGCCCGGCCGCTGTGCGCCATCCGGTGGGCCGACTCGAAGGCCACCCGATCCGCCAGATGCACGTCGTCCAGGGCTATGACGATCGGCTGCGGCCGTGCCTGGGTCCGGTGCCGTGGCGTCTGGGCCTGGAACTTGTCCAGTTCCTCCGGTCGCAGGACCCGCGCGCCGGTGCGGGCCGCCCGCTCCACCGCGGCCTCCAGGAGCCTGCTCTTGCCGACGCCCGGCGCGCCGACCAGAAGGGCGCCCATCCGCATGGCCGTGCACTGCTCGATCTCCGCGAGTTCGGACTCCCTCGCGACGACGGGCCAGTCGAATCCGCCTACCACTTCCAGTACCTGTTTCAGGCCTGAGGAGCACGCGCGCGTATGTAGACGATCGGCACCGGAACAGTGATGTCCCCGGAGCCGCCCCGAAGGCCGTCCAGACGGCGGGAGACCTCCGCGACAAGCTCGGCGCGCTCGTTCTCCTCGATACGCTCCCACATTCCGCGCATTCCGGTGGTGTAGGTGAACTCGACCCATTCCTGGCCGGATTTCACCACAACCGGAAGGTCCTTCTCCTCGACGGCGACGTCGATGAAACCGGCTTCCGTGAGCGTCTTCCCGATGGATTCCTCGCTCGCCAACCAGTTGGCTCCCGCCTCGGCGAACTGGGAGTCGTAGGCGCCGTTCTGCTTCAGCGACTGCAGCATGTACGGCATCAGGAGGTCGTTCACCGCCTCCGGGAACAGCGCCCACTTACCCCGTACGGTGGAGAAGAAGGACGGCGCCGCCGTGGCGAACGTTCCGCCCGCACGCAGAAGCCGCAGGTACGGCGTCACGTCGTCGGCGCCCTTGACCCAGATGAACAGGCTGCAACTGCCGATCACGGCGTCGAAGCGAGCGTTCTCGAACTCCGGCCGCTGCCCGTTCATCACGGACACGCTCACCTGCTTCAGGCCGCGTGCCCGGACGTCCTCCAGTGCGTACCCGACCATCTCCTCGGAGATGTCGACGCCGACGACCTCACCGTTCTCCCCGACGGCCTCGGCGGCCGGGAAAAGCGCGGCACCGCGCCCCGACCCGACGTCGAGAACGGTCTTCCCGGCGGTAATTCCCGAGAACTCGACGAGACGGCGTCCGATCGGACCGAAGAACTCGACGCCGCTCTGGTCGTACGACCTGGCCGTCCGATTGAAGAGATCGTGCATCTCAGCCGTCTTCTCGGCGCTTGCCATAGGGCCCCCCTCAACAAGAGAGGGCCGTTCGGATTCCCTCTCATACCATGAGGCGATCCCAGCACGCCCGCCGTCGAGACGTCCAATAGCAAGTTGTTCTCACCACATCGAGAACTGCTATGACCGCAACACCACCCGGACGAGCAGTCGGCACCGCACTGTCGGCGGTCCGTCACCAGGGCGACGCGAGGCGTACGAGTGGGATGCTCTTCCCTCGCGGTGTGGTCTAGCTTGGCTGAAGCCGCCAGCCCCGGTTCGACCGTGCTGAAGGTGAGGCCTCCGTGCACATCGCCCCCCTCGGTCCCGAGGATCCCGCCGAGTTGGGCGGGTACGAGCTGCTGGGCCGGATCGAGTAGGGCGACTCGCCCAGGTGTACCTGGGCGAGTCGCCCGGCGGGTAGCCGGCCGCCGTGAAGGTGATCAAGCCGTCTGTGGTCGACTCCGAGACACGGACGAGGTTCGCGCAGGAGGTGGAGATCCTCCGCCAGGGGCTGCTGCACTCCGATCTGAAGCCGGCCAACGTGCGCCTGGGGCCGAACGGGACCGCGAGCCCGAAGTCGATCACCTTCGGCTCGCGTCCGGGTTGCTCGGCGGCGCGGACACCGTACTCATGCGACCGGTCGACGTCCTGCCGGCCGTCCCGCCGTTCCTGGTGCTCGCCGTGCTGGCCGCGGGGTCCGGCCGCGGCACGCCGGTGGTGGTCGGCCGCCGCCGCGCTGGCGAACGTGCCCGGGATCGCCCGGGTGGTGCGCGCCGCGACACTGGAGATCAGCGTGCGCGGATACATCGAGACCCCGCACGCCCGCGCCTGGTCGACCTGCGGGTCACGTCGGCCAAGCGTCGCGGCATGCGGTACGCGGAGCTGCAGGACCCGGACGCCGTAGGAGTCGTCGCCGAGTCGCCCTCGCCGTGATCAGGCTGAGGGCCGGATGACGGAGGACCTGATCCTTGCACGGGTCCGGTCGGCGTGGGGTGCCTCAAGGGCGGGCGCGGTGGTCCCGGACTCGGTTCGTCGAGCGCTGCGGAGGATCGCCTCCGCGGGCCGGATCGTGCGAGTCGACGAGGCGTATGACGTTCCTGACCGGGAGCTGGCCTTCGCTCGCACTCCGACATCGACCGTGGCACGCAAGATGGGACAGGTCTCGTCGGTCGAGCGGCGGCTCGTCGTGGGGCACGTGGTCGAGGAGAGTCCGGGCGGTCACGGAGAGGAGCTGCTCCGCGAGGTCGCACGCTTCTTCGGGGGGACACGGTTGGGGCCTGACATCAGGGATGCGCTCACGGACGATGTGGACGAGCTCGTCGCTAAGGGGGAGGTCCGTGAGGCGGACGGCTCCCTGACGCCCGCGGATGGCGACTGACGGGTCACGGAGGGTGCCGCTCGGCGGGACTGCCGTCGAGTGGACCCTGGTTGGCTGCCTGCCGGGTGGGACAAGAGGACGATGTCGGACTGCTGCAGCCGCCGACGGGCTGCTGGCCGCAGCCTGCCGGCGGCGTACCGCGGGGCCGCCCCGGGCTGCCCGGCGAAAGCTCGGACGCACCCTTCGGGGCGGCACGCACCCCACCACACAAGGCAGCGGATGCCACGTCGGCTGAGATCAGACGCATGAAGCGAACGACCGGGCTGACTCGCCCCGCGATACCTGACGTCCGGACAGAACGAGCGTCGAGTTCGGCTGGGCCGTCGATGTGAACACGGGAGGTACCAGCGCTCGCCGTACTCCAGTCGCAGGTCGAAAGCGCAGGTCGGACATGCTCGTTCGACGAACAGCACGTTCCACGTCGTGCGCCCGCGGGAGCAGGTCGAGGCAACCCGCCCAGTTCACGGGAATCACGACGAGCAGGTCAGGAGCCCTTTGCCGCCGGCTCCAGGATGGCGACGCACTCGAAGTGGTGGGTCATGGGGAAGAGGTCGAAGGCGCGGAGGAAGCGGGGCTTGTAGCCGGCGTCGCGGAAGTAGGCGAGGTCGCGGGCGAGGGCGGCGGGGTCGCAGGCGACGTAGGCGACACGGCGGGGGGTGAG
>NZ_VJYK02000261.1 GCF_007097205.2 Streptomyces alkaliterrae
GCCGGGCACGATGTCGGGGGCGCCGAGGCGGGCGGCGTCGGCGGTCTGGTCGTCCGGCTGGAGCTGCGACTCGCGTTCGGCCTCCACCCGCTTGTGGTAGTGCGCCACCTCCCGCTCGACCCTGTCGGCGTCCCAACCGAGCACGCCCGCCATCAGTTCGGCGCACTCCCGGGCGCTGCGGGTGCCCCGGTCGAAGGTCTCGATGGAGATGCGGGTGCGGCGGGTGAGCACGTCGTCCAGGTGCCTGGCGCCCTCGTGACCGGCCGCGTACACGATCTCGGCGCGCAGGTAGTCGTCGGCCGCCGGGAGCGGGTGGGCCAGCGAGGGGTCGTCGGCGATGAGCTCCAACACCTCGTCGAGCAGCGAGCCGTAGCGCTTCAGCAGGTGCTCCACGCGGACGACGTGCAGGCCGGCGCGGGCCGCGATGCGGGCGCGGGCGTTCCACAGCGCGTCGTAGCCCTCGGCGCCCACCAGCGGGACGCGTTCGGTGCAGCTCGGGGCCACCCGCGCGTCCAGCCCGTGCACCGCCTCGTCGACGGCGTCCTTGGCCATCACCCGGTACGTCGTGTACTTGCCGCCGGCGACCACCACCAGGCCGGGCACCGGGTGGGCCACCGTGTGCTCGCGGGAGAGCTTGCTGGTGGCCTCCGACTCCCCGGCCAGCAGCGGACGCAGGCCCGCGTAGACGCCCTCGACGTCATCGCGGGTGAGCGGGGTGGCGAGCACCGCGTTGACCCGTTCCAGCAGGTAGTCGATGTCGGCCGAGGAGGCCGCCGGATGGGCCTTGTCGAGGTCCCACGCGGTGTCTGTGGTGCCGACGATCCAGTGGCGGCCCCAGGGGATCACGAAGAGCACGCTCTTCTCGGTGCGCAGGATGAGGCCGGTGGCGGAGTTGATCCGGTCCCTGGGCACCACGAGGTGGATGCCCTTGGACGCCTTGACGTGGAACCGGCCACGCTCGGTGATGAGCGACTGGGTGTCGTCCGTCCACACCCCTGTGGCGTTCACGACCTGCCGGGCGCGCACCTCGAACTCGCCGCCGTGCTCCAGGTCCTGGACGCGGGCGCCGACCACCCGCTCGCCCTCCCGGAGGAAGCCCACGACCCGGGTGCGGTTGGCGGCGTGCGCGCCGTAGGAGACGGCCGTGCGGACGAGGGTGGTGACAAAGCGCGCGTCGTCCACCTGGGCGTCGTAGTACTGGAGTGCACCGGTCAGCGCGTCCTTGCGCAGGCAGGGCGCGACGCGCAGCGCGCCCCGGCGCGAGAGGTGGCGGTGCACCGGCAGGCCCCGGCCGTGCCCGGAGGAGACCGACATGGCGTCGTACAGGGCGACGCCCGAGCCCGCGTAGAACCGCTCCCAGCCCCGGTGCTGGAGCGGGTAGAGGAAGGGCACCGGCCGCACCAGGTGCGGGGCCAGCCGCTCCAGCAGCAGCCCGCGTTCCTTCAGCGCCTCGCGGACGAGGGCGAAGTCCAGCATCTCCAGGTAGCGCAGGCCGCCGTGGATGAGCTTGCTGGACCGGCTGGAGGTGCCCGACGCCCAGTCGCGGGCCTCGACGATGGCGGTGCTCAGCCCTCGGGTCGCCGCGTCGAGGACCGTGCCGGCGCCGACCACTCCCCCGCCCACGACGAGCACGTCCAGTTCGCGTTCGGCCATTCGGGCGAGCGCTTCCGTCCGCTCGGCCGGTCCCAGTGTCGCCGTCCTCACCGTCTGCCTCCCATGGGTCGCACCGCCTGTCCGGCCGTGCCGTCGTGTCGCCTGGTCGGTCCGTCGTCGGTCGTTCCGTCGTCGGTCGGTCCGTGTCATCGGGCCCGGGAGGGGTCCCGTCCCAGGATCGTCCCCGGTTTCCCGGCGGCTGACCCGGCATCCGGCACGGCGGTCGCAATCCACCATATCTGTCATATATGCGCTTAACCTGACGTAGCGCCCCAACGAGCGACCGCCGCCGCCACGGGAAGGAACCCGCAGCCATGCCCGTAGATCTCGCAGTCCTCGGACTCGGCCCCCTCGGCCTGTCGGCCGCCCGGAACGCCACGGCCGCGGGCGTCCGGACTCTCGGCTACGAGCCGGCGCCCGGCGTCGTCGAGGAACTGACCGCCGGCCGCGCCCCCGCCGACGGCTCGCTCAGCGCGCCCGAACTGCGCCGGATGCTCAAGTCGGGCTTCACTCCGACCGCCGACCCGGACGTCCTCGGCCGCGCCCGCACCGCGCTGCTGTGCGCACCTACCCCGGCCGCCGCCGACGGCTCGCTCGACCTCACCGCCGTACTCGACGCCGCCGCCACGCTGGCGCGCCGGATGCGCCCCCGCACCACCGTGGTCGTCGAGTCCACAGTGCCGCCCGGCGCCACCGAGAGTGTGGTACGCGACGTGCTGGAGACCGGCTCCGGGCTGCGGGCCGGGCGGGACTTCCAACTCGCCTGCGCGCCCGGCCGCCCCGACGACAGCCCCCGGGTCATCGCCGGCCTCACGCCGGCCTGCACCGAGGCCGCCGCCGCCTGCTACGGCCGGCTCACCGACAAGGTCGTCCGAGCGCGCGGACTGCGCGAGGCGGAGACCGCCAAACTGCTCGAGAACAACATCGCGCACGTCAACACGGCACTGGTGAACGAGATGGCGATCCTCTGCCACGACCTCGGCGTGGACCTGTGGGACGTGCTGCGCTGCGCCGACACCCGCCCGCCGGCGGAGGCGTTCCGCCCGGGCCCGGGCGTCGGCGGGCACGACGTGCCGGTGGACCCGGCGCAGTTGGCCGCGCCGCGCCGGGCGTTCGGCCACCCGCCGCGGCTGGTCGCGCTCGCCCGCGCGGTCAACGACCGGATGCCCGAGTACGTCGTGCACCGCACGACCGCGCTGCTCAACGAGCACGGCAAGTCGGCGCGCGGCGCCCGGGTTCTGCTGCTCGGCGTGACACACAGGCCCGACCTCGCCGACCAGACCGGCTCACCCGCCCGCGAGGTCGCCGCCCGACTCACCGACCTCGGCGCCGACCTCACCTACCACGACCCCCACGTGCCGCAGTGGTCCATCGCCGGCCGACCCGTCCCACGTGTGGACTCCCTCTATGACGCCGCCGCCGAGGCGGATCTGACGGTGCTGCTGCAGAACCACCGCGTGTACGACCTCCAGGGTCTCGCGGCGAAGGCGCAGCTGCTTCTCGACACCCGTGGCGCGAGTCCGGCCGGAGTCGCGCACCGGCTCTGAACATCCGCGCTGGCCAGGGGCTTTGTCAGTGGTGGCGACTAGAATCGACAGTGTTCGATTGGTTCGCCGACGCACCCTGGAGGATGCCGATGGCCGTTGTCGACGCACCACCGCTGCCCCCGCTGAGAGAGGTGCGGCTGCCCGCCGGTCAGCCGCGTGAATGGTATGAATCCCACAACCGCAAGCTGAAGGCCATGCGGCTGGCCATCGCCTTGCTGAACACCGGGGTCTACCACCCGACCCAGGCCCCGAACCGACGGATCCGCGCCATCGCCCCGCTGGTCGGGGTGCACCCGCCGTCGGACACGACCTGCCGTCTTGTCCGTTCGCTGATGCTGTAGCGCCGAGCGCGGCCGCTGCTCCGCTGAGCCGACGCGGCGTCGACGCGGCGTCGACGCACCGACGACGCGCCGCCTCCGCCCGCCGGCCCGGGTCCGATCCGCCCGGGCCGGTGTGAGGCAGGACGACTCGCGGCGCTCTCCTTTCCTCTGACTCGTCACCAGGTGACGGGCCGCCACGGCCCGCCGCCCGGACGGCCGTGCCCGACTCCTGCCGCGCGCGCCTCCGGTCGGCGCGGCCCCCATCACCGAAGCAGCCACCGAAGCCACGGAAGCCACCGACGAAAGGTTCCGCCTTGCCTCACGCCCTGGCCGACGACGGCCACGCGACCCTGCTGCCGCCTGCCGCCCGGCACGCCGACTGACGCGCGGCGCATCACCCGTACGGCGGTGGACGCGAGGGGCGCCCCCACTCGGGGGCGCCCCTCGGTTACGTCGGCTCGGGCCGTGCTCGGCGCGGTTCAGCGGCTGCGGGCCACCGTGACCTCGACCCGCTGGAACTCCTTCAGCTCCGAGTAGCCCGTCGTGGCCATCGCCCGGCGCAGCGCGCCGAAGAAGTTCATCGAACCGTCGGGCGTGTGCGACGGACCGGTCAGCACCTCCTCGGTCGTGCCGACCGTGCCCAGGTGCACCTTCTTGCCGCGCGGCACGTCCTCGTGGACGGCCTCCATGCCCCAGTGGTGGCCGCGGCCGGGGGCGTCGGTGGCGCGCGCCAGCGGCGAGCCCATCATCACGGCGTCGGCGCCGCAGGCGATGGCCTTCGGCAGGTCGCCCGACCAGCCGACGCCGCCGTCCGCGATGACGTGCACGTACCGGCCGCCGGACTCGTCCATGTAGTCGCGGCGGGCGGCGGCCACGTCCGCGACGGCGGTCGCCATCGGCACCTGGATGCCCAGCACGTTGCGCGTGGTGTGCGCGGCGCCTCCGCCGAAGCCGACGAGCACACCGGCCGCGCCGGTGCGCATCAGGTGCAGGGCGGCCGTGTAGGTGGCGCAGCCGCCGACGATGACGGGCACGTCGAGCTCGTAGATGAACTGCTTGAGGTTCAGCGGCTCGGCGGCCGAGGACACGTGCTCCGCGGAGACCGTGGTGCCCCGGATCACGAACAGGTCCACACCCGCGTCGACGACCGCCTTGGAGAACTGCGCCGTGCGCTGCGGGGAGAGCGCGGCGGCGGTGACCACACCCGCGTCCCTGACCTCCTTGATGCGCCGGCCGATCAGCTCCTCCTTGATCGGCTCGGCGTAGATCTCCTGGAGGCGGCGGTTCGCCTGCTCCTCGTCCAGCTCGGCGATCTCGTCGAGCAGCGGCTGCGGGTCCTCGTAGCGGGTCCACAGGCCCTCGAGGTTGAGCACCCCGAGCCCGCCCATCTCGCCGATGCGGATCGCGGTGGCGGGCGACACGACCGAGTCCATGGGCGCGGCCAGGAACGGCAGCTCGAAGCGGTAGGCGTCGATCTGCCAGGCGATCGAGACCTCCTTCGGGTCGCGCGTGCGACGGCTCGGCACGACGGCGATGTCGTCGAACGCGTACGCCCGCCGCCCGCGCTTGCCGCGCCCGATCTCGATCTCAGTCACGTGATACTGCCCTTCCGTACGGTGTGCGCCCCTCGGTGTCCCAGGGCGACCCAGTATCCCAGGCGGCCGCCACTCCTCCGGCAGGACCCGGGCGATGACGGCGTACCCGACGCGCCCGGGGCCGGCGCGGGCTCAGCGGCTGCTGTAGTTCGGCGCCTCGGTGGTCATCTGGATGTCGTGCGGGTGGCTCTCCCGCAGACCGGCCGAGGTGATGCGCACGAACCGGCCGCGCTCCTTCATCTCCGGGACCGTCCGGCCGCCGACGTAGAACATCGACTGCCGCAGACCACCGACCAGCTGGTGCACCACGGCCGCCAGCGGGCCGCGGTAGGGCACCTGGCCCTCGATGCCCTCGGGGATCAGCTTGTCGTCGCCGCTGACCTCCTCCTGGAAGTAGCGGTCCTTGGAGAAGGAGCGCTGGTCGCCGCGCGACTGCATGGCGCCGAGCGAGCCCATGCCCCGGTAGGACTTGAACTGCTTGCCGTTGATGAACAGCAGCTCGCCCGGGGACTCCTCGCACCCGGCGAGCAGGCTGCCCAGCATGACCGTGTCCGCGCCCGCGACCAGCGCCTTGGCGATGTCGCCGCTGTACTGGAGGCCGCCGTCGCCGATCACCGGCACGCCGGCCGCGCGGGCCGCCTCGGCCGCCTCGTAGATCGCCGTCACCTGCGGCACGCCCACACCGGCGACCACCCGCGTCGTGCAGATGGAGCCGGGGCCGACGCCCACCTTCACGGCGTCCACACCGGCGTCGACGAGCGCCTTGGCGCCGTCCCTGGTGGCGACGTTGCCGCCGATGACGTCCACCTGGTTGCCCGACTTGATCTTCGCGGCCATCTCGCCGACCAGCCGGGAGTGGCCGTGCGCGGTGTCCACGACGACAAAGTCGACGCCGGCCTCGATCAGCGCCTGGGCCCGCTCGTACGCGTCGCCGGCGACGCCGACCGCCGCGCCGACCAGCAGGCGGCCCTCGGCGTCCTTCGCGGCGTTCGGGTACTTCTCGGCCTTGACGAAGTCCTTGACGGTGATGAGGCCCCTGATCCGGCCCTCGTCGTCGACCAGCGGAAGCTTCTCGATCTTGTGCCGCCGCAGCAGCTCCATCGCCTCGTCGCGGTTGATGCCGACCCGGCCGGTGACCAGCGGCATCGGCGTCATGACCTCGCGGACCTGGCGGTCGCGGTCGGTCTCGAAGGCCATGTCGCGGTTGGTGACGATGCCCAGCAGCTTGCCCGCGTTGTCGGTCACCGGCACGCCGCTGATGCGGAACCGGCCGCACAGCGCGTCGGCCTCGCGGAGACTGGCGTCGGGGCGGATCGTGATGGGATCGGCGACCATGCCGGACTCGGACCGCTTGACCCGGTCGACCTGGGCGGCCTGGTCCTCGATGGAGAGGTTGCGGTGCAGCACGCCGACGCCGCCCTGGCGGGCCATCGCGATCGCCATCCGGGCCTCGGTGACCTTGTCCATCGCCGCCGACAGCAGCGGGATGTTCACCTTGACGTTCCGCGTCACGTACGACGCGGTGTTGATGTCCTGCGGCGCCATGTCGGACTCGCCCGGCAGCAGCAACACATCGTCGTAGGTCAGCCCGAGGGTGGCGAATTTAGCGGGCACACCGCCGACGTCGTCCTTCATGACACCTTCCCCAATGGTCTTGCTGCGGCACGGGTGTCCATGCTAACGCCCAGACGACACCCACTCGTACGGCTGATTTCTCATAGGAAGCTACGGGCGGCGACGGCGACAACACCCGGTTGCGCCCGTTTGTTCCCCTCCCCGCTTGTTGTACCTACTGCTCGGCGAGGGCACGCAGCCGACTGAGCGCGCGGTGCTGGGCCACCCGGACCGCGCCGGGCGACATGCCGAGCATCTGGCCCGTCTCCTCCGCGGTGAGCCCGACCGCCACGCGCAGCAGGATCAGCTCCCGCTGGTTCTCCGGGAGGCTGGCCAGCAGCTTCTTCGCCCACTCGGTGTCACTGCTGAGCAGCGCCCGCTCCTCCGGGCCGAGCGAGTCGTCCGGCTGCTCCGGCATCTCGTCCGAGGGGACCGCCGTGGACCCCGGCCGCCGCATCGCGGCACGCTGGAGGTCGGCGATCTTGTGCTGTGCGATGGCGACCACAAACGCGTCGAACGGCTTTCCGGTGTCCCGGTAGCGCGGCAGCGCGCACAGGACGGCCAGGCAGACCTCCTGCGCGAGGTCGTCCACGAAGTGCCGCGCCTCCCCCGGCAGCCGGCTGAGCCGGGTGCGGCAGTAGCGCAGGGCGAGCGGATGGACGTGCGCGAGCAGGTCGTGCGTCGCCCGCTCGTCGCCCTGCGCGGCACGACGGACGAGAGTACCGATGGCCGACACGGCCGTTCTCTCGTCGTCACGCATCGGTCCATGGTGCACCGACGCCGGAGCGTCCGTCGCACCGAGCCCGTTGTTGTGCACTGAAGCGTTATGAGTGGGCGCGCTGGCCGGCATCTTCCGCGCCCTCCCCTCACGCCTGACTGACCGGTCCCCGAGGAACTCCATGCCTTCAAGGATGCGGCACGCCGGCGATTGCGACACCCGGCCGTCACCGCCCCCGCCGTACTCCCGCCC
>NZ_VJYK02000262.1 GCF_007097205.2 Streptomyces alkaliterrae
CGCCTACCGACCGGACCGGGATGAGACCGGCCTCACAGCTCCAGCCAGGCCGCGAGGGGGAGGTGGTCGCTGCCGGTCCGGGGGAGGGTCCAGGAGGACTTGGGTTCGATGCCGCGGACCATGATCTGGTCGATGCGGGCCATCGGGAACGCCGCCGGCCAGCTGAAGCCGAAGCCGGCGCCGGCCGCGCCCTGCGTGGAGCGCATCTGGGAGGTCACCGGGGCCAGGGCCCGGTCGTTCATCGTGCCGTTCAGGTCGCCCAGCAGGACGACCCGGCCCAGCGACTCCTGCGAGATGGCCCGGCCGAGCTGCTCGGCGGCGTCGTCCCGGCGGCCGGCCGTGAAGCCGGCCTTGAACTGGACGCGCACCGACGGGAGATGGGCCACGTAGACGGCGATGTCGCCCTGGGGGGTGGTGACCGTGGTGCGGAGCGCGCGCGTCCAGCCGATCTGGATGTCCACCGGGCGGCTGTCGCTGAGCGGGTACCTGCTCCACACGCCGACCGTGCCCTCCACCGCGTGGTACGGGTACCGGGCTTCGAGGGCCTTCTGGTAGACGGAGACCGAGCGGCCGGGCAGTTCCTCCAGCGCGATGATGTCGGCGCCGGAGTCCGCGAGCTGGCCGGCCGTGGCGGCGGGTTCGGGGTTGTCGGCGTCCACGTTGTGGGTGACGACCATGAGGTCGCCGACTCCGCCGGTCTTGTCCGTGACCAGCCCGCCGAACAGGTTCACCCACACGAGCACCGGCAGCAGCAGGGCGATCAGCGCGCTCGCCGAGCGTCGCAGTACGGCGAGGACGAACAGCAGGACGATGATCACCCCGCACCACGGCAGGAAGGTCTCCAGGAGCGAACCGAGGTTGCCGATGGTGTTGGGGATGCGGGAGTGCAGCGCCATGCCCAACCCGAGGAGCAGGGACAGTGCGGCGAGCACCAGTCCGCGACGCCAGACGTTCCGGCCGCGCAGTGCGGACAGGCGTGGTCGCCTGGAAGAGCCGCCGGGCCGCCGGGTGCCGACCGATTTCGCCTCCGTGGTGTCCACCCCTGCCATGCGCTGCCCTCACTTGCCGTGTGCTGCCGGCCCGGGCGGGAACCATACGCCACCACCGTGATGCCGGGAAACGTGCCGGAGCGGCTCCCGAAGAACCGCTCCCTGTCCCAGACGTGCGAAGGTCGTCGACCAGTTCCAGCCCCGGAGCCATCCGTTCCGATTCATCCCCGTACGCACTCCGCGCAACCACCGCGCGCGCCGGGTGCCGCCCGCACGGCGCAGCGCGCCCCGGCGGGCGCTTCCGGGACGTCTCGTGCACTGGGACCCACGTCACATCGCGGCCGCGCGGGCCGGGCTTTCCCCCGCTCCCGCGCGGTGCCACCATGGGAGGTGATCCGGGGACGCCGTGAGGGCGCCACGAGACGACACAACACAGGAGCCTGCGATGACGCATGCCCACAACGCCGCCACCGGCGGCGCACCGGCCCAGACCACGGCCGACACGGCCACAGCCGACAAGACCACCGCCGAGAAGACCACCGACAGGGCCGCCGACAGCGGTAAGGCGCTCTACGGCGGGAAGCAGAACCGCCGCATCACGGTCCGCGACCTCGCGCTCGCCAAGGAACGCGGCGAGCGGTGGCCGATGCTCACCGCGTACGACGCGGTGACCGCCGGCGTGTTCGACGAGGCCGGTATTCCCGTCCTGCTCGTCGGAGACTCGGCAGGAAACTGCCACCTGGGCTACGACACGACCGTGCCCGTCACCCTCGACCAGATGACCATGCTCTCGGCGGCCGTCGTACGCGGCACGCGCCGCGCGCTGGTCGTCGGCGACCTGCCGTTCGGCTCGTACCAGGAGGGCCCCACGCAGGCACTGCGCAGCGCGACCCGGCTGGTCAAGGAGGCCGGGGTGGGTGCGGTGAAGCTGGAGGGCGGCGAGCGCTCACTGGCCCAGACCGAGCTGCTGGTCTCCGCCGGCATCCCGGTCATGTCCCACCTGGGCCTGACCCCGCAGTCCGTGCACACCATGGGCTACCGGGTGCAGGGCCGGGCCGACGAGGACGCGCACCGGCTGCTGCGCGACGCCAAGGCGGCGCAGGACGCGGGCGCCTTCGCGCTGGTGCTGGAGCTGGTCCCGGCGGAGCTGGCGGCCGAGGTGACCCGCTCGCTGCACATCCCGACCATCGGCATCGGCGCGGGCGCCGGCTGCGACGCCCAGGTGCTGGTGTGGACGGACATGGCCGGCATGACCGCCGGGCGGGTGCCGCGCTTCGTCAAGCAGTACGCGGAGCTGCGTCAGTCGCTCGGGGACGCGGCGAAGGCGTTCGCCGAGGACGTCGCGCACGGTGCCTTCCCCCAGGAGGAGCACACCTTCCACTGAGCCCGGCGGGCGGCGCGCGGGGGCCCGTCAGGCGGTCCGCGTCATTGTGGCGGCGCGTCGGCGCGTGGGCGCTCGGGTGTACCGGGCCTCACGCGCCGGCGTGGCCTCACGCGCCGGCGTCGCCGTTCGCGACGGCCGCCGCGCGCTGCCGGTCCATCTGCGCCTTGCGCCAGTAGAACCAGGCGATGTTCGAGGAGACCCCGAGCACCATCACCCACACGATTCCCAGCCAGCTTCCGTTGGCGAACGAGAGCACGGCGGCGGCCAGCGCCAGCACGCAGGTCAGCAGGGCGTAGACGGCGATGCGGGGCATGGGGGCGGCTCCAGTTCGGGTGCGGTCGTCCGCCCCCATTGTCCCCCATGCCCCCGCCGTGCCTCCGAGCGGTCAGATGTCGGTGAGGCGTACGCCGGCGTGCGCCTTGTAGCGCCGGTTCACCGAGATGAGGTTGGCCACCAGGGACTCGACCTGGTGCGCGTTGCGCAGCCGACCGGCGAAGACGCCCCGCATCCCCGGGATGCGGGCGGCGAGCGCCTGCACGATCTCGCAGTCCGCCCGCACCTCGCCGAGCACCATCACGTCCGTGCTGATCTCGTCGATCTCCGGGTCGCGCAGCAGCACCGCCGACAGGTGGTGGAAGGCGGCCGTGACCCGGGAGTCCGGGAGGAGCGCCGCCGCCTGCTCGGCCGCGCTGCCCTCCTCGGGACGCAGCGCGTAGGCGCCCTTCTTGTCGAAGCCGAGCGGGTTGACGCAGTCGACGACAAGCTTGCCGACCAGTTCGTCGCGCAGCGACCGCAGCGTGTCGGCGTGCCCCTCCCACGGTACGGCGACGATCACGATGTCGCTGCGCCGCGCGCACTCGGCGTTGTCCGCGCCCTCCACGCCCTCGCCCAGTTCCTCGGCGGCGGTGCGGGCACGCTCGGCGGTGCGGGAGCCGATGATCACTTTCTGGCCGGCGCGGGCCAGCCGGTAGGCGAGGCCGCGCCCTTGGTCGCCGGTCCCGCCGAGCACGCCGACGACAAGGCCGGAGACGTCCGGGAGCGTCCAGGGGTCCTTGGGTGCGGGCTTGGCGGGGGGCTGGGAATCGGTAGCAGTCATGATCCCGATCCTGCCACCACGCGGCGGCCGCGCGCCGCCGTCCGGTGACTACTCGGTCACCTCAGGCCTCGTCTCGGTCCTCGTCTCGGTCCTCGTCTCGGTCCTCGTTTTGTCCTCGTTTCAGTCCTCGTTTGTCCTCGTCTCAGTCCTCGTTGTCGTCCGCCTGCTTGTCGTCGTCGTGCCAGCGCGGGTCGTTCCGCCACTCCTTGTTGCGTTCGTGGGCGGTACGCATCGCGTTCTCCGCCTCCTCGCGCGTGCCGTACGGGCCGA
Source organism: Streptomyces alkaliterrae (assembly GCF_007097205.2). Classification (GTDB taxonomy): domain Bacteria; phylum Actinomycetota; class Actinomycetes; order Streptomycetales; family Streptomycetaceae; genus Streptomyces; species Streptomyces alkaliterrae. The sequence continues at coordinate 3,740 of NZ_VJYK02000262.1, forward strand.
ACCGGTCCTTGGCGGGGCACTCCGGCCCCTCCTCGACCTTCTGGTGCCGCAGGCAGTAGAACCACTCGCCCGGCTTGCCGACCGTCGTGCGCTTGAAGAGAGACATACGGTCATGCTGCCCCACCACGGGTGCCGTCACCACAGCCGCCGCAGCCCGCCGGGGACGCTCTAGACTTCCCCGCATGTCCCAGTCTCTCCTCGTCCCCGGCAAGGTCTCCCCCTCCCGGGGCGTGCCCGCCACGATCGCCCGCCCCGAGTACGTCGGGAAGACGGCGCCCACGCCGTACAGCGGCCCCGAGGTGCAGGACGCCGAGACCGTCGAGCGGATGCGCACGGCCGGTCGCATCGCCGCGCAGGCGCTGGCGGAGGCGGCCAAGCACATCGCACCGGGTGTCACCACCGACAAGCTGGACGAGGTGGCGCACACCTTCCTCTGCGACCACGGCGCCTACCCCTCCACGCTCGGCTACCGGGGCTTCCCGAAGTCGCTGTGCACCTCGGTCAACGAGGTGATCTGCCACGGCATCCCGGACTCCACGGTCCTGCGTGACGGCGACATCGTGAACCTCGACGTCACCGCGTACATCGGCGGTGTGCACGGCGACAACAACGCCACCTACCTGTGCGGCGAGGTGGACGAGGAGTCGCGGCTGCTGGTGGAGCGCACCGAGGAGGCGCTGCGACGGGCGATCAAGGCGGTCCGGCCGGGTCGGCAGATCAACGTGATCGGCCGGGTCATCGAGTCCTACGCCAAGCGCTTCGGCTACGGCGTCGTCCGCGACTTCACCGGGCACGGCATCAACAGCTCGTTCCACTCCGGCCTGATCATCCCGCACTACGACGACCCCCGGGCCACCACCGTGATGCAGCCGGGCATGACCTTCACGATCGAGCCGATGCTGACGCTGGGCACCCACGAGTGGGACATGTGGGAGGACGGCTGGACGGTCGTCACGAAGGACCGCCGCCGCACGGCGCAGTTCGAGCACACCCTGGTGGTGACGGACTCGGGTGCCGAGGTCCTGACCCTGCCCTGACGGGCTTCCGCCCTCACGTCCTTCCCGCGCACAGCCCGGTGCCGCGGCGGCTCTCGAGCCCGCCGCGGCACCGGGCTGTGGCACGTTCGGGACGTGGATCGGTTCTTCGAGTTTCGCGCGAGCGCCGAGGGGATAGGCTCGAAGTTGCCGACAGAGCGTCGGCAACAGGTTGACTTAGGCTTACCTAAGTAGGAGGATCTGCGGTGCGGCGGTGCTCGTACCGTGCGCCACGCCGTCCCTCGGGCGGCATGTCCCCGTCCGTCCCGGCCCACGGAGGCCCGCCTTGTCCGCGTCCGAGACCACACCGTTCTCCACGCTGATCCGCACCGCGTCGCACGAACAGCACACCGAGGCAGAGAACTCCTCGTTCATGAGCGACCTGCTGGGCGGCCGGCTCGGCGTGGCGGCGTACACCCGCTACACCGAGCAGCTCTGGTTCGTCTACCGGGCGCTCGAGGAGTCGGCGGACCGCCTCGCCGAGGACCCGGTGGCCGGGCCGTTCATACGCCCCGAGCTCTTCCGGGTCGCCGCGCTCGAGCAGGACCTGGACCACCTGCACGGCGGCGCCGACTGGGCCGCCGGGCTGCGCCCGCTGCCGGCCACCACCGCCTACGCGGCCCGCGTCACCGAGGTCGCCCGCGACTGGCCCGGCGGCTACGTCGCCCATCACTACACCCGCTACCTCGGCGACCTGTCCGGCGGTCAGATCATCCGGGGCACGGCGGAGAAGAACTGGGGCTTCGAGCGCAAGGGCGCCGGCGTCCGGTTCTACGTGTTCGAGGAGGTCGGCAACCCGGCCGCGTTCAAGCGCGAGTACCGCCACCTGCTGGACGGGCTGCCGGGCGACGAGCTCGAGCGCCAGCGCGTCGTCGACGAGTGCAAGCGGGCGTTCGCCCTCAACACCGCCGTCTTCCGCGAGCTGGGGGAGCAGTTCCCGCTGAGCGCCTGACGGGCACCCCGGACGAAGCCGGGCCCCTGACGTGTCGACGGCACGTCAGGGGCCCGGCTTCGTCCGGCGACGAGGCGCCGGCGAGCGGCAAACACCGTGCCCGCCGGTGGAGGGACCGGCGGGCACGGGGCGTCGGAGAGGCTGGACCGTCAGCTCTCCGAGGGGCGGCGGCGGGTGGCGTAGACCGCCGCCGCTCCGATCGCGGCCAGGACGGCGGCGCCGCCGACCAGGGCCGAAGTGGGCACGCCGGCACCGGTGGTGGCCAGCGCGCCGCCGGTGCCGCCCACCGTGCCGCCGCCGGCGACGGTGCCGGCCGAGCCGCCGCCGACGGTGGCGGGCGAACCGCCGGTGCCGGAGGTGCCGCTTCCGCCCGGCGTGCCGCTGCCGCCGGAGGTGCCGTTGTCGGGCAGCTTCACGTCGTCCGACAACGCGACGGCGGCGGTCACCGGATCGAGCGCGTCGCCGGGCTGGTAGAAGCCGCCGAACGCCTTGGCGCCCTCGGCGGTGAGGGCGGCGGGAGCGTCCTTGAAGGAGACGACGTCCTTCTCCGCCTTCAGCGCGCCGGACGGCAGGGTGAGGCTCGCGAGGGACAGATTCTTGTAGCGGGTGACCTTGCCGCTCTCGCGGTCCTTGGCGGAGACGTCGGCGACGAGGCTGCCCTTGGCGCCGTCGGTGACCACCTTCAGGCCGGACAGCTTGAGTTCGAGCGCGTAGCCGTCGCCCTCGGCGTGGGCGTAGAACGCCACGCCGCCCTTGAACTCGGCGTTCAGCTTGGACTTGTTGTCGTCGAACCCGCCCGCGGCGTCACCGAAGACAAAGCCTTCCGGCTGCTTGACAGCGCCGCCGTTGACCTCGATGCGGCCCTTGCCGATCGGGCCGGTGACGTAGTCGCGGAAGGACTTCTTCACCCCCCAGTCGAGCGTGCCGTCGACGATGCGGCCGGAGACGGCGGGCGGCTTCTCGCCCGTACCGCCGCTCTGCGTCTCGCCGGAACCGCCGGAGGAGCCGGACGAACCCGCGGAGCCGGACGAACCGGAGGAGCCCGAGCCACCGGACGTGCCGGACGAACCCGAGGAGCCGCTGGTGCCGCCGGAACCGCTGGTGCCGGAGCCTTCGGAGGAGCCCTCGGAGCCGGACGAGCCCGAGGAGCCGTTGGAGCCCGAGGTCCCCTCGGAGCCCGACGAGCCGGAGCTGCCCGACGTGCCCTCGGAGCCTCCTTCGGAACCCGAGGACGTGCCCGCCGAACCGGAGGTGCCCTCGGAGCCGGACGTGCCCTCGGAGCCGGAGGAGCCCTCCGAACCGCCGGAGGACGAACCGCCGCCCGAGGCGGTGCGGACGCTGAGCGTGGCGGGGTCGAGGGCGTCGCCCGCCTTGTACATGCCGTTGAACGCCTCGGCGCCGGCGGCCGTCAGCGTGGCCGGTATGCCGTCGAACGTCATGGCGCCGCCCTCGCCGCGCCCGGGGCGCACCTCGGAGAGGTCGAGGCGGGCGATCGCCACGTCCTGGGCGGTCTTGCCGTCGGCGGTGACGTCGGCGGTGATCGCGCCGCCGGTGCGGCCCTCGGTGGAGAGCCTGACGTCGGCAAGCCGGATGTCGAAGCCGTGCGAGGCGGAGGTGAAGCGGACCGCGCCGGCGAACGTGGTGTTCACGTTGTGGCTGGTCATGTCGTAGCTGCCGGTGCCGCCGGTGAAGGTGAAGGGGCCGTTGCCGGCGGCCTGGGAGGCGCCTCCGGAGACGGTGATCTCGCCCTTCGCCATGCCGGTGACGTACTTGCGGAAGGACTCCTTGAAGCCCCACTCCAGCGTGCCGTCGGTGAGCTCGATGGTTCTTGGCGGCGCGCTCTCGGCGGCGAGCGCCGGAAGCGCGAAGGCGGTCGCGGTGAGGGCGGTCGCGGTGGCGGCGACCAGCGCGAGGCCGCGCGGGATGGCGTTCATCGGGGTGCTACTCCTCGGAGTCGGCGGGGGTGGTGGGG
>NZ_VJYK02000263.1 GCF_007097205.2 Streptomyces alkaliterrae
CGCCCACCGGGACCCACACGCGTAAGATCGTCGGCAGCGTAAGATGTGTATAAGAGACGGGTGCGGCGGGGGGCGTGCGTCTATGGCGCTCCCCGACGCACGCCGTGACGTGTCAGCGGAAGCCGAGCGCCTTGAGTGCCTTGAGGGAGCGCGTCATGAAGTCGGCGTAGCCCTTGTCGTCCATGCCGAGGGAGGGCGCCATGGGCAGCAGTCGCTGGTGGGCGACGGTCTGCGCCTCGGTGTACTTGAGGATGCCCTCGGAGCCGTGGCGGCGGCCGAGGCCGGAGTCGCCCATGCCGCCCATGGGGGCCCGGACGCTGCCGTAGGCGGCCGCGTAGCCCTCGTTGATGTTGACCGTCCCGGTGCGCAGCCGGGCGGCAACGGCCTGGGCCCGGCGTGAACTGGTGGACCACACACTGGAGTTCAGCCCGTAGGGGGTGGCGTTGGCGAGCGCGACGGCCTCGTCCTCCTCGCTGAAGCGGTAGACGGAGACCACTGGTCCGAACGTCTCCTCGGTGCAGACGGACATCGGCGCCGAGACGCCTTCCAGGATCGTCGGCTCGTGGAACAGCGGGCCGAGATCGGGGCGCGGACGGCCCCCGGCGAGCACGGTGGCGCCCTTCTCGACGGCCTCCGCGACGTGCCGGGTGACGTTGTCCAGTTGGGCCTGGGAGACGAGGGAGCCCATGTCGGCGCCGTAGGCGAGGGCGGAGCCGAGCCGCATGGCCTTCGTGCGGGCGACGAACCGCTCGAGGAAGGCGTCGGCGACCGCCTCGTGGACGTACAACCGCTCGATGGAGATGCACAGTTGTCCGGCGCTGGAGAAGCAGCCGCGGACGGCGCCGGCGGCGGCCTTGTCGGGGTCGGCGTCGTCGAGCACGATCATCGCGTTCTTGCCGCCGAGTTCGAGCGAGCAGCCGACGAGCCGGGCGGCGGCACGCTGGGCGACGGCGCGGCCGGTGGCGGTGGAGCCGGTGAAGGAGACGTAGTCGCCGCGGTCGACGACCTCGGGGCCGATGACCGGGCCGTCGCCGAGCACGATCTGCCAGACGTCCTCGGGGAGGCCGGCCTCGATCAGCAGCCGGCGCGCCCACATGGCGGTCAGCGCGGTCTCGGTGTCCGGCTTCATCACCACGGCGTTGCCCGCGACGAAGGCGGGCAGCGCGTCGCCGACGGACAGTTCGAGCGGGTAGTTCCACGGGGCGATCTGGGCGACGACGCCGCGCGGGTGGCGCAGTTCGCGGACGTGGGTCAGCAGCGGCACGGCGCCCTGGTGGCGCCTCGGGCGCAGATAGGTGGGCGCCTTGCGGCCGTAGTGCCGGGCGGCGATGCTCACCGCCTGGATCTCCTCGTGCGCGTGCAGCCGGGCCTTGCCGGTCTCCAGCTGGATGAGGTCCAGTACCTCGCGCTGCCGTTCCAGGACGAGGTCGTGGAAGCGCAGCAGTACGGCGGCGCGGCGGCGGACCGGGACGCGCTCCCAGTCGCGCTGTGCGCGCCGGGCGCGCTGGAAGGCCTGCTCGACGTCCTCGGGGGTCGCCTCTGGCAGGTCGGCGAGCTTCTGTCCGGTGAACGGGGTGTGGCAGGCGGTGGTGCCGCTGCCGGCGACACCGGCGGTGAGTCGGGCGACGAGTTCCGGGGTGACCACGTCGGCGGCGGTGCGGCCGCCCGCCGCGGCCGTGGTCGAGGGGGCCGGCTGGCTGTCGAGCGTGTCCGTCATAGCGCAGAGGGTAGGCGGCGCCGAACGGCTTGGGTACCCGTGGGTAACAGTTTTCACGAAATCCTGCCAGTGATCGCTGGCGCGGACGTGTGCCGCCGGACGGGCGCCGGACGGCCCGGGGTCACTTCTGCGGGCGGAAGGACCCCAGCAGCCGCTCGTAGATCCGCATCCCCTCGTCGTGGGCCGTGCCCGGCTCGGCGGGCAGCCGGACCTGCACCCGCCACAGCCGGTCGCCGCCTCCGCCGTGGAAGAAGTACAGCCGCTGGTCCCTCGGCGCGTTGTCGTCGGCGCGCCGCTCCCGGGAGGTCATGGAGACCTCCGCGCCGTCCAGCTCGCCGTACTCCTTGACGTAGCTGTTCCCCGACACGTCCTTCAGGTCGTGCCGCCAGGCGTTGTCCTTGAGGTCGTCCAGGTGTTCCTCGGCGGCCCGCAGCGGCTCCTCCGCCGCCTCCGGGTGCAGCCAGACCTGGATCTCGTAGATGCCGTCGGCGGAGCTGAACCACAGCCAGCCGCGACCGTCGTCCGCCTCGCCCTTGCGGCGTTCGAAGTCCGCCGGGACCTCGAACGTCGCGGCCACGGTCTTCTCGGTGCGCTGCTCCCAGCCGTCCGGCTCCTTCGCGCCGAACGGGTCGAGCAGGACGAGCAGCAGAGCGAGGACGGCCAGCGCGGCGCCGCCCATGGCCGCGAACCGGGCGGGGCGGCTGCGGCGCAGCAGCGCGGCCGGACCGCTCCCGGCAGGCCCGCCGGCGAGCTGCGGCAGCCGGGCCGGTCCCGCCGCCACGTCGGAGAGCACCGCGCGGAGCTCCTCCACCGACGGCCTGGCGGCCGGTTCCTTCCGCAGCAGCCCCATGATCAACGCGCCGAGCGGGCCCTTCGCGCGGCTCGGGGCGGGCGGTTCGGCGGTGAGCACCGCCTGGAGGGTGGCCGGGGTGCCGTTGCGGCGGAACGGCGACAGTCCCTCCACGGCCGTGTACAGCAGCACACCGAGCGACCACAGGTCGGAGGCGGGCCCGGGGTGCTGGCCCAGCGCCCGTTCCGGCGCCACGTACTCGGGCGAGCCGACAAACGCGCCCGTCTCGGTCAGCGGCCGCTCGCCCTCCACCCGGGCGATCCCGAAGTCCGTCAGGACCACCCGGTCGTGCGCGCCGAGCAGCACGTTGTCGGGCTTCACGTCGCGGTGCAGCACCCCGCGCCGGTGGGCGGCGGCCAGCGCGCCGAGCACGGCGAGTCCGATCCGGGCCGCTTCCGGTTCCTCCAGCGTGCCCTCGGCGATCACGTCGCCCAGCGAACGTCCGTCGACCAGCTCCATGACGATCCACGGCCGGCCCTCGTCCAGCACGACGTCGTGCACGGTGACAACAGAGGGGTGGTCGATCTTCGCCGCCGCCCGGGCCTCCCGGCGCAGCCGTTCGAAGAACGACGCCCGGCCCGCCTCGTCGAGGTGTTCCGGCGGGCGGGGCTCCTTGACCGCCACGTCCCGTTCGACGACCTCGTCGAAGGCCCGCCAGACCGTTCCCATCCCGCCGTGGCCCAGGCGCCCCATCAGCCGGTAGCGGCCACCGACGCGCCGGACGTCACCGGGTTCCGCGGACAGTTGGGTGGGTACGTGGCCGGTGGTCGGAACAGGCGGCTGCAGGTCGTAGCTCGTCGGCTCCACGGGCCGCTCCCCCTCGTTGGACATGCGTCCATCACTATCGTGCCGGGCGGCGCACGCGCCAACCGGGTGGGCGAAAAGACGCGTTCGCGGTGGTCGAACCGGTGGTGCCGTGGCGCGGCGGTTGGGTGGTGCCGCAGTGCCGTGGCGCCGTGGTGCCGTGGGCTTCACGGGGCGAGGGAGAAGTAGTTCTCCTCCTCCTGCGCGAAGTGCAGGCGCAGGACGGTGTTCAGGCCGTAGAGGCAGGCGCGCAGGTCGTCGAGTTGTTCGGGGGCCAGGCCACCGCCCGTGTGGGCCAGCCGCAGGTGAGTGGCGACGCGGCGGGAGAGACGGTCGATCTCGGTGTGGGCGCGGCTCATGGTGCCGGTGGCCTCCGGTCCTCCGAGTGCGGACGCCAGCGCCGGGTAGAGCTGGTCCTCCTCGGCGTGCTCGTGGGGCAGCAGGCGTTCGGTCAGCAGGCGGTGCGCCTCCTCCACGGCGGCGAGGGCCGTCGGGCCGGGGCTGCCGGAGAGCCGGTCGGCGGCGGCGCGTACGGAGTCGAGGACGTCCCGCAGGTCGTCGTGTTCGGCGGCGAAGCGGTGGACCAGCGCCTCGGCGGTGGGTGTGAGGGTCGGGCGGGCGGACCGGTCGACGCGCAGCGCCCGCAGGGCGTTGAGGATCACGGCGACGTCGATGCCCTCCTGGAGCAGCGCTCCGGCGGCGGGCGGCAGCAGGCCGACGGCGGCGGCGGCCATCGCGACCAGCGACATGACCATGCCTCCCACGGCGCTCTGCACGGCGATGCGGCGGGCGCGCTGGGCGATGGTGACGGCGTCGCCGAGGCGGTCGACCCGGTCGGTCGTGAGCACGATGTCGGCGGCCTCGGACGAGGCGGTGGAGCCGTGGGCGCCCATGGCGACACCTACGTCGGCGGCTGCCAGCGCGGGAGCGTCGTTCACACCGTCGCCGACCATGACGGTGACCGCGCGCTCCCGCTCCTCGCGGACGGCGGCGACCTTGCCGGCCGGGGTCAGCTCGGCGCGTACGCCGTCCAGGCCGAGGACCGCGGCGACCTCGCGGGCGGGTGCCTCCCGGTCGCCGGTGAGCATCAGCAGCTTTCCGATACCTGCCGCGCGCAGATGGCGCAGCGTGCGCGGGGCGTCGTGCCGCACGGGGTCGCGCAGCAGGACGGCACCGGCCGGTTCCCCGTCGACGGTGACCCAGGCGACCGCCGCGCCGTCGAGGAGTGCGCGGTTGTCGACCGCCCTGGCCCACCCGGGCCGGGCGCCCGCCGTGTCGACCCGGCCGACCGAGACGCGGCGGCCGTCGACGGTGCCGGTGGCCCCCCAGCCGGGTTCCTCGGTCGCCTCCGCCGGGACGGAGAGGGCGAGGCCGCGTTCCCTGGCGGTGTCGACGATCGCCCGGGCCAGGACGTGCGGCGAGTACTGGTCGACGGAGGCGGCGAGCCGCATTACCTCGCCCGGCGTGGTGCCCGGGGCGGCGGTGACGTCCAGTACCCGGGGACGGCCACCGGTGAGGGTGCCGGTCTTGTCGAGCAGGAGGGTCCGAGCCCGCCCCAGGTTCTCCAGCGCGCCGCCGTCGCGGATGACCACGCCCAGGCGCGACGCGCGGGACAGACCGGAGACGATGGCGACCGGCGCGGCCAGCAGCAGCGGGCAGGGTGTGGCGACCACCAGGACCGCGACGGCCCGCACCGGATCGCCGCTGACCAGCCAGGCCGCGCCCGCCACCAGGAGTGACAGGGGCAGGAACCACGCCGCGTAGCGGTCGGCGAGGCGGACCACCGGCGCGGACTCCGCGCCCGCCTGCTGCGCCAGCCGCACGATGCCCGCGTAGGTGCTCTCCTCCTCGGTCGCGGTGGCGCGCAGTTCGAAGGCGCCGCCCGCGTTGACCACGCCGCTGCGGACCGGCTCGCCCGGGGGCCGTACGACCTGGAGCGACTCCCCGGTCAGTACCGACTCGTCCAGGACCGCCTCGGCGCTCTCCACCCGGCCGTCGACGGGGACGACCTCGCCGGTGCCGACCACCAGCAGGTCGCCGACGGCGACCCTGTCGAGTGGGACGGTCTCCACTCCGGCGTCCGTGCGGCGGCGCGCCGAGCGCGGCGCGTGTTCCAGCAGGGCGCGCAGGTCGTGCGAGGCCCGGCGCTGCGCCGCGGACTCCAGGGTGCGGCCGGTTGCCAGCATAAGCGCGATCAGAGCACCGGCCAGGTACTCGCCCACCGCAAGCGTGCCGCCGAGCGCGAGCACCGCGATCAGGTCGACGCCCGCCTGCCCGCGCCGCAGTGCGGCCACCACCCAGCCGATCGCCGGCACGATCGCGAAGAGCGTGCCGACCGCCCAGAACAGGTCCGCGAGTCCGCCGTCTCCGGCGAGCCAGGCGACACCGCCGCAGGTCAGGGCCGCCGAGGTGAGAACGAGGAGGACCGGTTCAAGCCGTGGTAGCGCGAGCGCGCCGCTCAGGCGCCGCGCTCGGCCCACTGAGTCCTTCATGACACGACCTCGGTCCGTCCGGGATGCCGGCCGCCATTGGCAGCCTCTCGTCCATCCCACCGCACCGGCCCGGGCCGGCGGGAGGGGACGTTCGGCCCTCGCCTGGTACCCGGACGTACCGACCCGGCCTTGCCGACCCGGGCGCGCGGGCGGTGCCGGGCGCGCGGGGCCGCCGGGGTGTCAGCCGGTGGTGCGGTAGGTGTCGACGACGGCCGTGAAGCGCTCGTCGATCTCCGCACGGGCGCTCTGCGGACCGGTCACCATCACCACGTGGTACTTGCCGCCCAGCAGCATCGCCCGGTTGCGGGCGACGAGCTGTCGGCCGCCGGCCTCCCAGCCGAACTCGCCCTCCGCCATGGCCGTGTCGCCGACGGTGATGGTCCGCACGCCGCTGCTGGTCTTCCAGCCCGTGGAGTCGCGGTAGCCGGACAGCTCCGGCTGGTCGGACAGCTGGTACTCGCGCGGGTCGGAGCCGTAGCGGTCGGCGCTGTCCCGGCCGGGCACCACGACCAGTTCGAGGCCGCCCTTGCTGAACCGCACCAGGCCGCTGCTGGTCTGCCCGCGCGCCCAGCCCTCGGGCACGGCGATGCGGAAACCGGCCGGGTCGTCCCGGAACTCGTAGCCGTCGGGGGCCTGCCCGGGTGCCGAGGAGTGCGGACTGCGGCTGGCCGTACCGCCGCCGTCCGGCGAGGGCCGACCGGTGCCGGACGGCTCGCCGCTCTTCTGCGGCCCCGCCGTCTCGGACGGACCGGGGTCGGCGGACGGCGGGACGGCCTCGGTGGGCGCGCCGCCGACCGAACCCCGCTGGTTGGCGCCCGTCTCCCCCGCCCTGGGCATCAGCAGCACGGCGAACAGCATCACCCCGACCACCAGCAGCAGCACCGCCAGCAGGATCAGCCGCCCCAACCGGCGCGGATCGGCCTGCGGTTCGGGAGGCGGTCGTCGCGTCCGCCGCCGCCCCGGCGGTGGCGCGGCGGGCTGCCGACGGGGCCGCCGCCACTTGGCGATCTCGCCTCGTCTTCGCAGTATCGGCAGCCGGCGGGAGTCCGAGCGCCCACCGGCGGGCGGCAGTTGCGCGCTGACCACGCGACGCCCCGCCTCCGGCTCCGGCGCGGACCGGATCAGCGACCGCAGCCAGCCGCTCAACTCCTCGAACTGCGGGCGCTCGGTGGGGTCCTGCCGCAGCAGGGACTCGATGACCGGCCGCAGCGGGCCGCACTCCTCGGCGTACGCGGGCGGCTCGGAGCAGACCAGCTGCACCAGCTCGGCGGTGTTCTCCTCCGGGTAGGGGGCGTGGCCCTGGACCGCGCGGAACAGCAGGGCACCCAGCGCCCACAGGTCGGCCGCCGGGCCGACCGGCGGCGCCAGCCGCCAGTTCTCGTAGACGGGACCGGCCTGTTCGGGCGCCCAGCGCTCGGTGACCGGGCCGACCAGCGTCATCCGCGCCTGCCGGGCCCGTTCGGCCGCGAGCGCGGTGGTCGGGCCCCGGTAGCGGCCGTCCTCGGCGGCCGGCTCGCCCCACGACGCGGCCGCCTCCCGGGCGCCGGGGGTGGCGCTCTCGGAGAGCGTGTCGTGGCCGGCGTAGCCGTCCTGGTCGGTGAACGTCCGCTGGTGGCGGGCGGCGGCCGACGGGCCGCCGGGTCGGTGCCCCGTGCCGTCGGCCTCGGGGCCGGGTGTGTCGTGGCCGGCGTAGGCGTCACCGGCGTAGGCGTCACCGGCGTAAGGGCCGCCCGTGTACGGGTCGCCCGTGTACGGGTCGCCGGTCAGCGCGTCCTCGTCCCGGGTGGGGCGGGTGGAGTCGGAGCGGTAGCCGAGGTGGGTGG
>NZ_VJYK02000264.1 GCF_007097205.2 Streptomyces alkaliterrae
GGTGTCCGGGCGCGGCAGCGGGCGGCGGCCGGCGGTGGGGCGGTGCGCGCGGGGTATTCGCCGGGCGATCCGGCGCTTCCAGTACAGCAGCCGGAACCGCAGATGATGTTTCGGCACGGCCCTCGCCTCCCCCTGCGCTCCGGCCCCGGTCGGCCGTCGGTATGCGCTGCCTCCTCGCTCCATCGTCGCACCGACCACCGACAGTCCGTTCGGACATGGCGCGAGAGCCGGTTCGGAGCACGCGCCGGAGAGGCGGCGGGGTCAGACCGGGGTGGCCTGGTGGTCGGCGGCGATCTCGTTGATGCGGGCCGCCATGTCGGTGTCCTTCTCGGTGACGGCACCGCCCTCGGAGTGGGTGTTGAGGACAAAGGAGACCGTCCCGTAGAGGATGGTGATCTCCGCGTGGTGGTCGGCGGCGTCCTCGGCCGCCGCGACCGCCACGTACAGGCTGGGGACGAGGGTCCTGTCGACCCGGTACGAGGCGGTCAGTCCCTTTTCGGCGACGCGCCAGCCGGGCAGCTGGGCCACGGCCCGGTCAAGGTCCTCGCTGCTGAGCGGTGTGGGCATGCGGTCCTCCTCGCGGTTCGTGTCATGGCCGACTATGCCCCGACGACCCGGAAGTGATCCCCGTCCGACACTCCGGAGCGCCGCCGGTGGAAGCCGGCCGGCCGTTCTCAGTACGGGTATAGGGCGAAGATGAAGAGGTAGAGGACGCTCGCCAGCCCGGTGGCGAACCCGACGGCGGACTGCGCCTGCCGGTACCCGCCGGCCAGGCCGAGACCACCGAGGGCGGCGGCGAGGCCGCCGGCCGGAAGCGCGAAGAAGAGGGCGAAGAAGCCGTACGCCGTCACACCTGCGAAGGCGATCAGGCCGAGGAAGAGGGAGACGGGCCCGTAGAGGGTCGCGGGGTTGTCGTTGGCGGTCGATCGACTGGTCATGTCGGATCCGGTCCTTCCTCGCGTGCTCGGGTGCCCGCGGAGGTGGATTTCCCCTGTACGGCCCATCATGGCACTCACCGCTTGCCGCCCGATCCGCGGGTCACCGCAAAGCGCGGCCGGCTGCTGTGGGGCCCCGCAGTACCGTGGCCGGATGGACGCGGGCGGCACGGACGGCTACTGGAACCACAACGCGCACTACCATCCGCTGGTTCTGGCCGCCGTGCCGGACGGCTGCCGCTTCGCGCTCGAAGTGGGCTGCGGCGACGGCTTGTTGGCGCGGAAGCTGAGCCGGGTGTCGGCGGCGGTGACGGCCGTGGACCGGTCGGCGGAGATGGTCCGCCAGGCGAGGCGGGCCGCCGCACCGGCCGGGGCCGCGGTCGACTTCCGGGAGCTGGATGTGCTCGACCCGTCGGCAGGTCCGGAACTCCCTTCCGGTTCCTACGACTTCGTCTGCTCGGTGGCCGTCCTGCACCACCTGGGCACGGCGGCCGGGCTGCGCCGGATGGCCGAACTGCTGCGGCCCGGCGGGATACTTGTGGTCGTCGGGCTGGCCCGGACGGTCACGCCGCCGGACTGGCTGGTGAGCGCCGCCGGGGTACCGGCGCACCGGGTGCTGGCCCGCAGGCACGGCGGGCCGGTGGAGCCCGCTGGGATGCCGGTCGCGGAACCGGCGGAGAGCTGGGGCGAGGTCCGGCGGACCAGCGCCCGGATCCTGCCGGGCCGCCGCTGGCGCCGCCGGCTGCTGTGGCGGTACTCGATTCACTGGCGCAAACCCTGAGAGTCCGGTGTCCGCGTGCGTCGGTCTGTCCACAGCTTGTGGACAGACCGACGCACTCCCCGCCGTGAGCGGGTGGCCGCCGCGCGTACGCCCCCGCCGAAAGGTGGGGGTAAGGATCCATCTGCCGACGGACGGCTGACGGGCGCCACGCCGATAGCGTGGAAGCACGGACACGGAGAGTGCGGTCGGACCGGGCCGCGCACCTCTGCGGTGCCGTGCGGTCGGGGGGTCGCGCGGCGCCGCGGCTCCGGTCGGTGAGGGGAAGGCGGCAGAAGGCACGTGGGCGTGCTGATCGAGGCACGCGGGGTGGCGACGCCCTCCACACGTGCCGGACGGACGGTTGGAACGCCGGCCGTGATCGATCTCCGAGTGAGAACGGGCGCGGTCACCGTCCTGCTCGGTGGGGCCGACTCGGGGGCCTTCCGGCTGCTGCGCGTACTGGGCCTGCTCACGCCGCCCGACGGCGGCCGGGTCCTGCTCGACGGGCGGGACACCAGCAGGCTCCCCCGCTGGGAGCTCGCGGACATCCGCCGCGACCGCTTCGGCTACGTACTGCCCGAATGCGGCCTGCTGCCCCGGCACTCGGCCGGACGGAACGTGCTGCTGCCTTACGACGGCCGCTACGGGCCGGCCGACGAACGGGCGGCGCTGGTGTTGGAGCGGGTGGGCGTGCCGCCTTGTCGCGCGTCGTACCGGCCGGACGAGCTGAGTGAGAGCGAGCGGTGCCGGGTCGTCCTGGCCCGCGCCCTGGTCAACGGGCCGTCGGCGGTCCTCGTGGAGGAGCCGACGGCCGGGCTCCCCGAGGCGGAAGGGCGGCGTCTGCTCACGCTGCTGGGCGAACTCGCAGACGAGGGACGGGCCGTCGTGATCACCGCCCGAGGCCACGACGTGCTCGCCGCGGCGCACGAGGTGCATCGGCTGACGGCCGCCGGGCTGCGTTCCATCACGCGGCGGCGGGTGGCCGGGTGAGTCCGCTGCGGCTGGCCGTGTGGAACGTGGTGGCGTCACGGCGGCAGTTCCCGCACCTGGTCGCGTCGGCCACGCTGGTGGCGGTCGCGTTGTCCACAGCCCTGTGTACGGCGGTTCTCGCCGGTGACGCCACGGGCGACTCCCGGCCGGGGCCGGCGCTCGACGCGGGGCACGCGGTGCCCGCCGGGCATGCCGAGGGCGCGGGTCCGGCGGCCGGACGGCCGGTCGGCTCGGGCGGCGGGACCTCGCCGTTCGTGGTGTGGTCGGGCGTCGCGGCGCTCGCCGGGCCGGCAGCCGTCGGCGCGTTTGTCGTCGGTGGTCGACTGGCGCGTCGACGTGAGCGGGAGATCGGCGTGCTGAAGGCGGTCGGCTTCCGCGACGGTGACGTCGTGCGGATGCTGTTCGCGGAGGCGGGCATCGTCGGCGTCTCGGCGGCGCTGCTCGGGCGGCGGGTGGATGCGCTGCCGTCGCTTCCGGCGGCGGTCCTCGCTACGGCCGTACTGCTCGCTGTCCTGGCGGGCGCGACCGGCCCGGCCCGCCGCGCCTGCCGACTCACCCCACTCGAGGCGATGCGCCGCGACCACCGCCAGCGCTGACCGACGGCCGCACGCCGCAGGCGGCGCGCCGCACGGCGGGACCATGCGGCCGGGGGCGTCGGGGTCCAACGGCCCTGGGCCCAGGGCCGTGGCGGGCGCAGGCTGGGCGTATGGGACGTGACCGTGACCCGGGCGCGGGGCGCGCGCCGCTCGTCGACCGGCTCGGTCGGCGGCTGCCGCGGTCCCCGGTGAACCGGCTGCTGACGACGTTCGGCGCGCTGCGCTTTGTCGGCGCGCGGCCCGCGCACGGCGGAACGTCGCTGTGGTTCCACTGGTGGCGGTGGACGACGCTCGGCGAGACGGTCGGTTTCTGCTTTCCCGCCGTCGTCGCCGTCGCCCTGCCGGGCGTCTCGCCGCCGGCGCTCGCCGGTGCGTTGCTGGTGGCGGGGGCCTTGGAGGGCGCGGTACTGGGCGCCGCGCAGGCGCACGTGCTGCGGCGCGCGCTGCCCTCGGTGGAGGGTGTCCGCTGGATCGCGGCCACGGCCGTCGCCGCGCTGTTCGCCTGGGCGCTCGCGCTGACGCCGACGGTCGTACCGGGCGGTGTGGGCGGCTGGCCTGCCGCGGTGCTGGTGCCGGCCGCCGTGGTGGCGGGCCTGGCGCTGCTGCTGTCCGTCGGCGTGGCCCAGTGGTGGGTGCTGCGGCCTCACGTGCCGCGTGCCTGGCTGTGGATACCCGCGAACGCGGTGGCCTGGTCGGCCGGGCTCGCGATGTTCGCCCTGGTCTCGACGCCGCTGTGGCGGGAGGGGCAAGGGCCTGTGCTGGTGGCGCTGATCGGAGTGGGCGCGGGGCTGGTGATGGCCGCGACGTTCGCGGCCGTCACCGGCTGGGCGCTGGTGCGCCTGCTGCGCCGGGCCCGCCAGGGCGCCCCGGAGCCGGAGCGCGCCCCGCGCGGGGTCACACCCGGCGGATGATGTCCAACAGGACGCCGTACGCGGGCTTCGTGGGGTGGAACGGCGCGAAGTGGCCGACGCCGGGCAGCAGATGGAGCCTGGCGCCCCAGTTGTTGGCGTAGCGGCGGGAGAGTTCGATCGGTACGTCCTGGTCGGCGGTGCCGTGCAGCACCTCGACCGGTACGCGCGGAAGCAGCCGCATCGGGTCGGCCTCCGGCAGCAGCCGGCGCACCTCGGCGTGGCCGCCGAGGAACTCCGTCACGGCGCCGTCGCTGAGCCCGAGGTCGTAGGCGCGGGAGAGGTCGGCGACGGGCGCGACGGCCACGACGCGGTCGGCGGCGCGGTCCCGCCGGGCGGCCGCCCACAGCGCGAGCTGGCCGCCTGCGGAGTGGCCGAGCAGCACCTTCGGCGGGCCGCCGAGGTGGTCGAGCGCGGCGTCGACGTCCTCGGAGGTCTCGGCCCAGCCGCCGCCTCCGCCGACCCGGCGGTACTCGACGAGTTCGACGGAGAAGCCCGCGGCGCCGAGGGCCGCCGCGAACGGCGACAGGTGCCGCCGGTCGTAGGCCTCCCGCCAGTAGCCGCCGTGCAGCACGGTCACCCGGGGGCCGCCCCGGGGCCCGTAGCGGTCGACGACCTGCGACGGGTGCGGACCGTACGCCTCGCTGCCCACCGGGTCGGGCCGGTCCAACGACACCAGCGCCGACCACTCCGTACCGCTCACCCGACGACCTCCCCCAGCACCCGTGCGGCGCGTTCCACATCGGTGAACGAGGTGTACAGCGGGGCGAAGCCGAAGCGCAAGACGCCCGGCCGACGGTGGTCGCCGACGATGCCGCGCGAGATCAGTTCGGCCATGACGGGCTCGGCGTCCTCGCAGTACAGCGAGACCTGGCTGCCCCGGCGGTCGTGATCGAGCGGAGTGACGCACTCCAGGCGCCCGGGGGGCGCGTACTGCTCGACGCAGTGCAGGAAGAAGTCCGTGAGCGCCAGCGACTTGTCGCGTACGGCGCCGATGTCGACGCCGTCCCACACCTCCAGCGCGGCCTCCAGCGCCAGCATGGACAGCAGGTCGGGCGTGCCGACCCGGCCGGCGCGGATGTCCCGCGCGGGCGCGTAGTCGGCCGTCATGCCGAACGGGTCGCGGTGCGAGTGCCAGCCGGGCAGCGGAGAGTCGAACGCGGCCTGGTGCTCGCGGCGGAGGTACAGGAAGGCGGGCGAACCGGGGCCGCCGTTGAGGTACTTGTAGGTGCAGCCGACGGCGAAGTCGACACCGCGCGCGTCGAGTTCGACGGGCAGCGCGCCGGCAGTGTGGCACAGGTCGGCGATCAAATAGGCGCCGGCGGCGTGCGCGGCGGCGGTGATGCCGGGCAGGTCGTGCAGTTCGCCGGTGCGGTAGTCGACGTGGTTGACGAGGACGGCCGCCGTGCGCGGACCGACGGCGGCGGGCATCTCGGCGGGCGTCACCGGGCGCAGGGTGCGGCCGGTCAGCCGGGCGGCGGAGGCCGCGAGGTAGCCGTCGGTGGGGAACGTCGTGGCGTCCACCAGCACCTCGTCGCGCTCCTCACCGGCCATGCGGACGGCGCCGACGACGGCCTTGAAGACGTTGACGGAGGTGGAGTCGCCGACGACGACCTGGCCGGGCGCGGCGCCGACGAGCGGTGCTATCCGGTCGCCGATCCGTTCCGGTGCCTCCCACCAGCCGCTCTCGGTCCAGGAGCGGATGCGCATGCTGCCCCACTCGTGGGCGACGACGTGCGCCAGCCGGTCGGGGACGGCACGCGGCAGCGCGCCGAGGGAGTTGCCGTCGAGGTACACCGTCTCCGGCGAGTCGTCGAGGACAAACGCGTCCCGGCGGTCGGCGAGCTTGTCGGCGCCGTCGAGGCGCAGCGCCTCCCGCTGGAGGTCGGCGGGCTCGGCGTCAGGGCTCATGGGGCTCATGGAGGTCATGGGGGTCTCAGACATGGCTGCGGGCCGTCCACAGCTCGGGGAAAACGTTCTTGCGGGCGCGCTTCTCCAGCCAGGCGACGCCGGCTGAGCCGCCCGTGCCCTGCTTGGAGCCCATCGCGCGGCGGGTCGCGACGAGGTGGTCGTTGCGCCAGCGCCACACCAGCTCCGCGACCTCCGTCAGCGCCTCGCCCAGCCGGGCCGGGCCGGCCTGCGGGTCGCCGGAGTAGACGGCCGCCCAGACGGCCTCCACGCCCGGGTCCGGCTCGTAGCGCTGGGTGACGTCCCGGGTCAGCACGTGCGCGGGGATCTCAAGGCCCTGCCGGTGCAGGTGGAACAGCACCTCGTCGTAGAGGCTCGGCTCGTGCAGCGCCTTCTCCAGCTCGTCGTGCACCCGGGGCGCGCCCCGGTGCGGCACCAGCATCGACGCCGACTTCTCGCCGAGCAGGAACTCCATCCGGCGGTACATCGCCGACTGGAAGCCGGAGCCCTCGCCCAGCGCCGCCCGGTAGGAGTTGAACTGGGCGGGGGTGAGGTGCGCCAGCGGCTCCCACGAGGCGTTGAGCGACTTCAGCTCGTAGGTCGAACGGCGCAGAGCGGCGAGCGCGGTGTCCAGGTCGTCCGCCCGCAGGGCGTCGGCGGCGGTCTGCCACTCGTGGACGATCACCGTGAACCACAGCTCCATGACCTGGGTGGTCACCAGGAACACCATCTCGCCGGGATCGTCCGACAGGGGATGCTGGAGGTGCGTGAGTACATCGGCCTGGACGTAGTCCTCGTAGGGCGTCGTGCCTGCGAAGTCCAGGTTCGGGGTCTCCGACATTGGGGGTCTCCTCAAAACTCACCCGGGGTCGCCGGGTCGTCCCGGGCCGCCGGGCCGTACCGCGATCATCACCGCCCGGCGACGCCCGGAGCAAGCGCCGATCCCCACAGAGTTACCGGATCGGACCGGTCCGACACGGCAATGGCGAGGATCGGCCCGACCACTGGAACGCACGCCGGCGGCGCCGGGCGCCCGACCAGGCGCGACGCCCGCGCCGGGCTTCCGGACGGCAGGAACATGTCGGGCCCGGCGCGCCCGTGGGGCGACGCCGGGCCCGACACGGCCACGGGCTCAGGACAGGGTGGCCGCCGCGGTGGGCGAGCTCTCCTTCAGGAACGTCGTGCAGCGCTCGTACTCCTCGGTCTCGCCGATCTCCTTGGCGGCGCGGGCGAGGGCGTGCAGGGCGCGCAGGAAGCCGCGGTTCGGCTCGTGCTCGAACGGCACCGGGCCGTGGCCCTTCCAGCCGCTGCGGCGCAGGGCGTCCAGACCGCGGTGGTAGCCGGTGCGGGCGTACGCGTACGACTCGACGACCCGGCCGGCGGCGAACGCGTCGTCGGCCAGCTGCGCCCAGGCGAGGGAGGAGGTGGGGTGCGTGGCCGCCACCTCGGCGGGGTCCGCACCGCCCGCCAGCAGCTCGCGCGGCTCCGGGTCGTCGGGCAGATGGGTCGGGGGCGGACCCCCGAGCAGATTCTCGTGAATGGCCATGGCCCCCAGTGTGC
>NZ_VJYK02000265.1 GCF_007097205.2 Streptomyces alkaliterrae
GACGATCGTCGCGGTGAACAAGGACGCGGAGGCGCCGATCTTCGAGTTGGTCGACTACGGCGTGGTCGGCGACCTGTTCGAGGTCGTGCCCCAGCTCACCGAAGAGGTAAAGACCCGCAAGGGCTGAGCCCTTCACCTGAACGAGTGACGGCCGGTCGGTGGCTTTCCAGTCGCCGACCGGCCGTCGTGTTGCGGGTGGAGCCACGCGGGGCGTGGAGCGCGTCAGTTCTCGCCGAGGCTGGACTCGACTTCGCGGACCACGCGCCACATCGGGGTGGACCGTTTGGTGATCACCACCACGACGTCCTCCGACTCGGCACCGGCGTGGCCGCCGCCCGGGCCGTCGGAGTCCGGACTCCACGTCTGCCGGACGAAGGACAGGGCTTGGTCGACCGCTTCCGTGGGGTCCCCCTCGCCGCCGGCGCGCAGCCAGTCCCGGAGCGCGTGATTGTGGGCGGCGACCACGGACGCGGCGAGGACGTTCGCGCGCAGCTTGCCGTCCGGTCGGTCGGCGAACCGGACGCGCAGGTACTCGGCCAGTGTGCGCTCGTACTTCCAGACGACGGAGACCTCGTAGGTGCGCAGGCCGGGGACCTGCCGCGTCAGACCGTAGCGCTGGACGGAGAAAGCCGGTTTCTCGGCGTACATGCGCAGCACGAGACGGGCGGCGTCGCAGACCCGGGCGACGGGGTCGTCGGTGTCGGCGCTGGCGGCGAGGAACTCCGTCATGTCCGCGAGGCAGCGTTCGTGGTCGGGGAAGACCACGTCCTCCTTGGAGGGGAAGTAGCGGAAGAACGACCGTCGGCCGACTCCCGCGAGGGTGACGATGTCGTCGATCGTCGTCTGCTCGTAGCCGCGTGCGAGGAAGAGTTCGAAGGCCGCGTCGACCAGGGCCTCCCGCATGGGCGGTTTCGGCTGGGCCGATGTCATGTCGGGTAGGGGGTCTCTGGCCTCGCTCATGACCACAAACTAGCATTCAGGCCCCTGGGCTGAGGGTATTCAGTACCCTCAGCCCAGGAGCCCGCGGTGTGCGCGCGACGCGGAGGCGGACGGCCGCCGTCCGCTCAGGCGGCGAGGGAGCGGCTGATCACGAGGCGCTGGATCTGGTTGGTGCCCTCGAAGATCTGCATGATCTTCGCCTCGCGCATGTACCGCTCGACGGGGAAGTCCATCGTGTACCCGTAGCCGCCCAGCACCTGCACGGCGTCGGTGGTGACCTTCATGGCGGCGTCGGTGGCGACGAGCTTGGCCACGCTGGCCTGCCGGCTGAAGGGGTGGCCGGCGTCGCTGCGGCGGGCCGCGTCCAGGTAGGTGGCGCGGGCGGCGTCGACCGCCGCGGCCATGTCGGCGAGCATGAAGCCGAGCCCCTGGTGGTCGATGATGCGCCGGCCGAACGTGCTGCGCTGCTGCGCGTAGTCGATGGCCGCGTCGAGGGCGGCCTGGGCGAGGCCGGTGGCGCAGGCGGCGATGCCGAGGCGGCCGCGGTCGAGTGCGCTGAACGCGATCTGGAGGCCCTGGCCCTCCTCGCCTATCAGCCGGTCGGCCTCAAGGGTCGCGCCGTCCCAGTAGGCGCTGGTGGTGGGGACCGCCTGGAGGCCCATCTTCCGCTCGGGTGCGCCGAAGGACAGCCCCTCGGTGGCGCCGGGGGCGAGGAAGCAGGAGACGCCGCGGCTGCCCGGAGCGGTGCGGGCGAAGAGCGCGTAGAAGTCGGCCTTGCCGCCGTGGGTGATCCACGCCTTGGTGCCGGTGATCCGGTAGCCCTCGTCCGTCCGCTCGGCCTTGCACTTCAGGGCGGCGGCGTCGGAGCCGGCCTGCGGCTCGGAGAGGCTGTAGCCGCCGACGAGACCGCCGGAGAGCATGTCCGGCAGCCAACGCTCCTTCTGCGCCTCGGTGCCGAAGGCGCTGAGGGGGTGGCAGGCGAGGGTGTGCACGCTGGTGGCGACGGCGACGGCCGCCCAGCGGGCCGCCAGCTCTTCCAGGACCTGCAGCCACACCTCGTAGGGCTGGCCCCCGCCGCCGTACTCCTCCGGGTACGCCAGGCCCAACAGCCCGGCGTGGCCCAGCGTGGCGAACAGGCCCTCCGGGTACGTCCCGGCGGCCTCGTGGTCGGAGGCTCGGGGTGCGAGCTCCTTGTCGGCGATCTCCCGGGTCAGCGCCAGGAGGTCGGCTGCCTCGGGTGTGGGCAGCAGGCGGTCGACAGCCATGTCGCGGCTCCAAGTGGTACTCAAACAGGTACGTGAGTACCGCTTAGCATAGCTCAGGGCGGCCTGGAATACTGAATCGGGTGATCGAGACCTCAGCCGCCGACATCCCACGGCCTGCCGGGCGCGGCGCCGCCCGGCGGTCCGAGCTGTTCGAAGAGCTGGTCACCCTGCTGATCAGCGAGGGCTTCGCGCAGTTCACGCTGGATGATCTCGCCGCCAGGCTCCGCTGCTCCAAACGCACCCTCTACGGCCTCGCGGGCAGCAAGGAGCAGCTGGTCCGCGCCGCGGTGGTGCACTTCTTCCGCCGCGCCACCGGAAGGGTCGAGGCCGCGCTGGCCGCCGAGAGCGACCCGGCGGCGCGGCTCGCCGCCTACCTGCGCGCGGTGGCCGCCGAACTGGCGCCCGCGTCCCCGCGGTTCTTCGACGACCTCGCGGCCTTCGAGCCCGCGGCCGAGGTGTACGACCGCAACACGCGTGCGGCCGCCCGCCGGGTCCAGGAACTCATCGAGGAGGGCACGGCCGCCGGCGCCTTCCGTGAGGTGCACGTGGCGTTCGCCGCGGACGTCATCGCGTCCGTGATGGTCCGCATCCAGCGCCGGCAGGTGGCCGCCGCGACCGGACTGAGCGACGCCGAGGCGTACGCGCACCTCGCCGAACTGCTGCTGCACGGCCTCAACCGCTGAGCGCCGCCGCGCGGCGGATCGTCCGGCGGCCGGGGCAGGCAGGACGTCCCGTAGCGTTATGTGACCGCGGTGAAAGATCACACGACGACTGGCGACAAGGGGGCGAGCGGCGTGCTGGTGGCACTTCGCAAGTGGTACGGACTGATGATCGGTGTGGGGGCGCTGGGCATCGTGGTCTCGGTGACACTGCGACAGGGCATCGGTGTGCTCTACGTGACCAGCGTCGTGCTCCTGCTGGCGGGTCTGGTGCTCCAGCGCACCAGGGCCGGTGCGCAGCGGCCCACCGGTCGCGAACCGGTCGTCGCGGTACGCGCGCCCTTCGAGGGCACCTGGCGGGCGGTCAACAGCCCGGCCGACAAGGTGCCCAGCCACGGCGTCCACTCGCTGGCGCAGACCTACGCCATCGACGTCACCTACGAGCCAGGGGACCGGCCGGGGCGGCGCTTCGACGCGGTGTGGCCGCTCGCCCGCCGGCCCGAGTCCTTCCCGACCTTCGGACGCCCGATGCTCGCGCCCGCCGAAGGCGTCGTCGTCGCGGCGCACGACGGGCAGCGCGACCACCTCACCAGGATGTCCTCGCTCGGGGTGGCCTATCTCGTGCTCGAGGGTTTCGTCCGTGCCATGGGCCGACCGCGGCACATGTTGGGCAACCACGTGGTGCTCGACCTCGGGGACGGCGTCTACGCCCTGCTCGCCCACCTGCGACGGGGCTCGCTGCGGGTCGCGGCGGGCGACCGGGTCGGCGCCGGGCAGGTGCTGGCCGAGTGCGGCAACTCCGGCAACTCCTCCGACCCCCACCTCCACTTCCAGCTCATGGACGGCGCCGACGCCGGCACCGCGCGGGGTGTCCCGTTCCGCTGGCACTTCGAGGACGCGGACGGCAAGCGGCATCTGGGAGTGCCGTCCGGTGGCAGCGACTTCGTTCCGGCTCCGGCGGAGGTCTGACCGGCAGCGGCCCCGCGGTGCGGAAACGGCCCCCGCGGTGCGGGTGCGGCGTGCTGCCGTCGGGGGATGGCAACCATCCGGCGGGCGGTTACGTCTATGCCGACAAGGGGACGCCGACGGTGTCGCTCCCCGGGATGACGGGGTACCCGTCGTCCAGCCGTCCGCCGGACCGGACGAGGGCCCGGCAGGTGATCCCGGCACGCCGTCCGATGGGCGGCGTGAGCGGTACGACCGGCGTGCGGCGGCGCAGTTTACTGCATGATCGCAAAATTGTTGCGCCCGATGGGAATTCTGTCCCGATTCACGTCGTTGTGACATGCGTGGGCGGGGCCCGGGAAGGGTCTCCCGCCCGACCGGCCAGTAGTTGATCCACTCGCAAGGGAGCACGCATGGCAACCCGTGCCGTAGCCCGTCGTCAGTCCGCCGCCCAGGGTTCTGACCGGGCAAGCAGTGCGCGCGCAGGCGGCGACCTCGCCGACCGCGACCTGGTCGGCATGTACCTCGACGAGATCGCACGCACCCCGCTGCTCGACGCGGCCAAAGAGGTCGAACTGTCGCTCGCGATCGAGGCGGGTGTGTACGCCCAGCGCCTTCTCGACGGCTTGGAGCAGCCTCCGTCCGAGGACGCCCCTTCGGCCGGCGCCGACAGGGAGGAGCTGGAGGCCATAGTCGCCGAGGGTGAGCGCGCGAAGGAGACGTTCATCCGGTCCAACCTGCGGCTTGTCGTCGCCGTCGCCCGTCGCTACCCGCGCAGCGGCCTGCCCCTGCTCGACCTCATCCAGGAGGGCAACGCGGGCCTGGTCAGGGCGGTGGAGAAGTTCGACTACCGCAAGGGGTTCAAGTTCTCGACGTACGCGACGTGGTGGATCCGTCAGGCCATCACCCGGTCGATCGCCGACCAGTCCCGGACGATCCGGCTCCCCGTGCACCTGGTGGAGGAGCTGGGGCGCATCCGGCGCGTGCAGCGCGAGTTCAACCGCGAGCACGGGCGGGACGCAGAGCCGGCGGAGATCGCCGCGGAGCTGGACAGCACCCCGGAGCGCGTGGCCGACGTGCTGGACTGGGCCCGCGACCCGGTCAGTCTGAACATGTCCGTCGACGACGAGGGCGAGACGCAGTTCGGCGATCTACTGGAGGACACCTCCGCCGTCTCGCCGGAGCAGTCCGTGATGACGCTGCTGCGGAGTGAGGAGCTGGACGGCCTCATCGAGCGGCTGGACGAGCGCACGGCGTCGATCATCAGGTCCCGCTACGGCATTCTGGACGGCAAGGAGCGCACGCTGACGGAGGTCGGCAAGCAGCACGGCCTGACCCGTGAGCGGATTCGGCAGATCGAGAAGCACGCGCTGCTCGAGCTGAAGAAGATGGCCCACGACACGGGGTTCGACGCGGCCGCCTGACCGCAGGCCTGATCCGTTCGCCGTTCCGGCCTGATACGCCTCGTGGCGAGGCGACGCGCCCCCGGGCAGCCGGGGGCGCCGGCGTGTGCGGGCCCGGCCGGGCGTTCCGGGCGTGCCGTGGGGCTGCCCGGTGGGTGCCCTCCCGCGCGGCGCGGACGTGTCCCCCGATGCGCCCTGTCCGACGTGCGGGCGAGTGGGCGCGGGCGGAAGCTGTGGGGGGCGGCCGCCAGGCCGTCGGAACTACGGAGGTTCCTCATCATGCACGTCACCCCCGCGCACCCGACCGTCGCCGCCTTCGTGGACGCGATCAACGCCGGCGACCGGGACGGCTTCTACGCGACCCTCACCCCGGACGCCACCATGGCGGACGACGGCAACGACCGCGACCTCGACTCCTGGGTGGACAAGGAGATCTTCCAGTCCGACGGCCGGATGGACGTCGAGTCCACCTCGCCGGACGGGCTCTCGCTGACCGCCCGGTACTCGAACTCGACCTGGGGCGCGATGCGTACGGCCTGGTCCTTCACGATCAGCGGAGACCGGATCTCCCGCTTCGAAACCGGACAGGCCTGACCGTGCCGGCTTCTCCGGGCCGCGGGCCGCCATGCCCGATCATGTCTGTTTTCGCGTCCGAGCCTGTTTACTTCCCGGACCTCCGGGCGTAATCTGACGCCTGGTCCACAGAGTCGGGCATGGAACGGACGCAAACAGACATGTACGCACCGGAGCGCCAACAGGAGATCCTGCGCCTCGCCCGCGAGGGCGGGCGGGTCGACGTGCTCTCGCTGGCCGAGCGGTTCGAAGTGACCGCCGAGACCGTCCGCCGGGATCTCAAGGCGCTCGACCAGGCCGGCCTGGTCCGCCGTGTGCACGGGGGAGCCATCCCCGCGGGCCGCTTCGACCTGGAGCCGGACCTCAGCGAGCGCGAGTCCACCGCGGCCGACCAGAAAAGCCGCATCGCCCAGGCCGCGCTCGAAGAACTGCCCGGCGAGGGAAGCGTCATCTTCGACGCCGGCAGCACCACCGGTCGCCTCGCGGGCGAGCTGCCGCTCGACGCGAAGCTGACCGTCGTCACCCACGCCCTCCCGCTCGCCGCTCGCCTCGCCGACCATCCCGGGGTGGACCTGCACCTCGTGGGCGGCAGAGTGCGCCACCGCACGAGGGCCGCCGTCGACGCGTGGGCGCTCCGCACGTACCAGGAGATCAACGCCGACGTACTCTTCCTGGCCACCAACGGCCTGACCGCCTCGGGCATCCTCTCCACCCCCGACCTCGCGGAGGCCGCCGTCAAGCGCGCGCTCATCGGCGCGGCGCGGCGCGTGGTGCTGCTGGCGGACTCCTCGAAGCTCGGCCAGGAGCACTTCGCCCGCTTCGGCCACCTCGACCAGGTGGACCTCCTCATCACCGACACCGGACTGTCGAAGGACGACGCTCGGGTGATCGAGGCGCACGGCACCGAGGTGGTGTGCGCATGACGCTGCTCACCGTGACCCCGAACCCGAGCCTGGACCGCAGCTACGAGATCCCCGCCCTGGGGCGCGGCGAGGTGCTGCGGGCGACCGTCGACCGCGTCGACCCCGGAGGCAAGGGCGTCAACGTCTCGCGCGCCGTCGCCGCGGCGGGCCGGCACACCGTCGCGGTCCTGCCTCTCGGAGGCCCGGAAGGCGCCCTGCTGGAGACCCTGCTCGGCGAACAGGGCATCGCCGTCGCCGGTGTCGTCGTCGCCGGGTCGACCCGAGTGAACGCCGCCGCCGTCGAGCCCGACGGGACCGTCACCAAGATCAACGCGCCCGGCCCGCACCTCACTGACGCCGAGGGCCGCGCCCTGCTCGACGCCGTCCGCGCCCGCGTCGCCGACCACGCCACGTCGTGGGTCGCCTGCTGCGGCAGTCTGCCGCGCGGCCTGCCGCCCGCCTGGTACGCGGACCTGGTCGCCGCCGCCCACGAGGCGGGCGCGCGCGTCGCCGTCGACACCTCCGGGCCCGCGCTCCGCGCCGCCCTCAGCCGTGGCGCCGACGTCGTCAAACCCAACACCTTCGAGCTGGCGGAGGCCGTCGCGCGCCCGCTCGGCACCCTGGGCGACGTGCTCAAAGCGGCCGAGGAACTGCGGCAGCTAGGCGCGCGCGGTGTGCTCGCCAGCCTCGGCCCGGACGGACAACTACTCGTCGACGACACCGGCGCGCACTACGGGCGTGCGCCGGTTCGTGAAGTCCGCAGCAACGTCGGTGCGGGCGACGCCTCACTCGCCGGCCTTCTGGTCGCCGGAGGTGAGGGCCCCGAGGCCCTGTCCTCCTCCCTCCGGTACGGCGCTGCCGCGGTCTCGCTCCCCGGCAGCCAGATGCCCACCCCCGACGACCTGCACGACATCCCGGTCGACATCACCACCGACCTCCCGCTGGCCCTCCCCC
>NZ_VJYK02000266.1 GCF_007097205.2 Streptomyces alkaliterrae
GCCCCGGTCCGCCCACCCGCTCGACACCCTTCCCACTCGGGTGCGCGAGCGGCTGCTCGAACTCGCCTCCACCGGCGGGGAACCACTGGCCGCGTACGTCTACGACGGCGAGGTCGCCGCCGGCCGCGCCCGCGAACTGCGCGACGCCCTGCCCGAGTGGGCCGAGGTCTACTACGCGGTCAAGGCGAACGCCTACCCCGGCGTACTGGCCGCCCTCGCCCCGCACGTAGACGGCTTCGAAGTCGCCTCCCGCAGCGAACTCGCCCTGGCGCTGGACGCGTTGCCCACACGCGAGGCCGGCCCCGCGCCTATCGTCGCCGCCGGACCGGCCAAGTCGCTGCCCGTGCTGACCGATCTGGTCAGGGCGGACGTGGCCGCCGTCAACGCCGAGAGCCTGCTGGAGCTCCACCGGATCAGCGCCATCGCCACCGCCGAGGGCGTCACCGCGCGCGTCGCGCTGCGCGTCAACCCCGCCGAGATACCCGTCACCGGATCACTCCACATGGGCGGCCAACCCAGCCAGTTCGGCGTCGCCGAGCCGGACGTGCCCGAGGTGCTGCGCGCCGCCCGCGCGCTGCCCGGCCTGGACCTCGTCGGCTTCCACATCCACGCCGCCTCCAACAACCTCGACGCCGACAGCCAGGCCGCGTACCTGCGTTGGTGCGTCGAGTGGAGCACGGCCACCGCCGTCGAGCACGGCATCGACCTGCGGCAGATCGACATCGGCGGCGGCATCGGCGTCAACTTCGAGGGCGAGGAGCCGTTCGACACCAAGCGCTTCGGCGAGCTGATCGCCCAGTGCCCGCCCCCGGGCGGGGTGCGCGTGGTGCTGGAACCCGGCCGTTTCCTGGTCGCCGACTGCGGCTGGTACGCCGCCGAGGTCACGGACGTGAAGACCTCCTACGGCCACGCCTACGTCATGCTGCGCGGCGGAATCAACCACTTCCAGCTGCCCACCTCCTGGGACATCGTGCACAACATCGCCGTCCTCCCGGTGCCGCACTGGCCGGCCGACCTGCCCAGGCCCGAGGCCTCCGACACCCGGCTCACCGTCGTCGGGGAACTCTGCACCCCCGAGGACACCCTGCTGCGCGACATCCACGTCGACCGGGTGCGCGCCGGAGACCTGGTGGTCTTCCCCTATGCCGGCTCCTACGGCTGGGAGTTCGCCATGCCGCACTTCCTCGGCCACCCGCCGGCCGCCCGACACATGCTCTGACCGGATGCCTGACCGACGGGTCGCGCCCGACGAGGTAGAGACGAGAGTGACGCACATGACCGACCCGCTGTCCGCCGCCGATCCGCTGGACCACCCCGATCCGCTGCTCGCCGCCGACGCGCTGGCCGCCGAGAGCCTGCTGCGTGCCTACGTGCGGGAGACCGGCACCGACGTGCCCGCCACCGGTGAGCAGCTGGTCCTGACGATGCCCGCCAGCGGCGTGACCCTGCGTGTTCCGGTGCGGCACCGCTCGGCCACCGGCTGGCACCGTTTCGGCCCCGCGCGCCTGCTCACTCCCGACGGCACGACCGCCCCCGCCGACATCGCGCTGGTGGCCGCCGCCGCCATCCGGGAGACCACCCAGGGACGCGGCGCGCCACCGCAGCTCGGCGCGGACGCCGTCGGCCGGGTGCTCAACTCCGCCCAGCGCACCGCCGCCCATCTGACCGCCCGCCGCGCGGAGGGGGAGAACGCCGCCGGCCCCACCCCCTTCCTCGACAGCGAGCAGGCACTGCTGCTCGGGCACCCGTTCCACCCCGCGCCGAAGAGCCGTGAGGAGGCGTCCGCCCACGAACTCGACGTCTACTCGCCCGAGTTGCGAGGTTCCTTCGCGCCGCACTGGTTCGCCGTCCACCGCGACGAACTGGTGGGGGAGAGCGCCGACGGCGCCCTGGAGACGGAGGTACTGCGCCCGCTCGCCGAGGCCGCCGGGCTGGCGGAGAACCACCTGCCCAAGGACACCGTCGCGATCCCCGCGCACCCCTGGCAGGCCCGGGAGATCCTCGCCCGCCCGCAGGCGCGCCGACTGCTGGAGGAGGGCAGCCTGCACTCCCTCGGCGTCCACGGCCCGCACTGGTACCCGACCTCCTCGGTCCGTACCGTGCACCGGCCCGACGCCGCCGTGATGCTCAAACTCTCCCTCGGCATGCGCATCACCAACTCCCGCCGCAACAACCTGCGCGGCGAGATGCGCCTGGGCGTCTCCGCCGCCCGGCTGCTGGCCGCCGGCCCGCTCAAGTGGCTCGCCGCCGAACACCCGGGCTTCGGCATCCTGCGCGACTTCGCATGGGTCTCCGCCGGTCGTGGCGACACCGAGACCGGCCTGGAGACCGCCGTGCGGGACAACCCCTTCCACGGCGGCGACACCGACGCGCTGTGCGTGGCCGGCCTGCTCGCCGAACGCCCCGGCCCAGGCGACGGAACCGAACCCGGCCACCGCGCCCTCCTCGTCCCCGCCGTCCGACGCACCGCCGCCGCACACGGCCTGGAGCGCGCCGAGGCGGCCAGCCGCTGGCTGCTGGCCTACCTCGACGCCGTGGTGACACCGCTGATCAGGCTCCAGGCCCGCTACGGCGTCGCCCTCGAACCCCACCACCAGAACACCCTCGTCCACCTGGCCCCCGACGGCCTGCCGGACGGCGGCTGGTATCGGGACAGCCAGGGCTACTACGTCGCGGCCTCCCGCGCCGCCGAACTCGAACGGCTGCTGCCCGGCGCCACCGACGGCGTCGAGATCGTCTTCGACGACAGCTTCGTCGACGAACGTGTCGCCTACTACCTGGGCATCAACAACCTCCTCGGCCTCATAGGGGCGTTCGGCGCCCTCGGCCTGGCCGCCGAGGAGGACCTGCTCGCCACGGCCCGGGGCGCCCTGGAGCGGCTGCGCGCGACCGAGCCCGGCGCCCGGGGCCTGCTCGACCTGCTGCTCGACGCGCCCGTCCTGCGCTGCAAGGGCAACTACCTCACCTGCGTGGACGGCCTCGACGAACTCGTCGGCGACGTCCACACCCAGTCCGTCTACATCGATCTTCCCAACCCTCTCGCGGAGGCCCTGCGGTGACAGCGACCCCTGAATCCCACGTGTACGACCTGGTCGGCGTGGGCATCGGACCGTTCAACCTCTCGCTCGCGGCGCTCGCCGACGGCGTGCCCGCCCTGTCCACCCTCTTCCTGGACGCCAAGCCGGCCTTCTCCTGGCACCCCGGCCTGCTGATGGAGGGCACCGTTCTCCAGGTGCCCTTCCTCGCCGACCTGGTCACCATGGCCGACCCGACCAGTCCGTGGAGCTACCTCAACTACCTGAAGTCCCACGAGCGGATGTTCCCGTTCTTCTTCTCCGAGCGCTTCCACATCCCGCGCCGCGAGTACGACCACTACTGCCGCTGGGTCGCCGAGTCGCTGCCGTCCTGCCGCTTCGACGCACGTGTCACCGCGCTGGTCTGGGACGAGGCCGCCGACGCCTTCGCCCTCACCCACCGCTCGTCCGCCGGTGCGGAGCGGCGGGTACTGGCCCGGCGCGTCGTGCTCGGCGTGGGCACCAGCCCCGTCCTGCCCGAACCGCTGAACGCGCTCACCGGCGACACCCACCACAGCCGGATCCTGCACAGCGCCGACTACCGCACCCACCGCG
Source organism: Streptomyces alkaliterrae (assembly GCF_007097205.2). Lineage (GTDB taxonomy): Bacteria > Actinomycetota > Actinomycetes > Streptomycetales > Streptomycetaceae > Streptomyces > Streptomyces alkaliterrae. Next base: position 3,630 of record NZ_VJYK02000266.1, read on the forward strand.
CCGCGCTCGCCGCACTCGAGGACGTCACCGTCATCGGCGCCGGCCAGTCCGGAGCCGAGGTCGCCCTCGACCTGATCCGCACCCAGGACGGCCAGGGCCAGGGCGGCCCGTTCGTCCGCTGGCTCGCCCGCACCCCCGCGTTCGCCCCCATGGAGTACTCCAAGCTCGGCCTGGAGCACTTCACCCCCGACTACATCCACTACTTCCGCGCCCTGCCGGAGGAACGCCGCGAACAACTCGTGCGCGAACAGTGGCAGCTCTACAAGGGCGTCAGCGAGCAGACGCTCGGCGAGATCCACGACGAGCTGTACGAGCGCACCATCGGCGGCGGCACCCCACGCGCCGGGCTGCACCCCGGCGTGGAACTGCTGGCCGCCGAGCCGGTCGCCGACGGCTACCGGCTCACCTGCCGCCACTCCCAGCAGGAGAGCGAGTTCACCTTCCACACCAGTGCCGTCGTCTCCGCCAGCGGCTACGCCGCGCTGCGACCGGACTTCCTGTCGGCGGACGCCGGGCTGATCGACTGGGACGAGCACGGACGCTACCGCGTCGACGGCGAGTACCGGGTCGCCCTGCGCCCCGGGGCGAGCGGCGAACTCTACGTCCAGAACGCCGAGATGCACACCCACGGCGTCGGCGCCCCCGACCTCACGCTCGGCGCCTGGCGCGCCGCGACCATCCTCAACTCCGTCGTCGGCAAGCCCGTCGTACCCGTCCCCGACCGCACGGCCTGGACCACCTTCGGCGCGCCCCGCACGCCGCGGCTGCCCGCACCGCGCGCCCCACGGGCCGCCGCCCCCAGCGGCATAGCGCAGTGAGCGCGGCCGTCGAGCGGCCGACGGCGGCCCGCAGCGGACCCGGGCGGCACGCCCGCGCCGTACTCATCGCCGTCATCGGCCTCTACCTGGTCTCCGAAACCGCGCTCGCCCCCTTCCTGCCGCAGCTGTTCGCCGAACTCTTCGACGTCCACGACCCCTCGGCGACCGGCTTCTACCTGTGGGTCTGCCGCATCGTCGGGCTGGCCGCGCTCCCGCTGTGGGGGCTGGCCGCCCGGCGCTGGCCGCTGCACAAACTGGTGCTGACCGGGCTGTGCGGCGCGGCCGTCCTGGACCTCTCCCTCGGTCTGGCGCCCAGCTACGCCGCCTTCACCGTGCTCTCCGCCGCCTCGGTGGCCACCAACGCGGCGCTGCTGCTCGCCTACCCGGCGTTCATCAACGAGCATGCCCGGCACGCCGAGCAGAACACCCACCCCGACCAGGCCAGGATCGCCGGCGTCTGCTCGATCGTGGTCGTCTTCCACCTGGCCACGGTCGTCGCGACGATGACCGGCGCGGGAGTGCTCGCGCTGCCCGAACCGCGCGTGGGCATCTCCGCGTTCGCCCTGCTGGACGTGGTGCTCGCGGTGCTCATCGTCCGCGTGCTGGGCCGCCTGCCGGCCGAGCAGCCGACCGGTGAGGACGCGGCCGAGGAGGCACCCGCCGGGCGGCCGCGCCGCCGTCGGCTGTGGCTGCTGCTGCTCGCCCAGGCGGCGCTCATCGGCGTCGCCTTCGACGCGGCGAGCACCGTAGTGCGGCCCTTCTTCACCCAACTCGCCACCGACATGGGCAGCGGCGCGGTCGGCGCGGCCGTGCTGTTCTTCCTGCCCAGCGTCGCCGCGCTGGTCGCCCTCGTCGCCGTACGCCGCGTCCACAACCGGCTCGGCGACCGGCTGCTGCCGATCGGACTGCTGCTCGCAGCCGCCGGACTGGCCTGCCAGTACGTGGCCTCCGGACTCCCGGCGCTGGCCGCGGGCCGCGTCCTGTTCGGACTCGGGCTGGGCTTCGGGCAGGTCGCCGTCGAACTGGTGATGTTCCGGGCCACCGGCACCAGGGGCCCGGCCTTCACGGCGGTGGAGACCGTGCGTTCGGTCGGCCTGATCGCCGCCCCGCTGGTCGCGGCCGCCGCCGTCTCGCGCGAACTCGCGCTGCCGCTGCTCATCGCGGCAGTCCTGATGGTCTGCGCCAGCCTGCTCGCCACGATCCGGCCCGACCGCCGCGACCGCCGCGACCGGTCGGCCGAGGCGCCGAGCGACCGTACCCCGCCGCCCGACCGCGTCCCGCCCGTCACCGGGACCGCCGTCCCGGCCACCACCGCCGAGCCCACGGCGGCCGGGCACACCGCCACCACCGCGCCGGTCCCCGCACCGCGCCGCGCACCCGCCGAGGAGACCCACGCATGAACCACCCCGCCCGCGACGCCTGGCACACGGCAGGACGGCGGCTGCTGCTGAAGGCGATCGAGGAGTTCGCCTACGAGGAGCTGCTGACCCCGGAACCCGACCCGGACACCCCCGGCGGCCACCGCCTGGACTTCGGCGACGCCGTGTGGACCTTCCGCGCCACCCGGGGCACCTTCGGCACCTGGCGCCTCGACCCGGACAGCCTGTGCCGCCGACCGGACGAGGTCGACGCCCGGACCAGCCCCGAGCGCTTCCTGCTGGACGCCCGCGCCACCCTCGGCTGGGACGGCCCCACCACGGCCGAGGTACTGCGCGAACTCACCGCCACCCGGCAGGCCGACGCCCAGGCCCTGACCCGGGAGCTGCCCGCCGCCGACCTCGCCGACCTGGACCACCTCGAACTGGAGGCGTACCAGGACGGCCACCCCTGCATGCTGCTCAACAAGGGCCGGCTCGGCTTCTCGGCCTCCGACGCCGCCGTCTACGCGCCGGAGTCCGCGGGCGAGATCCGCCTGGTGTGGGTCGCCGTGCACTCCACGCTCGCCACCTACTCCGGTGTTCCCGGACTGGACGCCGACAGTCTGCTGGAGGAGGAGCTGGGCGCCGAGACCATCGCCCACTACACCTCCGTTCTCGCCGAGCGGTGCCGGGCCGGCGGCCTGGACCCGGCCGACTTCGTCTGGCTGCCCGTCCACCCGTTCCACTGGGACGAGGCCGTCCGGACTCTCTTCTGCGCCTACCTCGCCGACGGCCGGATCGTGCGGCTGGGGGAGAGCCAGGACCGCTACCGCCCCCTGCAGTCCATCCGCACCCTCGCCAACCTCGACCATCCCGAACGGCGCAACGTCAAGGTGCCGTTGATGATCCGCAACACCCTGGTGTGGCGCGGACTGTCCACCGAACCCACCCGCGCCGCACCCGATGTGAGCGCCTGGCTGCACCAACTGCGCGACAGCGACCCCCACCTGCGGGACGAGCTGCGCTTCCATCCGCTCGGCGAGGTCGCCGCGGTCGCGGTCCGCCACCCGCTCTACGAGTCCGTCGCCGACGCGCCCTACCGCTACCACGAACTCTTCGGCGCCGTCTGGCGCGAGCCCGTCGCCGCCCTCCTCCAGGACGGGGAGCGGGCCCGCACGATGGCCGCGCTTCTGAAGACCGGCAGCGACGGCCGCACGCTCGTCGCCGAACTGGTCGACCGTTCCGGCCTCACCCCGCGCGCCTGGGTGGAACGCTTCCTCGCCGCCCTGCTGCCCGGACTGCTGCACCACCTCTACCACTACGGTGTGGCGTTCTGCCCGCACGGTGAGAACACCGTCGTCCTCTACGACCAGCAGGAGGTGCCGCTGGGCATCGCGGTGAAGGACTTCGCCGAGGACGTCAACCTGCTGCCCGGAGACCACCCCGCCTACCGCTCGCTCACCGAGCGGGCGAGCGCGGTACTGCTGCGCTGGCCGGCGCACGAACTCGCGCACTCGCTGCTCAGCGCGATCTTCGCCGGCCACTTCCGGTTCTTCGCCCCGCTGCTGGCCGAGCATCTGGCACTGCCCGAGGACGAGTTCTGGTCCATGGTCCGCGCGGAGATCGAGCGCTACCACGCCGCGCACCCCGAACTCGCCGACAACTACGACGACTTCGGGCTGCTGGCCCCCGAGTTCGACCGGGTCGCGCTCAACCGCGAACAGTTGCTCGGCGGCGGCTTCCACGACCGCGCCGAACGGGACGAGGGCTTCGACGTCGTACACGGCCGGGTCGCCAACCCGCTGGCCACCGCCGCCCCCGCCGCGC
>NZ_VJYK02000267.1 GCF_007097205.2 Streptomyces alkaliterrae
GGAAAGGGGGGCGCGCCCGGCGCGCCGCCGAGGACGGCTGCAGGGCTCAGGCGGTCGGGTGTCCGCCGGTCGGTGAGGTGCGGCCTCCGGCCGCGAGGAGTGTCCTGCGCATGGGCACGAGACTAGGCAGCGGCGACGACGGGTGTCATTCGCTTTTCATCCCGGGGGCTGGTCGGGCGACACCCGAACGGGCCCGCGCGCCAGGCGAGTTGAGCGTGGCGTGCGGGCCCGGGCGAAGGGCGGGCGTCAGCTGCCGTGCAGCAGGATGGGGAAGGCGGCGAGGTCGTTCTGGGTGAGGACGGGGAGGTTGCGGATCTCCTCGACCGGTACGGCCGGTCGCAGCCTGGGGAAGCGGTCGAAGAGCGCGGGGAGCGCGATGGACGCCTCAAGGCGGGAGAGCGCGGCGCCGGGGCAGATGTGCGGGCCGTGGCCGAACGTCATGTGCCGGATCGGCGTCTCGCGGCGGATGTCGAACGCGTCGGCGTCGTCCCCGTGCTGGGCGCGGTCGCGGCCGATGGCGCGGTAGGAGACCACGACACCCTCGCCCTCCCGCACCACGGTGTCGCCGACCTGGACGTCCTCGGTGGCGAAGCGCATCAGGAGGTGGGTGGTGGGGGTGTCCCAGCGCAGTGTCTCCTCGACCACCGTGTCCCAGCCGATGTTGCCGTCCAGGACGAGTTCCAGCTGGTCGGGGTGGGTGAGCAGGGCGCGTACGGCGTTGAGTATCAGGCCGATGGTGGTCTCGTGGCCGGCGGCGACCATCGCCTTGAGGTTGCCGACGACCTCCTCCTCCGTGAGCGGTTCGCCGCCCTCGTCGGCGAGGATGAGCGCACTGGTCAGGTCGTCGGCGGGAGCGGCCGTGCGCTCGCGCACCATCTCCGTGAAGATGACGTCCAACTCCTCGATGACCGCGAGTCGTTCGTCCTGCGGGGTGAGCATCGAGAAGAACGCCTTGTACAGCTCGTGCAGCCGGGGGTGCAGCGCCGGGTCGACGCCCATCAGGTGGCTCACGACGAGCATCGGCAGCGGCTGGGCGAAGACCGGCTTGAGGTCCACCGGGCCGTCCGCACCCTGCTCGGCGAGGTCGTCGAGCAGCCGGGCGGTGATCTCCTCGATGACCGGGCGCAGCGCCTCCAGCCGGCGCGGGGTGATCGCCTGGGCGGTCTTGGTGCGCAGCCGGCGGTGTTCGGGGCCGTCGACCGTGAACATCGAGCGTCCGGCGTCGATCATGCCGATCAGCGGCCACTCGTGGGTGACCTGCCCGCTCCGCCACAGCTCCCAGCGGTTGATGTCCTTCACCAGCCGGGTGTCGTTCAGCAGCCGGCGGGCCTCGGCGTGCGAGGTCACCGTCCAGGCCGGTACGCCCAGCAGGTCGATGCGGGTGATCGGGGCCGCCTCGCGCAGCGCCGCGGTCTCCCCGTCGAGATCGCCGACCATGGGGTCGATCACCAGCGGGCATCGCCCGGTTTCCGTCGTCCGACCGGCTGACCGGGTCGCTGACTGACCGTTCAACGTCTTCCTCCGTACGCGGGGATGGGCGTGAAGTGGACCGGCAGTCCCGTCATGCCCCGCAGGAACGGGGAGGGACGCCGCGCGAGGGCGCGGGCCGGGACGGCCAGGTCGATGTCGGGGAGCCTGTCCAGCAGCACCTCGATGCCGGTTCTGGCGATCGTCTCGGCGATCTCGCGGGCCGGGAAGGGGCACTGGAACTCGCCGTGACTGAAGGCGAAGTGGGCGTAGTTGCCGTCGCGGAAGCCGTCGGCGGAACCGGCCGTGGCGGTCTGCGTCTCCGGATCGGAGTTGGCGCCGGCCAGGCCGAGCAGCAGCAGGTCGCCCGCGTTCACGTGGCGGTCGGCGAGCCGGGTGTCCCGGGCGGCCCAGCGGCCGGCGAGGATCTGGGTGGGGGTGTCCTCCCACAGGACCTCGTTCATCGCCTCGTGCACGCTGTGCCGGCCGCCGGTCAGCGAGGCGGCGAACCGGTCGTCGGTGAGCATCAGCCGTACCGAGTTGCCGATCCAGTCGGCGGTCGGCAGGTAGCCGGCGGCGGTGATCGCCATCAGGTCGAGCAGGTACTCCTCGTCGGTGAAGTGCGCCGGGCAGGCCAGCATGTAGGAGGTGACGTCGGCGCCGGGGCGCTCGCGGCGGCCGGCCACCAGCCGGCCGACGAGCGCGCCGAACTCCTGGTGGGCGGCGATGGCGTCGGCCCCGCCGTCGGCGAGTGCGCCCAGCGTGCGGATGAGCGCCGGGCCGTCGGAGTCGGGGAAGCCGAGGAGGCGGCCGAGCACCAGGATCGGCAGCGGCTTCGCGTACGCCGAGATCACCTCGGCCTCGCCGACCGCGCAGAAGCCGTCGACGAGCCGGTCGGCCAGCTCCTCGGCGTGCTTGCGCAGCTCCATACGGCTGACCCGCTCCAGCGCGCCCTCCACCATCTTCAGATGCCGCTGGTGCTCCTCGCCGACGGTGTAGTAGATCGACGGCTGCCGGTTGCCGATCATCGGGAGCAGCGGCCAGTCCTGCGGGATGTGCGGCCACTGGTTCCACAGTCCCGGGTCCCGGGGGAAGAGCACCGGATCACCGGTCACCTGGTACATCTCCCGGTAACCGATCACCAGCCAGGCCGGCACGTCGCCGGGCAGCAGGACGGGGACGACCGGGCCGTGGTCCCGCCGCATCTCCCGGTAGAGGGCCGCCGGGTCGGTGTGGAACCGGGGGCCCATGAGCGGTACGGCCCCCGACGGGCTCGGCCGTCTCGCGGCGGCCTGGCCGCCCGTCCGGGACACCGCGGAGTGGGGCTGGCTGCTCACTGGTTCTCTCTCCCGCGCGGAAATGATGATCGGTTGTGTCAACGCCGGACCAGAGTAGGACAGTTGCCGACCGCTTTGGCGGGGCTTGGGTAAACCGGAACGGGCTTCAGTTCCCAGCCCCGCCCGTTCCCGAAGCCGGGGCTCCGCCCCGGACCCCGTGTTGCGGCGTGGCGGCCGCTCGTCCTCGATCCCCCCAGCCTTCGGCCGGGAGGTGCCCCAGGACGGGCTGAACTCAGCCCGTCCGGCGCTTGAGGCCCGGAGGTCTGGGGGCTGGCCCCCAGGAAACGGGAAGGGGCGGGGCTCGGGCCCGAACCCGTTCCGGTCGGCACTGTCACGCAGGTCACTGGCAGGAACGGGCGGAGGTGATAGGAACGTCGGACGTCTGGTGTTCCGTGGGGGAAACGACCAATGTCTAGACCAGCCCGACCGCCCGGCGGCGGTCTCACGCCAGAGACCGAGGCGCTGTACCGCGAGCTGCTGTCCGGCGCCGTGGTAAACGCTGCCGACGCCGCCGCCGACGCCGCTCCGGAGGAGTGCGTGCGGCGGCTGGTGGAGCTGGGCCTGGTCCGCGTCGAGGCGGACGGCCGGGTGCGTCCGCTCTCGCCCCGGCTCGCGCTCGAATCCTGGGCGGCGGAACGGGAGTTGGAGGCTCTGCGGGCCCGCGAGAGCGCCGACCGGCTCGCCGGTCTCTTTGCTGAGCGGACCGGCTCCGGCGCCCGGTTCGCCGAGGTGCTGGACACCGCCGAGGACGTCGTGCGGACCTTCGGCGCGATGCAGGACGGCGCCCAGCGGTCCATCCGGGGTTTCGAGCGCGGCTCGATACTCAAACCGGATGACATCGGACCCAACGAGTGGCAGGTCGCCGGTATGCGGCGAGGGGTGCGGTATCACATCGTGTACGAGTCGGAGTACCTGCAGACCGAGGTCGGGCTGCGCTCGTTGCGGTCCTCGGTCCGGGCCGGCGAGGTGGCCCGGGTCTTCCCCGGGGTGCCGATGAAGCTGGCCATCGCGGACGCCGACCGTGCGCTGATCTCGGTACCGGGGCGGGAGGGCAACGGAGTCATGGCGCTGCTGGTGCACCCGTCGATGCTGCTGGACGCGATCATCGAACTCTTCGAGGCCTTCTGGCGGCTTGCCGTACCGGTCGGCGCGGCGGGCGCCGGCGGCGCCTCCGGAGGCCGGGACGCCGGCACCGTGGCGTCCGAACCGACGCCGGAGACCCAGCGGTTGCTCGCACTGCTGTCGGCCGGCTCCACGGACGAGGCGATAGCCAGGGACCTGAAGGTGAGCGAACGCACCGTGCACCGGCGCATCAGCCGCCTCCAGGAACTCCTCGGCGCCCGCACCCGTTTCCAGCTCGGCGTCCAGGCGGCCCGTCGCGGCTGGCTCTGACCGCAGCGTTCCAGCGCTCTGACCGCCGCGTTCCGGCGGTCCGGCTCCGCGTTCGGGCACGGCGTTCCGGCGACGGGCTCTGCCCGACCCGTGTCCCCAGCCGTGCGGTACCGGCGCCGGTACTCCTGGTGACGGCCGCGTGTCGGAAACCTGTCATGACGGGATTCCGCCAGTGTCGAGGGCTTCTCCGCAGGTGGCGCGGCCGGTGAAGGTGTCGCAACGCCTTCTGGTCCACCCCCGGTAGGACCGTCGCCACCCCCCGCCTGGAAGGACCCCCACGTGACCTCTGCCAGAAACGTCGGGCGCAGCAAGCCCGCCCGGGCACTGGGCGCCGCCACGCTCGCCGCGGCCGTGCTCGCCACTCCGCTGCTGACCGCCCCGGCCTCCGCCGCGCCGGTCACCGCCGAAGCCGTCACCGCCGCCGGCGCCGCCCAGACGGCCGCCGCCAAGAACCGGTTCAGGGAGCCGGACGTGGCGAAGCTCGCCGGCAAGCTCGCCAAGCAGGAACTCGACTGGGAGGCCTGCCGCTTCCCGAGTGTGGCCCCGGCGACCGAGGAGCGGCTGCTGAAGGTCAAGGGCGTCGCCTGCGCGACCGTCAAGGTCCCGCTCGACTGGCACAACGTGCGGAACGGCAAGACGATCGACGTGCGGATCTCCCGCACCCAGACCAGCAAGGCCGACAAGCGGCAGGGCATAGCCCTGGTCAACCCGGGCGGGCCCGGCGGCAGCGGCCTGCCGTGGGGCGCGGCGATGGCCGAGCGCGCGCCGAAGCTCGCCGAGTCCTACGACTTCATCGGCTTCGACCCGCGCGGTGTCGGGCTGAGCACCCCGCTCAAGTGCACCTACGAGGTGCCGGAGGACCCGACGGACGTCGACGCCGTCAACCGGGCCAAGGTCAGGGGCTGCGTCGAGGGCGGGCTGGCCCCGTACATCACCACCGAGCAGACCGCCTACGACATGGACCTGATCCGCGTCCTGTTCGGCGAGCGGAAGACCAGCTACATCGGCTACTCCTACGGCACCTGGCTGGGCACCTGGTACGCGGCGACGTTCCCGAGCCGGTCCCACCGCTTCCTGCTGGACTCGGCCACCGACGTGACGACCGGCTCCCTGCAGCTGACCTGGGACCTCCAGCCGCGCAGCCGCGACCGGCAGTTCCAGGAGGCGCTGCTGCCGTACGTGGCGCGCAACGACGCCGAGTACGGTCTGGGCACCGACCCGATGAAGATCCGCGAGTACTTCGAGCGCGCGGGCGGCACCCGTGAGTTCATCGGCCAGCTGTACATGGCACAGCTCATCCTCCCCGCCATGTACGACACCACGAAGTACCCGTCGGCCGCCGCAGCCGTGACCGCCGTCGCCAAGTCGGGCATTCCGACGGCCGGTTCGGAGACGGACAGGGTCGAGGAGCTGGCCCGCCGCATCATCGAGGCAGGCGACCTCGACAAGCACCAGCGGGAGTTCGTGAGGGACGCCAAGGCCGCCGTGCTGGACGAGCTGCGCTCGGTGCGGAAGCAGCAGGCCGCGACCGCCGGCCAGACCGCGACCTTCGACGCCACGTTCGAGGCCATCCGCTGCCAGGACGGCCAGTGGAGCCAGAACATGAACTACTGGCAGTGGTGGCTGAAGGACCAGCAGCGCAAGGCCCCGCTGATGTCGCCGTTCAACCGGGTCCCGCTGTGCGCCTACTGGCCGACCGCCAACCGGATGCCCAAGCCGCACACCAGGACGTTCCCGAAGGTGATGGTGCTCCAGTCCGAGCTGGACGCGGCCACCGCGTACGAGGGCGGGCTGACCTCGGCCAAGAAGCTCCCGGGCGCCGCGCTGGTCAGCGTGGACAACGAGGGCAGCCACGGTCTGTTCCCGTACGGCACGACCTGCGTGGACGACCCGGTGGAGACCTACTTCCTGACCGGTAAGCAGCCGAGGAAGAAGTTCACCGGCTGCCAGGCGCTTCCGCTGCCGGCCGAGGACACGACCCACGAGGTCGGCGGCAGCCTCGGCAAGCACGGCAAGATCAAGATCAAGATGATGACCGACAAGGTCAAGGAGGCCAACCGCCTCACGCGTGACCTGCTGCGGGAGACCAACACCGCCTCCGGCACGGAGTTCATGCCGGCCCCGTAGGACCGACCTCCTACAGGACCCCTCGACACCTCAGGGCGCCGAGCATCCCCCAAGCCCCCGACCGGGGCTCGCCAGGACCGGCCCCCTGAGGCACCACCCGGCGGGAGCCGGCCCGATCCACCGCTCTGAGCAGGCGGCGGACACGGGCCGGCTCCCGTCGTTTGCGCGCCCCTCCGGCGAGCGCTTTCCGCCAGGGGGGCGTGCGCCGGGGCACTCACCCTTCGTGCTCGCTGAGCTGCGTCGGACGCTGGTCACGCCCGTAGCGCGCGCCGGTACACGCCCCCGATTTCCGGTCATTGCGGAGTTCGGGGGGCGATTCGGTCGTCACCCTCTGTCATGATCGAGGTGTCAAACGGGGTTTCGACCTGAGGAAGGACGCACGAGACATGACCATCTCGCGTCGCGTCAAGGCCACCGTCGGCCTTGTCGCCACTCTGCTCATCGCCACCACGGGGATGGCCGGCACGGCGAACGCCGCGCCGTCCAGCAGTCCCGGCTACCCGCGCTTCACCCACGAGGGCAAGTACCCGCAGAACACGCCGTGCAGCGGCAGCTACCAGCTGAAGTACACCAACCGCGCCAACGTCGGCGGCCGCACGATCACGCTCAAGTACTTCTACGCGGGCGGTTGCGGCTCCTTCGCCCGCATCGAGAACGCCCCCCGGGGCTGCTACGCCTGGCTCGACCGGACCCGTGAGCGTCCCAGCGGTACGCCGACCAGCTGGGACTGGGTGCGGGAGAGCGTGGACCCGGGCATCGACTACGCGTACACCCAGGTCGGCAACAACCTGAGCGGGCGGGTCTCACGGGCCGCGCTGGTCTGCGGCACGACCGTGCACTCCCGCACGCCCTGGTACTGACGGGCACACGCCACGGGCGGGCTCTCACGCCGTCAGGCGCACCGGTAGTTCCGCGTAGCCGTGCGCGATGAACGAGTCGACGTGCCGGAGTTCGGACGCCTCCCCGGCCAACGCCAGGTCGGGGAAGCGCTCGAACAGCGCGGGCAGCGCGACCGCGGCCTCCATCCGGGCCAGCGGGGCGCCCAGGCAGCGGTGGACGCCGTGGCCGAAGGCCAGGTGTTCGCTGGTGGCCCTCGTCGCGTCGAAGCGGTCGGCGCGCTCGCCGTGCTGGGCCGGGTCGTGGCCGGCCGCGCCGTACGTCGTCAGGATGGGGTCGCCGCCCCGGATCACCGTGCCGTCGGGAAGGGGGATGTCGGAGACGGCGAACCGCATCGGCAGCGCGCTGATGCTCGGTGCCCAGCGCAGCGTCTCCTCGATGACGTCGTGCCAGCCCACCCGTCCCG
>NZ_VJYK02000268.1 GCF_007097205.2 Streptomyces alkaliterrae
GCCCCCGGTTCTCCCGCACCCCCTGCCACACCAACCAGGCGCCCCCGATCTCACACAACGCCGCCAACACGTACAACGCCACCGACCGACCCACAAACATCCCACCACCCTAGAACGCCCCCGAGCCCGCTTCCCGCGATCAGCTCCCCCTGGACACAGGGTCCGGCTGAGGTTCCGCCGCAGAAGCCCGAACCGGGAACTCCCCCGGTAGGTCAAAAGGGCACGCCCGCGCGGCTCAACGCAGGTTCAGGGCACGGCGTGCGGAGTTGATGACGTTGTGGGCGTCGGCTCCGTACGCGGCCGATTCGCTGAGGGTCTTCCACACCTTCGAGTACAAGGCGATGTTGTCGGCGTCGTCCAACCACATCTCGGCGTGCCAGTCCTCCGCGACCACCAGGCGGTCATCGAGTACCCAGAAGCCATTGGCGGGCACGATCTTGACAGAGGCCGTGAACGGGATGACGCCCAGCTCGACCGTGTCCATCCCGAGCATGCCGGCAAGGCGGTCGAGCTGGGCGGACAGCACCGAGGGCGGACAGATCAGCGACCGCAATGCCGCTTCCCACATCAGGACGTGCAGCTTGCGGCCGGACCGGTAAAGCCACTCCTGCCGCTGCACCCGGGAACGCACAGCTTCCTCGATGTCGCTGGCTCCGCCGAGCAGTTCGGAATAGCGCTGGATGACATGGCGCGCGTACTCGGGAGTCTGCATCAGACCGGCGATGACCGACTCTTCCCAGACCCACATTTCCGACGTGCGGTCGATCTCGGCGCTCAGCCCCTCGTGCAGCGGCTTGAAGCCGCTCGCCAGCGCGCGACGCCATGACCTGATGTGCGACTCGAACCCCGCCAGCCGGGCGGCGAGCTCGGGGTACACGTCCGGCTGCTCGGTCGCGTCGGCCCACGCCCTGAGGTCCTCGGGAGTGGCCGTCTGCTTGCCGTTCTCCAGCTTGCTGACCTTGGAGCCGGGCCAGCCGAGCCGCTGGGCAAGCTGCTGACCGGTGAGCCGACCACCAGGGCAGGTGAACCGGAGTTCGCGCAGCCGCGCCCCCAGGGCCACCCTTGCTTGCTGATAGTCAGTGCTCACCGGTCGCGCGTCATTCGGTCGGGGGTACCTGCGCGGCGAACTGGTCGAACGGCACCGCGTGGTGCATCGCCGCGTCACGGACCATGGCGTACCGCACGACCTCAGCCGGTTCGGTGACCAGCTCGATGTTCACGATGTTGTCGGCGTCATCGAAGTGCAGCAGCGCGACCAACCGTGAGTCGAAGATCCAGAAGTCTTCGGCGGGCAGGTCGGCGGCCTCCTCACGCCACAGGTAGCGGATGTCCTCGCCGACCGCCGCGTTGTGCCGGGCGTAGTCGAGCAAGAACCGCTGTTCTGTGGTCATCGGGTTGTCGGCGACGCGCACCCGACCGACCGTCTTGCCTGCCTCGGTCTGGTCCTTGATGTTGACGAACCAGGGCTCGTCGGGGTCGCAGGGCGCGGAGCCGGTGGCCAAGAACGCCTGAAAGTCGGGGTCTTCGCGGTCGGATGCGTAGCCACGCCGGGTCTCCAGCCGCCAAGCGGTGTGCTGGAAGGTCTCGAACAGACGGCGGAAGGTGGCCCGGTCGACGAGTTCCGGCACCCTCTCCATCTCCTTCGGTCCCCAGTTCACAAGCAGTTCGCGTGGCACGGCCACCGCTGCCTCGTTCGCCCCGAAGTGCTGGAGCTGCGCGAGGTCTTCCGGGTCGGTGATGGGTGTGCCCTGAACGATGATCTCGCCGGTGCCCTCGTCAGTGTGCAGGGCGGGGCAGCCGTCGACCTTGCTGTCTGTGCCGGTGAAGCGGAGCTGACGAGCCATGGACGCTCTCCCCTCCAAAGGGTGGTGATCCAACAGCATGGTCCGAGGCCTCAGCTCGGCACCACGGGGTCTGACCGAGCCCAGGAGAAAGCACCAGCAATCTTCGTGAGCCGTCGAGCAAACTGGAGAAAACAGCATACCGTCGCGCAACTCCCCACTTCTGGTGCCACGTTCATCGCTACGAAGGAACGGCAGGACGTCAACCCGTACGCGATGGTCCGGCCGCCCCTGGGCGCACGGAGCGGTGCCGTAGGCGGGGCTCCAGGGCCCCGGGACTTCCCGCGGCAGTAGGAAGCACGCGGAACGGGATGGGAGCCAGAGCGGCCCCCGGAAAGACACCTCATGTAGTTAAGCCGTCAAGCGGCAGCGGGTCCGCCGCCCCATCGCCCGCGCAGAACCTCGGCCCAGTCGCCAGCTTCGGCACCCGGATCCTCCCACGGCGGCACCGGATTGGGAGCCGTCTCGATCAGGTGCACGAGCGTCCAGGCAACGCCGTAGCAGTCGTCGGGGCCGAAGCAGGCGGCCAGGGCGGCAGCCTCTTCGGACGTGACTGGGCGGGAGATCGCCGTCAGCTGGCGTTCACGCCGGTCGATCTCTTCCTCACTCGCGTCCCAGTCGGGAAGCGGTCCGTCGGCAACGAACGTCTGCACTTCGGGTCTCATGACCGAATGATCGTCTCCCCCGCCGCCCTGGGACAAGCTGCCCCGTTCTGCTTCACGCGGTGGCTGTTCCTGCTGGTTGGGGCACTGCCGGGAAAGCGATCGCTTCATCAAACGGGACCCGTGCCAAGAGGCAGTGATGGAGTTGGCCGAGCATGCGGTTGAACAGGTGCCTCAGGGCCTGCATGTGCCAGTCCCCCGTGCTCCGTCGGCGCCGGTAGTGGGCGTCTGCGCCGGCTGAGCCGCCGAGAGAGGCGAAGGCCCAGAGGTGGCCGACGTGGTTGAGCCGGTTGTTCTTGACGAACCGGCGCCCGACGTAGTGGCGCTTGCCGGAGGCGCGGGTGATGGGGGCCGCGCCCGCGTATGCCTTCAGCCCTCCAGCGGTGGCGAACCGGGTGCGGTCGTCGCCGATCTCCGCCAGGATCCGTGCGCCGATCTGGGAGCCGATGCCGGGGAAGCTCAGCATGATCGTGGCGTCGGGGTGGGCTCGGAAGGCTTCCTCCGTGGCTTCGCCGAGATCGGCGACTGCTTCGCAGGCGGCGTCCAGCTGCAGCAGCAGGGCCGCGGCCTGCTTGCCCATCGCGTCTTCGACCAGCGGGACCTGGTGGGGCCCAGCTCGTCGAGTCGGTGACGTCGGCCTTCTGGCACCAGGGGGAGTTCGGCACGGGCGAGGAGTGGCAACTACTCCTGAAGACCCGGGCCGACCGGCCGGTACGCCGAACTTGAAGCACACCTCCTCGAACACCACCCGTGGGACAACCCGGAGGTCACAGCCACCCCCATCGAGGCAGGTTCGGCCGCCTACCTCAGATGGATCGGTTCCACGGTGCGCCCGCAGCAGCACCCGGAGTGATCCCAGCGTTCCGCCTTGCCGCGCTGCCGGGCGATGAACCCCGGCATCGCGCCAAGCTACTGGCTAGACACCTCACGTGCGGCGTTGATGCCTAGCAGCCACGGGAAGCGGGAGGTGTTCCCCTGCTTGGGGGCGTGCGGCTCGCCGGGTCCGAAGACGACGTGCACGCCTTGGTCGCGTAGCGTCTGCACCGCCCGGTCGACGGCTGGCTGAGCTCCGAGGGCAGTTGACCAGAACGGCATGGCGATCACGGGGACGCCGAGGTGGACGGCTTCGGCGGGGATGCCGAGTGCGACGGTGTCGGTGATGCCGGCGGCCCACTTGCATGCGCTGGTCGTCGTCAGGGGAGCGACCAGCATGGCGTCCGCCTTGGGGAGGCCGCCGGATTCGCCGGGCAGGGTGTAGCGGGACCGTACGGGATGGTCGGTCAGCGTCTCCAACTCGCCGACCCGCGGCTCCCACCAGCGGGCAGCGGTCGGCGAGAGGATCAGGCACACGTTCCACCCGTCGGCCTGCGCCGCGCGCACGCCGTCATCGACGTACTCGGCGGGTCCGGCGGCAGTCGCGATGAGGTAGAGCACAGGCGTGGTCATGTCTGGAGTCCACAACGGCGTGCGAGTCCGGTCAACTTCGCGCTGGGTGTGGGCACGAGCTCAAGGAGTTCGGCGACGAGCCGGAGCACGTCGGGCCTTCTCAACTCCTCGGGTGCGAGTCGCTCGGCGTTGAGGAGGTCGCGGATTGCGTCCTCGCGCCGACGGGTGAGGGCCGCCGCGCGGGCCGTGGTGATCAGGAAGCGGGACTGCCGCTCGCGGCTGAGTTTCCTGACCGCTTGCGGTTCGATCTTCCGCGCGGTCTCCAGCGCCGACCAGGCGTCATCGAGACGCAGCAGCACATCGGCTTCATGTAGCTGGACGTTTGTGAGCCCGAACTCGGTGAAGTCGCCGGATCGCTCGTCGATCAGTGCGACCTCCCGGGCGGTTTCAAGCTGTTCGGTCGCTGTGGAGATCGCGTGCTGTGACCGCCCGTCGCCGGTGGCAGCCACAGCCGCCACCAGGTAGAGCATGCCAAGGGTGGACAGCCCGGCAGGGCCGTGGCGTTCGAGATCGGGGCGGAGGGTGGTGGCGGTGTCCGTGGCGTAGCCGACAGCCGCAGCGTAGCGTCGCTGGTGTATCAGGCCCCGAGTAACACGGCGGGCGGCAGCGCCCATCGCGACTGCATCGCCTGCCTGCTGTGCGGCGGCAAGAGCCCGGTCTGCGGCGAGAACGGCGGGTGTGCGCGTAGCCGCTCCGAACTTGAACAACAGCGAGGCGGACAGCTGGTAGGCCCGCGAGAGCAGTACAGCGGCAGCGGAAGTCGTCTCAGCCGTACGGTGCGCAACAGGCAGCACGGCCGTAAGTTCCCGTGCCACGGCCGTGTAGTGACCGGCGGCCCAGGCCTGACAGCAGTACGTGATCCTTTTTTCAAGAGCGGTTACTTGCACCCCCTCGCCATCTGGGATGGGAGTGACGAGGACGTCAGCGAGCGCGGATACCTCTGGTGGAGGCGTGGGTTCGGCGTTAGCGGGCTCGTCCGCCATGAGACGCGCCAACGGCACGCGCAGTGCTACGGCGGCTCTCAGTAGTACGGACAACCGGGGATCCGTCTGCCGGTGCCCGCCCTCCAGGTCCTGCACCCATCGGCGACTCTGCCCCATCAGGCGGCCGAGCTCAGCCTGAGTCAGGCCACGATGCTCACGCCAATATGCGATTCGGCGTCCAACCTGGTCGTGCACGGCGACCTCCGTCAAGAAGGCACGCACTTCGCGTGCTCACGCATTGTGTCACCCCCCTTACGGTCAGCGGTGCCGGATGACCATAGAAGGGAAGTGACCACGCGTATGAGTCCTCCTGCCCAGGCGCTGAGGCGTTGTGACAGGTGCCGAAACCTCACTCAGGCCGCTCACCGTGTGCGCGGTGCTTGGGCCTGTCGCCGCCCGGACTGTGTTCGTCCAGGCGACTGGGAGGAGCGCTGATGCGCGATCTCTGCGACCGCTGTGAGCGCGCCGAGTTGTCGGTGCGAACTGTCGCGATCGTCGACCAGAACACCGGACCTGGCTGGTCCCATCGCGCCTGCACGACGTGCTTGCCTTACGGGCACGGCGAGTTCGACGACGCCCGGGTGTCGCAGCCGGCGCGTAAGGGGGCGCCGTGATGAGGCGTGTGGCGCTGAGTCATCGGATTGTCGTCGCTCGGGGCGGCTGGCCGGTTGGGGGTCGGGTGGACCACACCGGGCCGTTGGACGGGGACGCGTCTCGGCTCGTGCGTCCCTACGTGTCCGTGTCCGTCGAACGGCCGCTTCCGCGCTGGGTGTCGTTGTCCGGCACGCGATACGGGCCGTGGGCGTGGGCGCGGTGAGTGCAGACAGCGCCGACGGTGAGCTGTGCGGGCGGTGTCGGCCGAGGTGGCTGGAGACGGTGCCGCTTGTCGTATCGCGGCTGCCGTGTGTCCGGCCGGCCGGACATGAGGGGCCGCACGAGGACGCGATCTGGCAGAGGTGGGTCGAGTTACCCCCGGAGCTGGTCTACGCGGTCGCGGTGGCCTGCGTGGCGGAACAGCTTCGGCGTGCGTTCGCCGACGGTGAGGCCGCCCGGTGAGTCGCCGTAGACGTCGCCGTGTCGAGCATGCCCTGGCTGCGCAGGTCGTCTACTGCCTGCTGCTGGCCGGACTGCTGCTGCTCATCGTGCTCGGCGCGAAGCCGTAGAGACGGGGCTGTTCAGCGGTCGAGTGATCACCGCTGGCTGGCTCACGCAAGCCCGCCCCGGCCGCACATCCCTGGCAGGACCGGCCGGGGCGGATCGCAGGTAGCAACCACCTACACGGAGGAGCCTATGCGCATCCGTCTCCGCTCGCTGCCCTTCGACCCGCAGGACGAGGGGCCGGATATCGACGACACGACCCCGCCGGCCGAGGAACCGGACTGCGGGAGCGGCACCGGCTGCGGCCGCGAGTAGTACGTCCCCTGCGAATCGGCCGGCCCCTCGATAGGTGGGGCCGGCCACCAGGACCTCGGGAGGCCCTGTGCACCACTGGCACGCCTACGGATACACCGGCCACGAGATCCCACCGGACTCCCAAGCCCGCGACGACAGCAGAGCGGTGATGCCACGGGAGTTGGACGCTTGGTTCCGGAAGCCCGGAACGATGCTCGTCGGTACCTACCACCACGCGGACGAGGCGTACGCCTGGCTGGCCGAGGAGTTGAGGGAACACGCGCCGGTACCCGGAGGGCTGTCCGTCGAACTGCACCTGAAGCACGCGCACCGCATGCTGCAACTCGGCCAGGACGCCTATGTCGGCTACTACGAACCCGGCCGGATCATCGTTCGCACGCTACTGACATGCCCGCGCGGCAAGGAGCGGTGCCCGGACCCGCGGTAGCCGCCGCGCCTCCCACGCCATGCTGCGCGGGGTGTGAGCGGGGTCACGGCAACGGTCTTCGGGGAGCGGACATTTCTTTGGTGTGGACCATCAACTGTTCGCGGAGATCTATGAGGCGCACGCCGACGCGGTGTACGCGCACGCAGTCCGCATGACCGCCGACCGGGCGGGCGCGGAGGACGTCGTCTCCCTCACCTTTCTTGAGGCGTGGCGGCTGCGCGCCACGCTCGACGGCGTCGACAGCCGGCGTGCGTGGCTGTTCGGCGTCGCCACGAACGTCATCCGCAACACGCGCCGGGCGGCGCGGCGGCACCGGGAGGCGATGGGTCGGCTGCCGCCGCCCGAGTACGAGCCGGACCCGGCGGACGCGGTCGTCGACCGGTTGGGCGGGGACGGCCGGGCGGCGGCGGCGCTCGCCGCGTTGGGCCGGCTGTCGCGGGCGGACCGCGAGGTGATCCTGCTGTACGCCTGGTCGGGACTGTCGCACGCCGAGGTGGCGCAGGCGTGCGGCGTGCCCGTGGGGACTGTGCGTTCGCGGCTCTCGCGGGCGCGGGCCCGGCTGCGGCGGACAAGCGGTGTGGAGGCGGACGGGCCGCGGCGCCCCGGGCGGGCGCCGCGGCCGCGTGCGGCCCGTACCGACATCACTCAGGAGGGAGCGCTGTGACCGCCGTCGACGACAAGCGGCATGGAAGTGACGACGAACGGGTGGCGATCCGGGCGCTCGTACCGGGGGTGGCCGACGAGGACCTGCCGTTCGGCGGGCGGCGTCGGGTCGGGGACCGGCTGATGCGGGAACTCGGCGGGGGTGCGCGGGCGGCGGCGCCCGCGCGGCGGT
>NZ_VJYK02000269.1 GCF_007097205.2 Streptomyces alkaliterrae
CCCCGGCGGACGCAGGCCGCCCCATCCGACGCCTCACCGCCCACCTCAGAGCCGACCGGTCCGCCCGACCCCGCCACCGGGCCCGCCGGGCGGCCCGAGCCCGTGGAATCGACCGAGCCCGTCGGCCAGACCGAACTCCCCGGCCGTGGCGCGCGGCCTGTCGATTCGGGCGAGGCCGCGAGCCACGGGGTCGAATCGGTCGGACCGGCATGGCCCGTCAGCCGTGCAGGCGGGCCACCCGGCGCCGCAGAGGCGGCCGGCCACACCGGCCAGCCCGCCGGCCACGCGGCTGAGCCGACCCGCCCGGTCGAGCCGGTCGACGGTGCTGCTGAGTTCGCGGGGAGGCCGGAAGCGGCCGAGCCCGTCCGTCCGGCCGGGCCGTCCGGTACCGCCGTTCAGTCCCCTGACCCGGTCAGGACCCCGAGCCCGGGGAAGCCCGCCGCTCGCGCCGTCCACGCTGCGCCTGCCGGATTGTCCGAGCCTCCCGAGGTGCCCGAGCCCGACGGCTCGGAGGTGCCCGGTGCGTCGGCTGGGACCGCCGACCCGGCGGCGGGGGGCGAGGGGCGGTTCACCGTCGTGTTGGACAACTTCGAGGGGCCGTTCGATCTGCTCCTGCAACTCATCGCGCGTCACAAGCTGGACGTCACCGAGGTGGCGCTCTCCCGCGTCACCGACGAGTTCATGGCGCACCTGAGGGCGATGGGTCCGGACTGGGACCTCGAC
The DNA here is from genome assembly GCF_007097205.2 of Streptomyces alkaliterrae. Lineage (GTDB taxonomy): Bacteria > Actinomycetota > Actinomycetes > Streptomycetales > Streptomycetaceae > Streptomyces > Streptomyces alkaliterrae. The sequence continues at coordinate 724 of NZ_VJYK02000269.1, forward strand.
CAGACGACGGAGTTCCTGGTCGTCGCCGCGACCCTGCTGGACCTGAAAGCGGCCCGGCTGCTGCCGTCGGCCGAGGTCGAGGACGAGGCGGACCTCGCCCTGCTGGAGGCCCGGGACCTGCTGTTCGCGCGGCTGCTCCAGTACCGGGCCTACAAGCGGGTCACGGAGGTGTTCACCGAACGCCTGGCGGCCGAGGCCCGGCGCTTCCCCCGGATCGTCGGGCTGGAGCCGCACCACGCCGAGCTGCTGCCCGAGGTGGTCATCCGGATCGGGCCCGAGGGATTCGCCCGTCTCGCGGTCAAGGCGATGCGGCCCCGCCCCCGGCCGCAGGTGTACGTGGACCACATCCACGCCCCGCTGGTCAGCGTGCGCGAGCAGGCCGGGCTGCTGGTGGACCGGCTGCGGGAGCGTGGCGAGGCCACCTTCGCGGCGCTGACGGAGGACGCCGCCGACACCCTCACCGTCGTGGCCCGCTTTCTCGCCCTGCTGGAGCTGTACCGGGAGCGGGCGGTGGCCCTGGAGCAACCCGAGGCGCTGGGCGAGCTGCTCGTGCGCTGGCGGGGCGGCGCGTCCGCCGCCGAGGTGGGCGCGGAGTTCGACGGGGAGGCGCCGGCAGAGGACGACCGGCGACCCGCGGCACGGCAGTCAGAGGTGAGCGTATGAGCGGCAGCGACGGCAGCGGCAACGGCGACGAGCAGGTTCCCGCGCCGCGCCTCCCGGCACAGCAGAGCGCGCCCCCGCCGCCCGCCGGCGCCGTGGCCGAGCTGCCGCTGGCCCCGGCGCTGGAGGCCGTCCTGATGGTGGTCGACGAGCCGGTGCCCGTCGACCACCTCGCGAAGGTCCTCCAGCGGCCGCGGCGGGAGGTGGCGGACGCGCTGCGCGTGCTCGCCGACGACTACACCCGGCAGAACCGGGGATTCGAGCTGCGCGAGGTGGCCGGCGGGTGGCGTTTCTACAGCCGTCCCGACTACGCGGAGGCCGTCGAGGCGTTTGTCCTGGACGGACAGCAGGCCCGTCTCACCCAGGCCGCGCTGGAGACCTTGGCGGTGGTCGCCTACCGCCAGCCGGTCAGCCGCTCCCGGGTCTCGGCGGTGCGCGGGGTCAACTGCGACGGCGTGATGCGGACCCTGCTCCAGCGGGGCCTGGTGGCCGAGGCGGGCACCGAACCCGAAACAGGTGCGATCCTGTATGTGACGACGCACTACTTCCTGGAGCGTCTGGGCCTGCGCGGCCTGGACGAACTGCCCGACCTGGCGCCCTTCCTACCGGAGGCGGACGCGGTCGAGGAGGAGAGCCAGGAGGTCGTGCCGTCCTTCGAGGCAGACAGCAGCAGCGGTGACCGAAGAGGATCCGCGACGTAGACGGAAGACGCGATGCGAAGCAGCGGCAGGAACAGCAACCGGAACTACCGGGGCGCGGGCAACGGCCGCGACGACAACAACGGGCGCAAGCGCCGGCCCCGCCCGGAGGAGCGCCGCTACGACGTGGGCCCGTCCGGCGACGGCGACGGTGGCAGGCGCGGCGGCCCGGCGAAGGGCGGCTCCGGTGGCGGTGCCGGCAAGGCCGGCGGCAGGACGGGTGCCAAGGGCGCGCCCGGGCAGCAGGGCGGCGGCCCGCGTGCCCAGCGCTCCACCGGCGGCCGGCCTACGGGCGGCGGCGGTCGCCCGGGTCAGGGTGGCGCCCCCGGCAAGGGCGGCCCCGGCAAGGGCGGCGGGCGGCGCGGCGCGCCGGCCAGGCCGCGTGAGTACGACGCCCAGATCGAGGAGCGCAACCGCTCCCGGCACGACAAGCCGCAGATCAAGCTGCCCAAGACGTTCGGCGAGGTGGAGGGCGAGCGTCTGCAGAAGGTGCTCGCCAGGGCGGGTATGGGCTCCCGCCGCGCCTGCGAGGAGCTGATCGAGCAGGCCCGGGTGGAGGTCAACGGCAAGATCGTGCTGGAGCACGGGCTGCGGGTGGACCCGGAGAAGGACGAGATCAAGGTCGACGGTCTGACGGTCGCCGCCCAGTCGTACCTGTTCTTCGCGCTGAACAAGCCCGCCGGGGTGGTCTCCTCCATGGAGGACCCGGACGGCCGCCAGTGCCTGGGCGACTACGTGCAGAACCGCGACACGCGGCTGTTCCACGTCGGCCGGCTGGACACCGAGACCGAGGGGCTGATCCTGCTCACCAACCACGGCGAGCTGGCCCACCGCCTCACCCACCCGCGCTACGGCGTGAAGAAGACCTACCTGGCCGCCATCCAGGGGCCGCTGCCGCGCGACCTCGGCAAGCGGCTGAAGGACGGCATCAAGCTGGAGGACGGCTACGCCCGCGCGGACCACTTCCGCGTTGTGGAGAACACCGGCAAGAACTACCTCGTCGAGGTCACCCTGCACGAGGGCCGCAAGCACATCGTGCGGCGGATGCTGTCGGAGGCGGGCTTCCCGGTCGACAAGCTGGTCCGCACGTGGTTCGGCCCGATCGCGCTGGGCGACCAGAAGTCCGGCTGGCTGCGGCGTATGACCAACACCGAGGTCGGCATGCTGATGAAGGAGGTCGGTCTCTGACCGACCGGGCGCCCCGACGCGGCGTTCCGTATCCTGATCTTCGACACTCCGTCACCACCAGGCCAAGGCCGACACCGTCCGGGCGCGTTCCGGGCGGCGCGGCCGCACTCCGCGAGGACACCGCCCCAGAATGCGTACCGCGCTTGTCATCGGCACCGGACTGATCGGGACCTCGGCCGCGCTGGCCCTCTCCGCCCGCGGGGTGGCCGTCCACCTGCGGGACCGCGACCCGGACTCGGTGAGCACCGCCGCGTCCCGGGGCGCGGGCAGCGCGGAGCCGCCCGCGGGGCCGGTGGACCTGGCGGTGGTCGCGGTGCCGCCCGCGCACATCGCCACCACCGTCGCCGAACTCCAGCGGGAGGGCGCGGCGCGCGGCTACCTGGACGTCGGGAGCGTCAAGGGCGGCCCGCGCCGGGAGCTGGTGGAGCGGGGCGGCGACCTGAGCCTGTACCTGGGCACGCACCCGATGTCCGGCCGGGAGAAGTCCGGCCCGCTGGCGGCCAGCGCGGACCTCTTCGAGGGCCGGCCGTGGGTGCTCACGCCGACGGCGCAGACGCAGACCGAGGTGCTGAACCTGGCGCTTGAGCTGGTGGCGCTGTGCCAGGCGGTGCCGGTGGTGATGGACGCAGACGCGCATGACCGGGCGGTCGCGCTCGTCTCGCACACCCCGCAGCTGCTGTCCAGCCTGGTGGCCGCCCGGCTGGAGAGCGCGGACGAGACAGCGGTGCGGCTGTGCGGGCAGGGCATCCGGGACGTGACGCGGATCGCCGCGTCCGACCCCCGGATGTGGCTGGACATCCTCTCCGCCAACCCCGGACCGGTGGCCGACGTGCTCGCCGCCGTCGCCGACGACCTGGACGAGACGGTCCGCGCGCTGCGCGCGCTGGAGTCCGCGGACCAGCACAAGCGGGCCGAGGGCGTCGAGGGCATCGAGGGAATCCTGCGGCGCGGCAACGCCGGCCGCTCGCGGGTGCCGGGCAAGCACGGCCAGGCGCCGACCGCCTACGAGACGGTCGTGGTCCTGATCAGCGACCAGCCGGGCGAGCTGGCCCGTATCTTCGCCGACGCGGGGCGGGCCGGGGTCAACATCGAGGACGTCCGTATCGAGCACGCCACCGGCCAGCAGGCCGGTCACGTCCAGATCATGGTGGAGCCGCAGGCCGCCGCCCGGCTGTCGGAGGCCCTGCGGGAGCGGGGCTGGGCGATCAGGCAGGGCTAGCTTCCCGGTAGCCTGGTAGGGGCCGTGGTCGGCCCATGCCCGTGTCCGTGCGCCGAACTGTAGTGATTTTCCCAGAGCATTCGAGAAAGGTCTCCGTCACCGTGGCTGCTTCCCTGGAGGGGACGACCCCCGTACTCCCCGGTGCCCCGGCTCCCGTCGTGGTGGCCATCGACGGCCCCTCGGGCACGGGGAAGTCCAGCACCTCGAAGGCGGTGGCCGCCAAGCTCGGGCTGAGCTACCTGGACACCGGCGCCCAGTACCGGGCGATCACCTGGTGGATGCTGACCCACGGCGTGGACGTCGACGACCCGGCGGCCGTCGCCGAGGCCGCCGAGCGCCCGGTCATCGAGTCCGGCACCGACCCGTCGGCCCCCACGATCACCGCGGACGGCGAGGACGCCGGCGGGCCGATCCGCACGCCGGAGGTCACCGCCGCGGTCAGCGCGGTCAGCGCGGTGCCCGAGGTGCGCGCCAGGATCACCGCCCTCCAGCGGCACATCGCCGACAGCGCAGAGCGCGGCATCGTCGTGGAGGGCCGGGACATCGGCACCACCGTGCTGCCCGGTGCCGACCTGAAGATCTTCCTCACCGCCTCGCCGGAGGCCCGCGCGGCGCGCCGCGGCGGCGAGCTGAAGGCGCAGAACGGCCAGGCGGACCTCGCGGCCACCCGGCAGGCCCTGCTCAAGAGGGACCAGGCAGACTCCAGCCGCAAGACCTCCCCGCTGGCCAAGGCCGACGACGCGGTGGAGGTCGACACCACCGAGCTGACCCTGGAGCAGGTCATCGAGTGCGTCGTCACGCTGATCGAAGAGAAGCAGCGGGTCGCGTGAGCCCAGCCAGCACAGCAAACCCAAGCAGCCCGGCCGGGGCGCCGGGCGAGCGCGGCGCCGCGGTGGGGCGACGCATCGGCATCGGGCTGATGTACTCGCTGTGGCGCCCCCGGGTGCTGGGCGCCTGGCGGGTGCCGGTAACCGGCCCGGTGATCCTCGCGGTCAACCACACCCACGCGCTCGACGGCCCGATGCTGATGGGCACCGCGCCGCGCCCGGTGCACTTCCTGATCAAGAAGGAGGCCTTCGTCGGCCCCCTGGACCCGTTCCTGCGGGGCATCGGGCAGCTGAAGGTGGACCGGGAGGTGGCCGACCGGGCCGCGATCACCCGGGCGCTGGACGTGCTGGCGGGCGGCGGTGTGCTGGGCATCTTCCCCGAAGGCACCAGGGGAGAGGGCGACTTCGCCGCGCTCCGCGCCGGCCTGGCGTACTTCGCGGTGCGCTCGGGCGCGCCGGTCGTGCCGGTCGCGGTGCTCGGTAGTGCCGAGCACCGCAGCCGGCTGATATCGGCCGTGCCGCCGCTGCGCGGACGGGTCGACGTCGTCTTCGGCGAACCGTTCGACGCGGGCGACGGCAGCGGCCGCCGCACCCGCCGCGCGCTGGACGAGGCGACGACCCGGATCCAGCGCCGGCTCACCGACCATCTGGCCGGGGCGAGGAAGCTCACCGGCCGCTGAGGACCACCGCCGGTGGTGGCGGCCCCGGCCGCACACCGACCGGCCTCCGGGAGACTCCCGGACCGTACACGAGGACATGAGGGACAGGACTCCATGAACGACCAGATCCACTCCGGCGACGGGCACGGTGAGCTCGGCGACGCCGAGTACGCGGAGTTCATGGAGCTCGCCGCGCAGGAGGGCTTCGACGCCGAGGACATCGAGGGCGCGCTCGAGGAGGCCGGGCACGGCCCGCTCCCGGTGCTCGCCGTCGTCGGCCGGCCCAACGTCGGCAAGTCGACGCTTGTCAACCGCATCCTGGGCCGTCGCGAGGCCGTCGTCGAGGACCGGCCGGGCGTCACCCGGGACCGGGTGACCTACGAGGCCGAGTGGGCGGGCCGCCGCTTCAAGGTCGTCGACACCGGCGGCTGGGAGCAGGACGTGCTGGGCATCGACGCCTCGGTGGCGGCGCAGGCCGAGTTCGCGATCGAGGCCGCCGACGCCGTGGTTTTTGTCGTCGACGCCTCGGTGGGCGCCACGGACACAGATGAGGCCGTGGTGAAGCTGCTGCGCCGGGCCGGCAAGCCGGTGGTGCTCTGCGCCAACAAGGTGGACGGTCCCTCGGGCGAGGCGGACGCCGCGATGCTCTGGTCGCTCGGCCTCGGCGAGCCGCACCCGGTCTCCGCGCTGCACGGCCGGGGCACCGGCGACATGCTCGACGAGGTGCTGAAGGTACTGCCCGACGCGCCCGCCCAGACCTTCGGCCAGGGCGTCGGCGGCCCCCGGCGCATCGCGCTGATCGGGCGGCCCAACGTCGGCAAGTCCTCGCTGCTGAACAAGATCGCGGGGGAGGAGCGGGTCGTCGTCAACGAACTGGCCGGCACCACCCGCGACCCCGTCGACGAGCGCATCGAACTCGGCGGCACGACCTGGACGTTCGTCGACACGGCCGGCATCCGCCGCCGGGTGCACCTGACCGAGGGCGCCGACTACTACGCCTCGCTGCGCACGGCGGCCGCGCTGGAGAAGGCCGAGGTCGCGGTGATCCTCATCGACGTCAGCGAGCCGATCAGCGTGCAGGACACCCGGATCATCACGATGGCCGTCGAGGCCGGCCGGGCGCTGGTGCTCGCGTACAACAAGTGGGACACCCTCGACGAGGAGCGGCGTTTCTACCTGGAGCGGGAGATCGAGCGGGACCTCGTGCAGACCCAGTGGGCGCCGCGGGTGAACATCTCCGCCAGGACCGGTCGCCACATGGAGAAGCTGGTGCCGGCGATCGAGACCGCGCTGGCGGGCTGGGAGACCCGGGTCCCCACCGGGCGGCTGAACTCCTTCCTCGGCGAGCTGGTCGCCTCGCACCCGCACCCCGTGCGCGGCGGCAAGCAGCCGCGCATCCTCTTCGGCACCCAGGCCGGTACCCGCCCGCCGCGCTTTGTCCTCTTCGCCTCGGGCTTCCTGGAGGCCGGCTACCGCCGCTTCATCGAGCGGCGGCTGCGTGAGGAGTTCGGCTTCGAGGGCACCCCGGTGCAGATCTCGGTGCGGGTGAGGGAGAAGCGAGGGAAGGGCGGCAAGAGCGGCCGCAGGTGACGTACTCCAAAGGGGCCCGGGCCGGACGCCGTAGCGG
>NZ_VJYK02000027.1 GCF_007097205.2 Streptomyces alkaliterrae
ACCCCACCCCTTCCCCAAACCGGGGCGCTGCCCCGGACCCCGATCACGGCCTGGCGGCCGCTTGTCCTCACACTCCCCCAGCCTTCGGCCGGGAGGTATCCCCAGGACGGGCTGAATTCAGCCCGTCCGGCGTTTGAGGACCGGGGGTCCGGAGTCTGGCCCCCAGGAGGTCAGGCGTCGTCGGCGAGGCGCTTGAGGGCTTCGTCGACGGTCAGCTCCTCGCGCTCGCCGCTGCGGCGGTCCTTGAGCTCGACGAGCCCCTTCGGGGCCCCGCGCCCGACGATCAGGATCTGCGGCACGCCCACCAGTTCCGCGTCGGTGAACTTCACGCCCGGGGAGACGCCCTGGCGGTCGTCGACCAGCACCCGCACACCCGCCGCCGCGAGCTTGTCCGCGACCTCCAGGGCGAGTTCGATCTGGACGGCCTTGCCGGCGGCGACGACGTGCACGTCGGCGGGGGCGATCTCCCTGGGCCAGCACAGTCCCTGCTCGTCGGCGGTCTGCTCTGCGAGCGCGGCGACCGCGCGGGAGACGCCGATGCCGTAGGAGCCCATGGTGACGCGGACCGGCTTGCCCTGGGGGCCGAGGACGTCCAGCGCGAAGGTGTCCGCGTACTTGCGGCCGAGCTGGAAGATGTGGCCGATCTCGATGGCCCGGTCGAGGCGCAGTCCGGCGCCGCAGGCCGGGCAAGGGTCGCCGGGTTCGACGACCACGACGTCGAGGTAGCGGTCGACGGTGAAGTCGCGGCCGCAGACGACGTTGCGGGCGTGCTTGCCGGGCTTGTTGGCGCCGGTGATCCAGCTGGTGCCCTCGGCGACGCGCGGGTCGGCGAGGTAGGGGACGTCCAGGCCCTGCGGGCCGACGTAGCCGCGCACGAGGTCGGGGCGGCCGGTGAAGTCCTCGGCGGTGACCAGTTCGACCTCGGCGGGCGCCAGGTGCTCGGCGAGCTTGCCGAGGTCGACCTCGCGGTCGCCGGGAACGCCGACGGCGGTGATCTCGCCGTCCACCTTGACCAGCAGGTTCTTCAGCGTGGCGGATGCCGGCACGTCGAGGAAGTCGGCGAGGGTCTCGATGGTCGGGGTGTCGGGGGTGTCGAGTTCCTCGACGGCCGGGTGGCCGGCGCCGTCGACCGGGGCGACGGTGGTGGTGACGGCCTCGGTGTTGGCGGCGAAGTCGCAGGCCGGGCAGTCGGCGAAGGTGTCCTCGCCGGCCTCGGCGGGGGCCAGGAACTCCTCGGAGGCCGAACCGCCCATGGCGCCGGAGACGGCGGAGACGATGCGGTAGTCCAGGCCGAGGCGTTCGAAGATCCGCGTGTAGGCCTCGCGGTGCAGCCGGTAGGACTCGGCCAGTGCCTCGTCGGAGATGTCGAAGGAGTAGGAGTCCTTCATCTGGAACTCGCGGCCGCGCAGGATGCCGGACCGGGGGCGGGCCTCGTCCCGGTACTTGGTCTGGATCTGGTAGAGCATCACCGGCAGGTCCTTGTAGGACGTGCACTGGTCCTTGACGACCTGGGTGAAGATCTCCTCGTGGGTGGGGCCGAGCAGGTACTCGGCGCCCTTGCGGTCACGCAGCCGGAAGAGCAGGTCGCCGTACTCCTCGTAGCGCCCGGACGCCTCGTACGGCTCCTTGGGCAGGAGCGCCGGCAGCAGGACCTCCTGGGCGCCGATCGCGTCCATCTCCTCGCGCACGACGCGGGTGACGTTCTCCAGGACCTGCTTGCCCAGCGGCAGCCAGGTCCACACGCCGGCGGCGGTGCGGCGAACGTAGCCCGCCCGGACGAGCAGCTTGTGGCTCAGCGTCTCGGCGTCGGCCGGGTCATCGCGCAGCGTCTTCAGCATGGAGCGGGACAGACGCTGGACTCGGGCAGCCATGGGGTTTCTCCTGTTGCGGACCGTGCTCGGTGAAAGTGTGAGGACAAGGAGCGTAATGGGTTCAGCGCCGCAGTGGCAGCTCAGCCCCCATGACCACGTACGGGCTGGGGGCGCTGGGGAAGACCACGCCGCGGGCCAGGTCGCGGTAGCCGAGGTGGCGGTAGAGGGTCCGCGCCGGGCTCTCGGTGTCGATCGCGGAGAGGATCGAGCGGTCCTCGCTCGCGGCGTCCGTGATCTCGGTGATCAGCCGGCGTCCCACGCCCCGCCGCTGGTAGTCGGGGTGGACGTGGAGTTCGGTGATGGTGAAGGAGCCGTCCAGCCAGGAGCTGTTGCCCTCGCGGTAGAGGTAGGGCTCGACGACGGTCGACCACCACTGCCGCCGGTCGTTGGGCAGTCCGTACACAAAGCCGACGAGCCGTCCGGCGGGGGTGGTGGCGCCCAGCGCCCGGGCGCCCGGGTGGACGAGGTGGCGCAGCACGATGTGCCGGCGCACCGCGACCTCCTCGGGGCTGAGACCGAAGGCCAGCGCCTGGACCGCGAGCGCCTCGTCGACGTGGGCGGCCAGGTCGAGGTGGCCCACCGCGACGTCATGCTGCATGGGTGAACCCTACTGCGCTCGGGACAGGACACTCGTACAGCTAGAACAGCACGCTCATGAAGGCGCCGACCTCGGTGAAGCCGACCCGGCGGTAGGACGCCCTGGCGGCGGTGTTGTAGTCGTTGACGTAGAGGCTGACGACCGGCGCGACCTCGCGCAGCGCGTAGCGCAGGACGGCCGCCATGCCCGTCTCCGACAGCCGGCGGCCGCGGTATTCGGGGGCCACCCACACGCCCTGGATCTGGCAGGCCTGCGGGGTGACGGCGCCGATCTCCGCCTTGAAGACCACTCCCCCGCCCTGCTCGTCGCCGGCGAAGCGGGCGAACGCCCGGCCGCCGCCGACGAGTTCGGCGACGCGGGCCTGGTAGATGAGGCCGCCGTCGCCGGCCAGCGGGGAGACGCCGACCTCCTCGGTGAACATGGCGACGCAGGCCGGCATGATCCGTTCCATCTCGTCCTTGCGGACGCGGCGGACGTAGGGGTCGGGCTCGACCTGGGCCGACTCCCGGTCGGTGACCATGAGCGGCTGGTGGGGCCGTACCTCGCGGGCGGGTCCCCAGTGCGGCTCCAGCAGCTCCCACAGGGCGGCGGTCTGCTCGGCGGGGCCGACGACGGAGGAGCAGCGGCGGCCCTGGCGGCGGGCCCGCTCGGCGAAGGCGCGGACGGCCTCCGGCCCTGCGCAGACCGGTACCAGGTTGGCGCCGGCGTAGCACAGGGACTCCAGCCGACCGGCCCGGTACCAGCCCCACATCTCGCCGCCGAGCCGCCACGGGTCCAGGCCGGAGGCGCGGACCCGGGCGGTCACGAAGGCGTTGTCGACCGGTTCCCGGTTCAGGACGGCCAGCGCCTCGTCCAGATCGCTGGGATCGAGGGCCCTGGTGGAAGCGGTCGTCAACACGGGCGGCGGTGCCTTACGTCTGCGGCGGTACGTGGTGCGGTCCTGGCACTGTACCGCCGACCGGGCGGTTCCGGCGCGCGATCGGCCCCTGGGCGGCTGTCAGGACGCCGGGTCAGCTGACGGAGACCTCGGGGGAACCGCTGGCGCCGTCCTCCTGCATCCGCTCGGCGATCTTCATCGCCTCCTCGATCAGCGTCTCGACGATCTTCGACTCGGGCACCGTCTTGATCACCTCGCCCTTGACGAAGATCTGCCCCTTGCCGTTGCCGGAGGCGACGCCGAGGTCGGCTTCGCGGGCCTCGCCCGGGCCGTTGACGACGCAGCCCATGACCGCCACCCGCAGCGGGACGTCCATGCCGGTCAGTCCGGCGGTGACCTCCTCGGCCAGCTTGTAGACGTCGACCTGGGCGCGGCCGCAGGACGGGCAGGAGACGATCTCCAGGCCGCGCTCGCGCAGGCCCAGCGACTCCAGGATCTGGTTGCCGACCTTGATCTCCTCCACCGGCGGCGCGGAGAGGGAGACCCGGATGGTGTCGCCGATGCCCTCGGAGAGCAGCGCGCCGAACGCGACGGCGGACTTGATCGTGCCCTGGAAGGCGGGGCCGGCCTCGGTGACGCCCAGGTGCAGCGGGTAGTCGCACTGGGCGGCGAGCTGCCGGTAGGCGTTGACCATGACGACCGGGTCGTTGTGCTTGACCGAGATCTTGATGTCCTGGAAGCCGTGCTCCTCGAAGAGCGAGCACTCCCACAGCGCGGACTCCACCAGGGCCTCGGGGGTGGCCTTGCCGTACTTGCGCAGCAGTCGCCTGTCGAGGCTGCCGGCGTTGACGCCGATCCGGATCGGCACGTTCGCCGCGGAGGCCGCGGCGGCGATCTCCTTGACCTTGTCGTCGAACTGCTTGATGTTGCCCGGGTTGACGCGGACGGCCGCGCAGCCGGCGTCGATGGCGGCGAAGACGTACTTGGGCTGGAAGTGGATGTCCGCGATCACCGGGATCTGGGACTTCTTCGCGATGATCGGCAGCGCGTCGGCGTCGTCCTGGGTGGGGCAGGCCACCCGGACGATCTGGCAGCCGGACGCGGTCAGCTCGGCGATCTGCTGGAGCGTGGCTCCGATGTCGGACGTCCTGGTGGTGGTCATCGACTGGACGGAAACCGGTGCGTCGCCGCCGACGGCGACGCTGCCCACCTGGATCTGGCGGCTCTTGCGCCGCTCGGCCAGCTTGATCGGTACGGACGGCATTCCCAGCGAAATCGCTGTCATCTTGCGCAACCCCAAGGTGTGTTTCGCGGGCCCGGCTCGGCGGGCTCCCCCGGCATCTGAGACTACGGCACGCGGTGTGCGCGAAGCACACCGTGCCTGCTCGGCCGCGACCGGTCGGCTGCCGCCGGGCGGGGGCGCGCGAGCACCCCCGCCCGGCGGGTCAGCCGGCCAGTCTGACCGGATTCACCACATCGGCGACGAGCACCAGCAGCGTGAAGCAGATGAACAGGCCTGCCACCACGTAGGCGACCGGCATCAGCTTGGCCACGTCGAACGGGCCCGGGTCCGGGCGGCGGAACACCTTGGCCAGGCCGCGGCGTACCGACTCCCAGACCGCCCCCGCCATGTGGCCGCCGTCCAGCGGCAGCAGCGGAAGCATGTTGAAGAGGAACAGGGACAGGTTGAAGCCGGCGAGCAGGAACAGCATCGTGGCCACCCGCTGGCTCGGCGGGATGTCGAGCGTGACGATCTCTCCGCCGACCCTGGCGGCGCCGACGACGCCGACCGGGGAGTCCTGGGCGCGCTCGCCGCCGTTGAACGCGGCGTCCCACAGCGCGGGGATCTTCGACGGCAGCGCGATCAGCGCCTGGAAGCCGTTGTTGACGATGCCGCCCATCGTGTCGACGGCCTGCGGGAAGGACTGCGGCACGATGCCGGAGGCGGGCGCGAAGCCGAGGAAGCCGGCGGTCACGTACTCGCCCTCGACGTAGCCGCCCCGGCCGTCGGTCTTCAGCACCTTGTTCTTGATCGGGGTGGCTTCGAGGACCTTCCGCTCGCCGTCGCGTTCGACGGTGAGGGTGACCGGGCCGTCGGCGGCGCGGATGCTGGCCTGGAGGTCGCCCCAGTCGGAGACCGCCCGCCCGTCGAAGGCGACGATGGTGTCCCCGGCCCGCAGTCCGGCGGCCTTGGCCGGGGTGTCGGGGGCGTCCTTGGGGCAGGAGTCGGTGCGGGCGCTGGCGGGGATGACGCAGTCGGAGACGCTGGCGACCGTGGTGGTCTGGGTGTTGATGCCGAAGCTCATCAGCACGCCGAGGAAGATCACCACGGCCAGCACCAGGTTCATGAAGGGGCCGGCGAACATCACGATGAGCCGCTTCCACGGCTTGCGGGTGTAGAACAGCCGCTTCTCGTCGCCGGGCTGCATCTCCTCGTACGCGGCCGCCCTGGCGTCCTCGATCATGCCCCGGAACGGGGACGTCGAGCGCTGCCTGATCCTGCCGTCGTCGCCGGGCGGGAACATGCCGATCATCCGGATGTAGCCGCCGAGCGGGATCGCCTTGATGCCGTACTCGGTCTCGCCCTTGCGGCGGGACCACAGCGTCGGCCCGAAGCCGACCATGTACTGCGGCACGCGGATGCCGAAGAGCTTGGCCGTCGAGAGGTGGCCGAGCTCGTGCCAGGCGATGGAGAACAGCAGGCCGACGACAAAGACCGCTATGCCCACCAGGGTCATGAGTGTGGTCATGCGCGGTCCTCCGCTGTGCTCTTCCGGGCGTCTTCCGCCAGCTCACGTGCGCGGGCACGCGCCCAGCCCTCCGCGTCCAGGACGTCGTCGAGGGTGAGGCCGGTTCCGGACGGGGTGCCGTGTTCCTCCACCACAGCGGCCACCGTATCCACGATCGCGTTGAACGGCAGCCCGCCGGCGAGGAAGGCGTCGACGCACTCCTCGTTGGCGGCGTTGAAGACGGCCGGCGCGGTGCCGCCCAGCCGGCCGACGTGCGCGGCGAGCCGGACGGCGGGGAAGGCGGTGTCGTCGAGGGGGAAGAACTCCCAGGTCATGGCCTTGCGCCAGTCGAAGACCGGGCCGGAGTCCGGCACCCGCTCGGGCCAGCCGAGGCCCAGCGCGATCGGCAGCCGCATGTCCGGCGGGCCGCACTGGGCGATGGTGGAGCCGTCGGTGAACTCCACCATCGAGTGGACGTAGGACTGCGGATGGACGACGACCTCGATCCGTTCGAACGGGATGTCGTACAGCAGATGCGCCTCGATGACCTCCAGTCCCTTGTTGACGAGGGTGGCGGAGTTGACCGTGATGACCGGGCCCATCGCCCAGGTCGGGTGGGCGAGCGCGTCCTTGGGGGTGACCGCGGCCAGCTCGGCGCGGGAGCGGCCGCGGAAGGGCCCACCGGACGCGGTGACCAGCAGCTTCCGTACCTCGGCGCGGGTGCCGCCCATGAGCGCCTGGAACAGGGCGGAGTGCTCGGAGTCCACGGGGATGATCTGGCCGGGCTTGGCAAGCGCCTTCACCAGCGGGCCGCCGACGATCAGCGACTCCTTGTTGGCGAGCGCGAGGACGTGCCCGGCCTCCAGCGCGGCGAGCGTGGGCCGCAGCCCGATGGAACCGGTGATGCCGTTGAGCACGGTGTGGCACGGGGAGGCGGCCAGCTCGGTGGCGGCGTCCGGGCCGGCCAGCACCTCGGGCAGCTCGGCCCCGGCTCCGTACCTCGCGCGCAGCGCCTCGCGGAGCGCGCCCGCCTGCGCGTCGCGGGCGACGGCGACGGTCCCCGCTCCCAGCCGGTATGCCTGGTCGGCCAGCAGCTCGACCTGTCCGCCGCCGGCGGACAGCGCCGTCACCCGGAAGCGGTCGGGGTTGCTGAGGACGACGTCCACGGCCTGCGTTCCGATCGATCCCGTGGATCCCAGGATGACGATGTCGCGGGGGCCGCCGTGGACGGTCTGCTGCGCCGCCGGGTAACCGGTGTGCGGGTCGGCAAGCGGAGCGGGTTCGGCGAGGGGTTCCGTCATGGGTCCATTGTCACCGGTGGCCGAGGTGACCCGGACGGCGCATCGGGGTACGGCCCGGCGCCCGCCGCCGGACGGGGGCTACGGACGGCGGGGTTGGCGGTACGGGCGCTCGGGTATATGTGCCGCTCCAGCCCGCCGGAGCGGCCCTACGGGATGGGGCGGTGGACGTTCTTCGCCTGGGAGGGGCCCGGCGGCGTGTCGGCGATCCAGGGCCCGGGGGTGGAGGCGTCGATGACGCCCTCCTCCAGCCAGGCGTAGGCGCCGTCGAGGACGCCTCGGGCCACCTTGCGGTCGAGTTCGTCGGTGTTGTGCCACAGGCGGGCGAACAGCTCGTCCACCCGGACGCGGGCCTGCCGGCAGAAGGCGTCGGCGAGTTGGCGGGCGGCGCGGCCGTCCTCCCCTCGGGCGGCGAGGTGTTCGGCCCGGACGCAGGCCGCGCTCATCGCGAAGAGTTCGGCGCCGATGTCGACGATCCGGCCGAGGAAGCCCTGCTTGGTCTCCAGCTTGCCCTGCCAGCGGGACATCGCGTAGAAGGTGGCCCGGGCGAGCTTGCGCGAGTGCCGCTCGACGTACCGCAGGTGACCGGCCAGCCGGCCGAACTCCGCGTATGCGGAGGGGAGTTGTCCACTGCCGGCGACGAGGCGGGGCAGCCAGCGGGCGTAGAAGGCGCCGGCCTTCGCGCCCGCGCGGGCCTTGTCGGCCAGCGCCTTGTCGGGGTCGACGAGGTCGCCGGCGACCTTGAGGTGGGCGTCCACGGCCTCGCGGGCGATGAGCAGCCGCATGATCTCGGTGCTGCCCTCGAAGATCCGGTTGATGCGCAGATCGCGCAGCAACTGCTCGGCGGGGACGCCGCGTTCACCGCGGGCGGCGAGGGATGCGGCGGTCTCGTAGCCGCGGCCGCCGCGGATCTGGACGAGTTCGTCCGCCATCAGGCAGGCCGCCTCGGAGGCGTGCAGTTTGGCGATGGCCGCCTCGATGCGGATGTCGTTGCGGTCCTCGTCGGCCATCTGGGAGGAGAGGTCGAGCACGGCTTCGAGGGCGAAGGTGGTGGCGGCGATGTAGGAGAGCTTGGCGCCGACGGCCTCGTGCCGCCCCACCGGACGGCCCCACTGGACGCGTTCGGCGGCCCACTGGCGGGCGATGCGCAGGGACCACTTGCCGGCGCCGACGCACATCGCGGGCAGCGAGAGCCGGCCGGTGTTCAGGGTGGTCAGCGCGATCCGCAGGCCCGCGCCCTCGGCGCCGATCCGGTTGGCGGCCGGTACCCGCACCCGGTGGAAGCGGGTGACGCCGTTCTCGATGCCGCGCAGCCCCATGAAGGCGTTGCGGTTCTCCACGGTGATGCCCTCGGAGTCCGCCTCGACGACAAACGCGGTGATGCCGCCGGGCCCTTCCGGGTGGGCGGGGACCCGGGCCATCACCACGAGCAGGTCGGCGACGACACCGTTGGTGGTCCACAGCTTCACGCCGTCCACGACGTACTCGTCGCCCTCCCGGACCGCGCTGGTGGCCAGCCGGGCGGGGTCGGAGCCGACATCCGGCTCGGTGAGGAGGAAGGCGGAGATGTCGTGGCGGGCGCAGCGCGGCAGGAACTCGGCCTTCTGCTCGTCGGTGCCGAACGCCTTCAGCGGCTGCGGTACGCCGATGGACTGGTGGGCGGAGAGCAGCGCGCTCACCGCCGGGCTGACCGAGCCGACGAGCGCGAGCGCCTTGTTGTAGTAGAGCTGGCTGAGGCCGAGACCGCCGTACTCGCGGTCGATCTTCATGCCGAGGGCGCCGATCCGGCGGAGGCCGTTCACCACCTCGTCGGGGATGCGGGCGTCGCGCTCGATGCGCGCGCCGTCCATCTCCCGCTCGCAGAACTCGCGGAGTTCGGCCAGGAACGCCTCGCCGCGCCGCACGCTGTCGGGGTCCGGCTCGGGGTGGGGGTGGATGAGGTCGAGTCGGAACCGGCCGAGGAACAGCTCCTTGGCGAAGCTCGGCTTGCGCCAGTCCTGTTCGCGTGCCGCCTCGGCCACCTGGCGCGCCTCGCGTTCGGAGACGGGCCTGCCGGTCGCGCTGTCGGGTGCCGCGGTCATTGCGGGATCCACCTCGCCGTCGGTCGGGGTGCGGTGCCGGTCTTCCACCGCTCGGTCCTGTCTGTCCGTGGTACCCGATGCGCCGGTCCTGTACCAGCCCCCGCGCAGACGGGACCCCCGGTCGGCCCGTGGTTCAGCCGTGCGGGCGGGGTCGGGCGACGGAAAGGGCCCGGCCCGGGACGCGAGCGGTGTCGCGTCCCGGGCCGGGCCGTGGAGGTTCGGCGTGGGGCTAGAGGTCCAGGCCGGTGAGGACCAGCACCCGCTCGTAGGTGTAGTCCTCCATGGCGTAGCGCACGCCCTCGCGGCCGACGCCGGACTGCTTGGCGCCGCCGTAGGGCATCTGGTCGGCGCGGTAGGACGGCACGTCGCCGACGATCACGCCGCCGACCTCGAGCTTGCGGTGGGCGCGGAAGGCGGCCTGCACGTCGTGCGTGAAGACACCGGCCTGGAGGCCGTACTTGGAGTCGTTCGCCGCGGCGAAGGCTGCCTCCTCGCCGTCGACCCGGGTGAAGGAGAGTACCGGCCCGAAGACCTCCTCGCAGCCGAGCTGGGTGTCGGCGGGCACGTTCTCCAGCGCGGTGGGCGCGTAGGTGGCGCCGTCCCGCTTGCCGCCGGTGAGCAGCTTCGCGCCGGCCGCGACGGCCTCGTCGACCCAGGACTCGACGCGCTTGGCGGCGTCCTCGCTGACCAGCGGGCCGACGTCGGTGGCCGGGTCGCTCGGGTCACCGGTGGCCAGCGCCTCGATGGCGGCGACGACCTTGGGCACCAGGCGGTCGTAGACGCTCGCGTCGGCGATCACCCGCTGCACGGAGATGCAGGACTGGCCGCCCTGGTAGTTGGAGAAGGTCGCGATGCGCTGGGCGGCGAAGTCCAGGTCGGCCTCGGAGGAGAAGTCCGGCAGCACGATCGCGGCGCCGTTGCCGCCGAGTTCCAGCGTGACGCGCTTGCGCGGCACGGAGTCCAGGATGGACCAGCCGACCGGCTCGGAGCCGGTGAAGGAGATGATCGGCAGCCGCTCGTCCTGGACCAGCGCCGGCATCCGGTCGTTGGGGACCGGGAGGACGGACCAGGAGCCGGCGGGCAGCTCGGTCTCGGCGAGCAGTTCGCCGAGGATCAGCGCGGACAGCGGGGTGGCCGGCGCCGGCTTGAGGATGATCGGCGCGCCGGCGGCGATGGCCGGGGCCACCTTGTGGGCGCACAGGTTCAGCGGGAAGTTGAACGGCGCGATGCCGAGGACCGTGCCGAGCGGGAAGCGGCGGGTGAGGGCGAGCCGCCCGGTGCCGCCGGCGTCGGAGTCCAGCCGCTGGGCGTCGCCGCCGTTGAAGCGGCGGGCCTCGTCGGCGGCCCAGCGGAAGACCGAGGTGCAGCGGGCGACCTCGCCCCTGGCCCACTTGATCGGCTTGCCGTTCTCGGCGGAGATGAGCTGCGCGATCTCCTCGGCGCGCTCGCCGAGCCGGGTGACGACGTGGTCGAGGGCGGCGGCGCGGACGTGCGCGGGGGTGGCCGCGAACTCCTCGGCGACGGCCGCCGCGGCGGCGACGGCCTCCTCCACCTGCTCGTCGGTGGGCACGCTGACGTGACCGACGGTGCGGCCGTCCCACGGGGAGGTGACCTCAAAGGTGGTGTTGCCGGTCGCCTCGCGGCCGGCGAGCCAGAACGCGTGCGGGGAAGTCGCTTCAGTCACTGCGGATCCCGGCCTTCCGAATGTCGTGGGTTGGTACCTACCGCCCACCGTAGGGGCACGGGCGCGCGGACGGTCTTGTCCGACGCGTAGCAGTCCCGGGGTGTGTCGCTCCGCTTTGGCAGACGCCGGGGGCACGGGCAGCGGACGGGTCGGGAGGGCCCGGTGTCCGGTACCCGGGAGCGGTGGTTCGCCGGTGGTCCATAGCCCACGCGGGTCATTGACCAATACATGACACCGCGCAACGATGTCGCCGCGCGACGTGTGATCCCGGCGCCGCGCGCGCAAGACCCCCCACCTTCTCGCTCTGGAGATCCCAGGAGATGCGCATGCGCATGACCAAACGCGGCCGTCGGACGACGACGGCCGCCGCCCTGCTCGCCCTCGCGCTGGCGGTACCGCTCGGCGCCCAGGCCCTCGCCGCCCCGGCGGACTCCTCCCCGACACCCACCGCCGACCAGCGGCAGGCCCCCGACCAGTACGAGGTCTCGGGCGTCCGCACGGCGACCGAACGCACCCGGCTGTCCGCCCAGGGCGCCGCCATCAACGAGGTGACCGATCACTCGGTCGTCGTCACCGCCGACAAGTCGCTCGCCGCCAAGCTCCGCAAGGCCGGCTACGACCTGACCGCCCTCCCGGCAGCGGGCAGGAGCGCCGACGTCAGCGCCTCCGCCCCGTCCGACTACCACAGTTACGCCTCGATGATGAGGGCCGTCGACACCTACGTCGCCCAGTACCCGAACCTGCTGCGCAAGCAGGTCATCGGCAGGTCGTACCAGGGCCGGGACATCATCGCCGTCAAACTCAGCTCCAACGTGGCGGTCGACGAGAACAAGCCCGAGGTGCTGTTCACCCACAACATGCACGCCCGCGAGCACCTGACCGTCGAGATGGCCCTGTACACGCTGCGCGAGCTGGCGTCGCAGTACGGCCGTGACCAGCGGGTGACCCGCATGCTCGACCAGCGGGAGATCTGGGTCATCCCGTCCATCAACCCGGACGGCAAGGTCTACGACCAGGACAGCGGCAGGTTCCGGATGTGGCGCAAGAACCGCCAGCCCAACTCCGGCAGCTCGGCCGTCGGCACCGACATCAACCGCAACTGGGCCTACCGCTGGGGCTGCTGCGGTGGCTCCTCCGGCTCGCCGGGCAGCGAGACCTACCGCGGCCCCTCGGCGCACTCCGCGCCCGAGACCCGGGTGGTGGCGGACTTCGTGCGCAGCCGGATCGTCGGCGGCAAGCAGCAGATCAGCGCGCACATCGACTTCCACACCTACGGCGAACTCGTCCTGTGGCCGTACGGCTTCACCTACAACGACACCGCGCCCGGCCTCACCCAGGACGACCGGAACGCGCACGCGGCCGTCGGCCAGGCGATGGCCAGGAGCAACGGCTACCGCGCCCAGCAGTCCAGCGACCTCTACATCACCGACGGCTCGATCGGCGACTGGATGTGGGGCGACCAGAAGATCTTCTCGTACACCTTCGAGATGTACCCGCGCAGCAGCAGCGGTGGCGGCTTCTACCCACCCGGCAGCGTGATCAACCGGGAGACCGCCCGCAACAAGGAGGCCGTGCTGCTCCTGCTGGAGAACGCGGACTGCATGTACCGCTCGATCGGCAAGGAGGCGCAGTACTGCCGGTCCTGACGGGCCGCTGTCCCGCAGACGAAGTCGGGCGTCCGCGGAGCTGGGGGGACTCAGCCTCGCGGGCGCCCGTCCGCCTCCGTCGACGTCGGCGAGCGGTCCGGTTCGGCGCTGTGGGTGGCCTTCAGCGCCAGCCACAGCTCCATCCGGGCGTCCGGGTCGTCCAGCGAGCGGCCCAGGATCTCCTCGACGCGGCGCATCCGGTACCGCAGCGTGTGGCGGTGCACGCCGAGGTCGGCGGCGGCCGCGTCCCACTGGCCGTGCCGGGACAGCCACGCCCGCAGGGAGGCGACGAGGTCGCCGCGCCCACTGGCGTCGTGCTCGTGCAGCGGGCGCAGCAGCCCTCCGGCGAACGCCCGCACCGCGTCGTCGGCCAGCAGCGGCAGCACCGAGCCGGCGGCCATCTCCTCGTGTTCCACCAGCGAGGCGCCGCGGCGGCGGGCGATCGACAGCGCCTGCTCCGCCTGCTTGTAGGCGGTGGTCGCGGCGGCGATCCCGGTGGGCGCGGAGACGCCCACGGCCAGCCCGTCCGCGGATCTGGCGTGCTCGGCGCAGGCTTCCGCCCCTCCCCCGCCGTCGGCCACCAGCAGCACCAGCCGGCTGCCGTCGGGCACGGCCAGCACCGACTCGCCGCCGCGCGAGGCGGCGGACTCCACCGCGTCGGCCAGCGCCTCCAGCGGGCCCGGCGCCTCCGGGTCCGGCGGCTCGGCGCCGGACTGCGGCGCGGTCTCGGCGACGACCACCCGCAGCGGGGTGTCCAGCAGGGTGCCGTAGAGGTTGCCGGCGACGGCCCGCGCGTGGCCGTCCTCCCCGGTCAGCAGCATGCGCAGGACCGCCGCGCCCAGCCGCTGCTCGGCGTCCTGGAGCGCGCGGGAGCGTTCGGTCGTCAACGTCAGCAGCGCGACGGCGGAGTTGACCGCGTACCGCTCAGCCGTCCCCAGCGGTGAGCCGGTGCCCACCGCCAGGACGGCCCGGGCCCGGCGGCCGCCGCCGACGGTCTGCAGCTCGACCCGGTCGTCCGCCTCGGAACCGCTCACCACGGCGCTCGCCGGGGCCTGCCGGCCGTGCAGCCGCAGCACGTCGTCCACCAGTCGGCCCGCCCGGCGCGCCGCCCAGGCCGGCGCGGCCGACACCAGCGCGCCGGAAGCGTCGTAGAGGGCGGCCCAGCCGTCGACGTGCGCGGCCAGCCGGGCGAGCAGCGCGTTCGGTCCCTCGGCGGACTGGGCGGCCCGGGTGAGCTCGCGCTGCGCCTCGAATCCCGCGGTCACCGACCGGTACTGCTCGGCCGCGATCGCCGCCGACACCGCTTTCGCGATGGCGATGAAGGGGGTGCGCCTCGGCACTTCCAGCAGTGGGAAGTCCGCCTCCCGCGCCGCTTCGACGAGGGCTTCCGGCACCTGCTCGTAGTTGACGCCGGCGGCGAAACCCAGCCCCACCACACCGGCCGCCGACAGCCGGCGCAGATAGCCGCGCATGGTCTCCGGATCGGCCGCGTCGATCTTCAGGGCCGTCATCAGCAGCAGCTCGCCGCCGTCCAGCCACGGGGTCGGGTCCGGGAGTTCGCTCACCTGCGCCCAACGCACGGGCACGTCGAGGCGGTCCTCACCGGCGAGGACGGTGAGCCGGAGCGAGGAGTGCTGGACGAGGGAGGCGAGCGTGGGGGACATCTTCCCTCCGCGGGTCCTTTCCGTGTCCGTCGGTGCCGGCGTGCGGGTATGTCACGGCGGGTGCCACGGGCGTGTGACATACGTACGGCTCTCTCGGCGACAGCACCACACCACCGGGTGGTTTTTAGCCGATCAGTAGTGGGTACCCACCATCACCGTGCCACAGCGTACAGGGGCCCGCGCGCTCACGCCCTACCAGCCGTCCCCCCGCCGGGCACCAAGCCGGGCGAGCACCGGAGGCCCCGCCTCACCCCGCACCGACGTCAGCGACAGCACCGCGTGCCCGGGCGGCACCTTGTGCGCCAGATCCGATGCCGACCACCGCTCGCGCTGCACGGACCGCACGGTCACCGACCTGGTCGTCGCCCGCACACCGGTGAACACCGTCCGCACCCCGCGCAGGGCCCGCCGGACAACGCCGCCGGAGAAGTCCGGATTGTGGGTGACCTCCTCCGTCTTGACCCAGTCCCGGCCCCAGGCCTGGGCGAAGACCTCGCCGTCCCAGGTACTCACGCCCGCCATCGCGACCCGGCAGCCCACCGAGCCGACCAGCGCGGTGCGCAGCCGCTCCGGCAGGTCGTCCAGGGTGCGAAGGGTCAGCAGGGCGCCCGCGTTCGCGGCCCGCAGCTGCCGCAGCCCACGCACGGCCTCCGGCGTCACCGCGTGTGTGGCGTCGTCCAGCACCAGCGCGGCGAACAGCGAACGGTCATGGCGACCGGTGACCCCGGCGGTGAACTGGGCGAGCAGCAGCCTGGTCAGGATGCGGGCGGCCTCCTGGTTGCCGCGTTCGGGCAGGTCGATCCGCACCCGCAGGGGATGCTGGAGAGCGCTCAGCGAGAACGGCGGGGGGCCGCCGGGGCGGCGCTGCCCCTCCAGGAAGCCGTCGAACGCCGGCCTGGTGAGCAGCGCGACGCGGTCCGCCAGCAGCCGGCCGACGTCACCGGCCTCGGCCGCCTGCCGGGCCCGCGCGTCCAGGTCCCGCTGGGCACCGTACTGCCCGGCCGCCTCCAACGCCTCCCGCAGCGCGGCGAGCGCCACCGGAGAGCCGTCCAGCAGCTCCCGGAGCTCCCGCACCCCGGGGAAGCGGTCGTGCGCGGCGCGGTACGGCCCGAGCAGTTGGCCGAGCGCGGTGGCCGCGGCCCGGACGGTCGCCGTCTCCTCCGCACCGACCAGCGCCTCGGCCAGCAGCGCGGCGGCCTCGTCCGGGTCCTCCACACCCGCGTACAGGTCCAGGTCGTGGCCGGAACGCGGATCGCCGAACCGGATGACCACGTCGAAGCCGTCGTCGGGCCCGAGCGCGGCGCGCGCGGCGCCGACCGCCACGACGGCGGCCTGGCCGCTGAGCGCCTGCAGACACAACGCCTCGACGACCGGCCGGACCAGCCGAGCCGTCTTACCGGACGCCGGCGGGCCGACGGCGAGCAGCGAGGTGCCGAGCAGCCCGGGGTCGAGCGCGAGCTCCCGCCCCCGGTAGCGGAAGGCGTTGCGGGTGTCGTCCGCCACCGCCCCGATCCGCACCTGCCCGGTGAGCAGGTCGTGGCCGGCCGTGCGGACGGCGAGGTCCCGGGCGCCGGAGGGGTGCTCGTACGCGGCGGCGCCGCGGGCCCGCACCTCGGCGGCGAACTCGGCGAGCGCGGCGGGCCGGGAGCGCACCTGCCGCCACACCCGTTCGATGCGGACGTAGTCCACGTCCCCCAGCCGGCCCTCGCGGACCTCCCGGGTGAGCAGGTCCGCCTCCGCCGGGAAGCCGGCGGCACGCAGCTCCGGCCAGCGTTCCAGCTCCTCCGGCGCCGCCCGCTCCGGCGTCGGCGTCCACTCCTTCGCGGGCGGCCGCTCGCCGCGCCCGCGCAGCCGCCGCCACGCCGCGCGCCAGCCGCCGGCCCAGGCGGCGAGCGTCACCAGGAGCAGCGCGGACAGCAGGTAGTAGACGTTGAAGAAGACCAGCCCGGCGACCGGTTCCATGGTGTGCCACTCGTCCGGGGTGAGCGCCCAGCCGGGCTCCAGCCAGAACGTCCAGGCTCCACTCGCGCCCATCAGCCCGACGAACACCGCCCCGAGCAGCGCGAGCAGCGCCCTGCGGTACGGCCGCAACGCGGCCGACGGCGCACCGAGCCGCGCGGTGGCCCGCCGCCACGTCTCCGGCGCGAACCGCCGCCACACCTGCGGCCAGCGGCCGAACCGCCCGCACAACCACAGCAGCAGCCCCGCGAACAGCACGTAGTAGACGCGGGAGGCGGTGTCGAACGCCTCGATGTCGCCGCCGGGCTTCCGCCACTCCTCCGGCGTCAGCCACAGCAGCGGCCACAGCCACACCCTGACGTAGCCGTTCCAGCACAGCGACCAGACCAGCAGCCCCACCAGCAGGGCGAGCACCGCCCCGCCCAGCAGCTGCCGGTCGCCGACGCGCTCCGGCTCCTCGGCCGGTCCGGCCCGGTGCCCCTGCCGCCACAGCCCGGGGTCCGCCTCCGGGCGCGGCGCGCGCAGCCAGCGCACCAGCGGCGCCACGCCCACCTCCGGGGCGTGCCCGGGCATCGGCGGAACCGGCGGGGTGCGCGGCCCGGGCGGCCTCGCCACGGCCTCACGTTCGGCTCCGCCACGGCCCGCTTCCGCGCTCATCTGCTGCCCTGCCCCCTGACCACCGACCCGGATGGGCGAGGTGCTCGTGCGTTCTCCTGCTGCTCCTGCCCTGCGGCCACCAATCTAGAGGAGTACGGCCCCACTTGAAGGGCCTACGCCCCGCCCGCGACACGCCCGGCCCGCGATCAGCGCTTGCAGAGCCCCTCCCGGGCGCAAGGGCCCGCTTCTGTCCGCCGCGGCCAACACGACACGGACACTTCTCCTCAGCGGTGCATGTCTCGCGGCACCGGCTGCCCCTAGCCTGCGAGAAGCGAGCAGCACACCCCCGTTTTGCCCAAGGAGAGCGCGATGACCGCTTCGACCCCCATGTCAGACCTGTCCGGAGGCCCCTCCCTCCCCCAGGAGAGGCGGGTCGTCACCGCGATTCCCGGCCCGAAGTCGCAGGAGCTGGCCGCCCGCAAGCAGCGCGCGGTCGCCGACGGCGTGGGCAACGTGCTCCCGGTGTACGTCAAGCGCGCGGGCGGCGGCGTCATCGAGGACGTCGACGGCAACTCCCTCATCGACTTCGGCTCCGGCATCGCCGTGACCTCCGTGGGCAACAGCGCCGAGGCCGTCGTGCGCCGCGCCACCGAGCAGCTCGCCGACTTCACCCACACCTGCTTCATGGTGACCCCGTACGAGAGCTACGTGGAGGTCGCCGAGCAGCTCGCCGACCTCACGCCGGGCGACCACGACAAGAAGACCGCGCTCTTCAACTCCGGCGCCGAGGCGGTGGAGAACGCCGTCAAGATCGCCCGCGCGTACACCGGCCGCCAGGCGGTCGTGGTCTTCGACCACGGCTACCACGGCCGGACCAACCTGACCATGGCGCTCACCTCCAAGAGCATGCCGTACAAGCACGGCTTCGGCCCGTTCGCGCCCGAGGTCTACCGGGTTCCGCTGGCCTACCCCTTCCGCTGGCTGACCGGCCCGGACAACTGCGCCGAGGAGGCCGCGGCGCAGGCCATCGACCAGATCACCAAGCAGGTCGGCGCCGCCAACGTCGCCGCGATCATCATCGAGCCGCTGCTCGGCGAGGGCGGCTTCATCGAGCCGGCCAAGGGCTTCCTCCCGCGCATCGCGGAGTTCGCCAAGGAGAACGGCATCGTCTTCGTCGCGGACGAGATCCAGTCCGGCTTCTGCCGCACCGGCCAGTGGTTCGCCTGTGAGGACGAGGGCATCGTCCCCGACCTGATCACCACGGCCAAGGGCATCGCCGGCGGTCTGCCGCTGGCCGCCGTGACCGGCCGCGCCGAGATCATGGACGCCGCGCACGCCGGCGGCCTCGGCGGCACCTACGGCGGAAACCCGGTCGCCTGCGCCGGCGCGCTCGGCGCCATCGAGACGATGCGCGAGCTGGACCTCAACGGCAAGGCCCGCCGCATCGAGGAGGTCATGAAGCCGCGCCTGCGCAAGATGGCCGAGCAGTACCCGGTCATCGGCGACATCCGCGGCCGCGGCGCGATGATCGCGATCGAACTGGTCCGCCCGGGCACCAAGGAGCCGGCAGCGGACGTCACCGCCGCGCTGGCCAAGGCCTGCCACCAGGCGGGCCTGCTGATCCTCACCACCGGCACCTACGGCAACGTGGTCCGCTTCCTGCCCCCGCTGGTCATCGGCGAGGACCTCCTGAACGAGGGCCTCGACATCCTCGAGAACGCCCTCGCCGAGCTGGCGTGACGATGGCGACGTGATGTCGCCGCAGCACGGCGGACGGCCGGGTCCGGCGGTGGGATCGCCCCACCGCCGGACCCGGCCGTTCGCGCTTGCCGGACGCCGCGACAACCGGCCGCAGAGGGCCGGAGGTCAGCTCCTCGTGTCCCCGACGGGGGGTCAGCCGCGGTCGAGGCCCGCACGCAGGGCGCGGTCGGCGACCCGGTAGCCGTCCCGGGTCATGGCGCGCCAGACCTCCACGGCGAGTACCGGCTCCTCGGCGGTGATGCGGTCCAGGCTCGCGGCGGACAGCCGCAGCAGCTCCAGGTCCCGTGCGGCGCGGATGCAGGTCTCCTGGACTCCGCCGGTACCGAGCGCGAGTTCGCCGAAGGAGGTGCCCGCGGTCATCGTGACCAGGGTGCGCGGCCGCCCGTCGGCCCCGTCCACCGTCGCCACGGCCTCGCCGCTGACGATGATGTGCACCCCCGCGAACGGGACCCCGGCGGGCAGCACCACCTCGCCCGCCGCAAAACCGACTCTCTCCAGCGCCGCGTCCACCCGCTCGCGGGCGGCCGGGGACAGGTCCCGCAGCAGCGGATGCTCACGTACCAGGGCGTGGTCGACGTCCTCGGACGGGCCTCCCGCATGACGGCGTAGCAGTTCGTCCTCACACCACCGCACCGCCGCGTCGAGGTCGGGGAAGACGTGCGAAGCCGACTCCCGCCCGGCGTCGGGGTCCGGGAGCACGCCGTGCGGGTCGACGAGCACGCCCTCGGAGCCGGCCTCGCGCAGGGTGTCGCGCAGGGCCAGGAGGGTCACCCGTGCGACGTCGGTGACGTCGTCGATGCGGCGGGCGTCCAGGACGGCGAGCTCGGGCTCGTCCGTCACGACGGAGCGGACGATGCTCTCCGCCCCGGCGAACAGCAGGTCCCCGTGGAGCTCGTAGATCCGGCACCTGTGGCCGACCCGGTCCAGGACCTCCTGGTCGGCTTCGGCGCGACGCCGACGCGACGCCGACTGCGAGAGCGGGTAGGCCGCGCGGACCGCGGTGCGGGCGGTCCGGCCGACGTGCATCAGATGCATCTCCATGTCGCGGGACATCCGTTCGCACACCGCCACCCCGCGCGCGCTGTTGCCGTGTGCGTCGAGTCGCGGCGAGAACACCGCGAGCCCGGCCTGGCCCGGCAGGATGGCGATGATGCCGCCGCTCACGCCGCTCTTGGCGGGCATGCCCACGGTGGACAGCCAGTCCCCGGCGGCGTCGTACATGCCGCAGGTCGCCATGACGCTCAGCACCTGTTCCACGTCCGTCGCCGGCAGCACGCGTCGGCCTGAGCGTGGCTGCACCCCGCCGTTCGCCAGAGTCGCGGCCATCAGTGCCAGGTCGCGGGTGTCGACCGCGACGGAGCACTGCCGGATGTACTGGTCGAGTGTCGGCTCGGGATCGCCCCGCAGGATGCCGAACTCGCGCAGCAGGTGTGCGATGGCACGGTTGCGGTGGGCGGTCGCCAGCTCAGAGGCGTGGACCGCCTCGTCGAAGCCGAGTTCGCGGCCCGCGAAGTCGCTGTACCACTGGCGGACCCGCTCGAAGCGTTCCTCGGCATCCGCCCCCGCCACCAGGGACGCCGTGGTGATCGCGCCGGCGTTGATCATCGGGTTGCGCGGGCGGCCGGTTCCGGAAGCCAGGCTGATCTCGTTGAACGCCTCGCCGGAGGGCTCCACGTCCACCTTCTCCGCCACCGCCTGCCTGCCCTGGTCGGCGAGGGCGAGCGCGTAGGTGAAGGGCTTGGAGATCGACTGGATGCTGTACCGCGCTCCGATGTCGCCGACCTCGTAGACGTGTCCGTCCACGGTGGCGAGTGCCAGCGCGAACTGGTCCGGGTCGGCGGCGGCCAGCTCCGGAATGTACCCGGCCACCTCGCCGTCCGTCCCCGCGCACTGCTCGACGATGGTCTCGAGGTACCGCTGCACCGGGCTACGCATGACATCAATGTGCCACCCGATGCCCAGAAGCCGGCGCTACCGCCGCCCGCGCGTCGTACGGGTCGCATGGTCCGCGGACCGTTCCCGCGGCCGGCGGGAGCCCTTCGCCGGCGGCACGGCGGCTGCCCGCCCGTCGAGGCGGTCGCCCGGGGCGCCGCGGTGCGGCCGCCTCCGTCGTCTCCGGAGAGGGCGGCCGCCGATCACCAGGCCCCGGCCGGAGAGGCCGGGGCCTGGTGGAGGGCGGTCCGCCGGTCGACGGTGGACGGCGGCGGGACACGGCCGCGACCTCCGCGGCCCGCGTGGCTTACGCGTTCGACTCGGGGTGCTTGTTGTCGATCTCGGCGATGAGGTCTTCGATCAGTGTCCTGATCTGGTCGCGGATGGGGCGGACGGAGTCCACGCCCTTGCCCGCCGGGTCTTCCAGGGCCCAGTCGAGGTAGCGCTTGCCGGGGAAGAACGGGCAGGCGTCGCCGCAGCCCATGGTGATGACGTAGTCGGAGGCCTGGACGGCCTCGGTGGTGAGCACCTTGGGCTGCTGGTCGGCGATGTCGACGCCGACCTCGGCCATCGCCGCCACGGCGGCCGGGTTCACCTGGTCGGCCGGGACGGACCCGGCGGAGCGGACCTCGATCCGGTCTCCCGCGAGGTGGTTCAGGAACCCGGCGGCCATCTGCGAGCGACCGGCGTTGTGGACGCAGACGAACAGCACGGAGGCGAGCGGGGCGGAGGACATGTGAGTTTCCTTGTCTGGATTGTTCAACAGCGTTGCGGGGAAGGGGAGTTCAGTGGTCGTTGAGGGTCGCGAGGAGCTCGGTGACACGTGAATCGATGTCGTCGCGGATGCGTCGCACGGTGGCCGGCGGGGCCCCCTCGGGGTCGGCTACCGGCCAGTCGAGGTAGCGGCGGCCGGGCACCACCGGGCAGGCGTCGCCGCAGCCCATCGTGATCACGATGTCGGCGGCTCGGACCACCTCGTCGGTGAGCGGCTTCGGGAACACCTCGGCGAGGTCGACGCCGAGTTCCGCGAGCGCCTGGGCCACGTTCGGGTCGGTCTCGGCCGCCGGCTCGGTGCCTGCCGAGGTGGCGGTGACCCGGCCGGCCGCGCGGTGGGTCAGCAGCGCGGCGGCGAGCTGGGAGCGGCCGGCGTTGCGGCTGCAGACGAACAGGACGCGCCGCGGGCCTTCGCCGGGGTCGGACGTGACGTGCGCCAGGGCCGCCAGCCGCTCCTCGGTCAGCCGTTCGGCGAGTACCACGAGGTGGGTGCGCACCCGGGCGGGTTCGGCCAGGCGCCGGTAGGAGTCGGCGAGCAGGTCGCGGACGGTCTCGGGCGAGAACCGGCCGGCGTGTCGCACGGCCAGCCGGGCCGCGCCGGCGGCCAGCCGCTCGTCGGGTAGTTCGGTGGCGGACGGGACGGTCATGGAGACCCCTTCGACGGGCCCTTCGGAACCCCGGCTGGTATCAGTCTCGGGTGATGTGACAGTATCAGCCCATGCTGACGTCAGTCGACACTGACCTGATCCGGGTGCTCGCCGACCCGCTCAGGCTCAAGATCGTGACCCTGCTCGCGCGGGAGACGCTGTGCACCACCCACCTCGTCGAGGAGACCGGTGCCCGGCAGACCAACCTCTCCAACCATCTGAGGGTGCTGCGCGAGGCGGGTGTCGTGGAGACCGAGCCGTGCGGGCGCTTCACGTACTACAAGCTCCGCCCGGACGTCATCGCCTCACTCGCCGGCCGGTTCGCCGAACTCGCCGAGACAGCCCGCCATGCGGCCGACAACAAGAGAGCCTGCCCGTGACCCGCACCGAAGCGCCCACGCCCGCGACCGACGAGTCCTCCGTCGTCGCCAAGCTGTCGACGCTCGACCGCTTCCTCGCCGTCTGGATCCTCGCCGCGATGGCGGTGGGCCTCGGCCTCGGCCGGCTGATCCCCGGGATGAACGACGCGCTCGCCGCCGTCGAGATCGGCGGCATCTCGCTGCCGATCGCGCTCGGCCTGCTGATCATGATGTACCCGGTCCTGGCCAAGGTCCGCTACGACCGGCTCGACACCGTCACCGGCGACCGGAAGCTGCTGATCGCCTCGCTGGTGATCAACTGGGTACTGGGCCCGGCGGTGATGTTCGCCCTCGCCTGGATCTTCCTCGCCGACCTGCCCGAGTACCGCACCGGCCTGATCATCGTCGGTCTCGCCCGCTGCATCGCCATGGTCATCATCTGGAACGACCTGGCCTGCGGAGACCGGGAGGCGGCGGCTGTGCTGGTGGCGCTCAACTCCGTTTTCCAGGTGCTCGCGTTCGGCGTGCTCGGCTGGTTCTACCTGGACCTCCTGCCCGGCTGGCTCGGCCTCGGCGACGGCGACCACCTGGACATCTCCATGTGGAAGATCGCGCTCAACGTGGTGATCTTCCTCGGCGTGCCGCTGCTCGCCGGCTTCCTCACCCGTCGGTTCGGCGAACGCAAGCTGGGCCGCGACCGCTACGAGTCCGAGTTCCTGCCGAGGATCGGCCCCTGGGCGCTGTACGGGCTGCTGTTCACGATCGTGATCCTCTTCGCGCTGCAGGGGAAGACGATCACCTCCCAGCCGCTGGACGTCGCCCGGATCGCGGTCCCGCTGCTGGTCTACTTCGCCCTGATGTGGTTCGGCAGCTTCGCCCTCGGCAAGGCCATCGGGCTGGCCTACGACCGCACGACCACGCTGGCGTTCACGGCGGCGGGCAACAACTTCGAACTGGCCATCGCCGTCGCCATCGCGACCTTCGGCGTGACAAGCGGTCAGGCCCTGTCGGGCGTCGTCGGCCCGCTGATCGAGGTGCCCGTCCTCGTGGCGCTGGTCTACGTCTCGCTGGCCTGGCGCCGCAAGTTCACCTCGGTGAAGACGGGTTCATGACCTCGTACGTCGACGTGGTGGTGGTCGGCGGCGGCCAGTCCGGGCTCGCCGCCGGCTACCACCTGCGCCGGCTCGGCGTGGACCTCGTCGTCCTGGACGCGCGGACCACGCCGGGCGGCGCCTGGCAGGACGGGTGGGAGTCACTACGCCTGTTCTCCCCGGCCGACCACTCCTCCCTCCCCGGCCGGCTGATGCCCCCGCAGCGCGGCGAGACCTTCCCGACCGCCGCGCATGTGGTGGAGTACCTCGCCGACTACGAGAAGCGCTACGGACTCCCCGTGGTGCGCGGCGCGGGCGTGCACGCCGTGCACCGCGACGGCGACCGGCTGCGGGTGGTCGCCGACACCGGGGAGTGGAGGGCCCGTGCCGTCGTCAGCGCCACCGGCACCTGGTCCCGGCCGTTCCTGCCCGCCGCCCCGGGACGGACGGACTTCACCGGCCGCCAGCTGCACACCGTCGACTACCGGGAACCGGCGGACTTCGCGGGACGGAACGTGCTCGTCGTCGGAGGCGGCAACTCCGGTGCGCAGATCGCCGCCGACCTGGCCCTCTCCGGCGTCGCCACCACGTGGGCGACCCGCCGGCCGCCGCGGTTCCTGCCCGACGAGGTCGACGGCCGCGCGCTGTTCGACGTCGCCACCGCGCGCCGCCGTGCGCTCGACGCGGGCCGCGCGGACACCGGCGGCGTCGCCTCCCTCGGCGACATCGTCGCCGTGCCCCCGGTCCGGGCCGCCCGGGACGCCGGACTGCTCGCCCGGCGCCCGATGTTCACCCGGCTCACGACCAGCGGCGCGGAGTGGCCCGACGGGAGCCGCACGCAGATTGACGCCGTCGTCTGGTGCACCGGCTTCCGGCCCGCCCTTTCCTATCTGTCCCCGCTCGGCCTGCGGGGACCACACGGTCGCATCGCGACCGACGGGACCCGCGCCCTCGACGAGCCGCGACTGCACCTGCTGGGCTACGGAGACTGGACCGGGGCGGCCTCCGCCACCCTGATCGGCGTCGGCCGACCGGCGCGGGACGCGGCGCGCCAGATCGCCGAACTGCTGTGCTGAGGGCGAGCAGCGCTCTCCCCGTCAGCGAGGGCCGAGCAGCCGGCCCATCCCGGCCAGGACCGAGGGTGCCACCCGGTAGTAGACCCAGGTACCGCGTCGCTCCGAGGTGAGCAGTCCGGCCTCGCGGAGCTTCTTCAGGTGGTGGGAGACGGTCGGCTGGGAGACTCCGACGTCGGAGATGTCGCAGACGCAGGCCTCTCCTCCCGCGTGGGAGGCGACCAGGGAGAACAGTCGCAGCCGCACCGGGTCCCCCAACGCCTTGAACATCCGCGCGGCCGTCTCGGCCTCCTCCGCGCTGTACGGCCGCTCGGTCAGCGGCGGACAGCAGGGGGCGGCAGCGGCTTCGCCTCCCGAGACCGACAGCGGCAGCGACTCGACGTTCGACATGGACCCATATTGACACGCGTCGAACCCCGGTAGCCATTTCGATGTTCGTCTATGTTGACGTTTGTCGAATCGAGTGCCACGCTGTCCCCGTCAAGCCATCGACGGATGTCGAATCAGAGGAGTTGTCGTGAGCGCCACCACCGAGCAGTTGCCCGTCGTGGTCGTCGGGGCCGGACCCGTCGGTCTGGCCGCCGCCGCCCACCTTCTCGACCGCGGGCTGGAGCCGCTGGTCCTGGAGGCCGGATCGGCGGCCGGGGCCGCCGTCCGCGAGTGGGCCCATGTACGGCTCTTCTCGCCCTGGGGAGAGGTCGTCGACCCGGCGGCGGAGAAGCTGCTCGCTCCGACCGGGTGGGTGCGGCCGGACGCCGCGAGCTATCCGACCGGCGGGGAGTGGGCCCAGCGCTACCTTCAGCCGCTCGCCGACGCACTCGGTGAACGTGTCCGCTACGCCGCCACCGTCACCGGCGTCTCCCGCGCCGGCCGGGACAGGGTCCTCGACGCCGAGCGCGAGGCCCAGCCGTTTGTCGTCCACGTCGACCACGCGGACGGGCGACAGGAGCGGCTTCACGCCCGGGCGGTCATCGACGCCTCGGGCACCTGGAGCACACCGAGCCCCGCCGGCGCCGACGGCCTGCCCGCACTCGGCGAGCGCGCGGCGGCCGACCACGTCACCTACCGCGTGCCCGACCTCGCAGACCCGGCCGTCCGCGCCCGCCACGCGGGCCGACGGACCGCCGTCCTGGGCTCCGGCGCCTCCGCCTTCACGGCGCTCGCCGCCCTCGCCGATCTCGCGCGCGCCGAGGGCGGCGCCGACACCAAGGCGGTGTGGGTACTGCGTCGCGGAATCTCCGCGAACACGTTCGGCGGCGGCGAGGCAGACCAGCTTCCCGCCCGTGGCGCGCTCGGACTCGCGGCGAAGGCCGCCGTCGACGCCGGGCACGCCGAGGCCGTCACCGGCTTCCGCACCACGGAGATCAGGCGCACGCCGGACGGCCGTCTTGTCCTGGTCGGCGAGGACGGACGCGACCTCGACCCGGTGGACGAGGTCGTCGTCCTCACCGGCCTCCGCCCCGACCTGTCCTTCCTCTCCGAACTGCGGCTCGCGCTCGACGAGCGCCTCCAGGCCCCCGTGGCCCTCGCACCCCTGATCGATCCCAACCAGCACTCCTGCGGCACGGTCTACCCGCACGGCCACCGCGAACTGTCCCACCCCGAGCAGGGTGTCCACCTGGTCGGCATGAAGTCCTACGGCCGCGCCCCCACGTTCCTGGCGCTCACCGGTTACGAGCAGGTCCGCTCCGTCGCCGCCGCCCTCGCCGGAGACCTGGCCTCCGCCGACAACGTCGAACTCACCCTTCCCGAGACCGGCGTGTGCGGCGGCGCCGGACTGCCGCTGACCTCAGCCGACGCCTCCGACGACGCCACGCGCGCCCTGCCCGTCGCCGCCGGCCAGGGCGGAGGCTGCTGCGGCTCGTGACCACCGTCCATTCGGCGCGCGGGGCCGCGACCGGTCCGGTGGAACGGTCGCGGCCCCGCGCCGCCCTGCCCGCCCTCTGCCTCACCCAGATCACCGGCTGGGGCGTCCTCTACTACGCGTTCCCCGTGCTGAACCCGCAGATCACCGCCGCGACCGGCTGGTCCACCGGCGCGACCACCGCCGCCTTCTCGCTGGCGCTGATCCTCTCGGCTCTCGCCGGCGTACCCGTCGGCCGCGAACTGGACCGCCGCGGTCCGCGACTGATCATGACCGCCGGGTCCGTCCTCGGCACGCTGGGCCTGCTTGCCATCGCCACCGCGCCCAACCTGCCGGTGTTCTTTCTCGGTTGGGCACTGACGGGGCCCGCGATGGCCGCGGTCTTCTACCAGCCCGCGTTCGCCGCGCTGACCCGCTGGTGGTCCCCCCACCACGTACGCGCGCTGACGATCGTCACCCTCGCCGGAGGGCTCGCCTC
Source organism: Streptomyces alkaliterrae (assembly GCF_007097205.2). Classification (GTDB taxonomy): domain Bacteria; phylum Actinomycetota; class Actinomycetes; order Streptomycetales; family Streptomycetaceae; genus Streptomyces; species Streptomyces alkaliterrae. The sequence continues at coordinate 26,984 of NZ_VJYK02000027.1, forward strand.
GACCGTCTTCGCACCGCTGACGGCGTTCCTGGCCGACCACCTTTCGTGGCGTGGCACATATCTGGTGCTGGCCTGCATACTCGCGGCGCTCACCGTCCCCGCCCATGCCCTGGCCCTCCGCGCACCGTGGCCGGCCGCACCTCCGGCGCCTCTGGGTCACCCCGGCGAGGGAGCCGGAACGGTCGCACGCAGTCGGCAGTTCCTTCTCCTCGCGGTGGCGTTCACGCTCTCGACGTTCGCCCTGTACGCGGTGGTCGTCGCTCTGGTGCCGCTGCTGCTGGAACGCGGCTTCAGCAGCACCGAGGCCGCCTGGGCGCTCGGTCTGGGCGGCGCCGGGCAGACCCTGGGCCGCGTCCTCTACGCCGGCCTCGCCCGGCGCACCACCGTGATCGTGCGGACGACGGTCCTGCTGGGCCTGGGAGGCGTCACCACCGCCATGCTCGCGGTGGTGCCCGGCCCGTACGCGCTCCTGGTCGCCGTGTCGATGGTGGCCGGGATGGTGCGCGGCAACCTCACTCTGCTGAAAGCCACCGCGGTCACCGACCGCTGGGGCGCGACACACTACGGCCGGCTCTCCGGCCTGCTCGCGGCCCCGGCCACCGTGGCCATCGCCCTCGGCCCGTTCGCCGGAGCCCTCCTGACGGCGCCGCTCGGCGGCTACACCGGCCTGTTCGTCTCTCTCGCCCTTGTCAGCGCCGTCGCCGCACTCTGCGGCGCGGGGACCCGAGTCCACCCGCCCGCTCGGCGCTGAAGGGCGGCTTCGCGGTGGGGCGGGGGTGCGATAGCTTGGCGAGCGCACGTGTTGTGCAGGTGTCCCGTTAGGTGAGGCTCCTGTGCGCGTACGTGTCCGCTACCCAGGAAGGTCGAGAGACCCCAACGGGTCAACAGGCTCTGCCGGATCAAGGCTTGGCCTAACGCGGACCGGGACCGCCCCTCGGGCGGGCTCTAGGCGCACAGTGCTGAAGCTCGACGCTGGGAGACGCCGGCAGCCCCCTGGGCGCGTCGGCGTGTGCCGTGCCGAGCCGACGCAGGACCTCCCGGAACGGGGGGTCTTTTTCTGTGCCCGGAGCCCCGGGCAGCGGCGAGGAGGAGGTGAGAGCAGTGCCGGACGGCAGTAGTGCCAGCGGTTTCCGCCGCCCTGGCCTCCGGTCGGGCGGACCACCCGGACACGCCCTCGCCGTGCCCGCTCCACGCGGGGAGCTCGGCGTGTCCTGACATCCCGGAGGGGGATGCGGACGATGATCGACACCCTGGAATTCAGCCTGCGGCTCGGTTGTGCCTTCGGTCTCGGCGCGCTTGTCGGCGTCGAACGGCAGTGGCGGGCCCGGATGGCGGGGCTGCGCACCAACGCGCTGGTCTCCACCGGCGCCGCACTGTTCGTTCTGCTGGCCGTCAACACGCCGGGTGAGGTGAGCCCGACCCGCATCGCCGCGCAGGTCGTCTCCGGCATCGGCTTCCTCGGCGCCGGCGTGATCATGCGCGACGGTGTCAACGTCCGTGGCATCAACACCGCCGCGACCATCTGGTGCGCGGCGGCGGTGGGGGTGCTCGCGGGCAGCGGCGTCTTCCTGGGCGCGTCGCTCGGCGCGCTCGCGGTCGTGGCCGCCAACGTCCTGCTGCGGCCGATCGCCCGGAGGATCGAGGCGGCGCCGCCGGGGAAGGACGCGGAGACGGAGACGCCCTACCAGCTCCGGGTCGTCTGCCTGGAGGACCAGGAGGCGCACATCCGGGCGCTGCTGCTGCAGTCCCTGTCCGGCAGCGGCTTTCTTCTCCGCTCGCTGCACAGCGAGGATCTGGTGGACGACGAGGGTCGGGTCGACGGGGCACGCAAGGTGAGCGTGCGGGCGGAGATGGTGGCCCGGGGCCGGCCGGACGAGCAGCTTGAGCAGGCCGTCAGCCGACTCAGCCTGGAGGCGGGCGTCACCGCCGTCCGCTGGCAGGCGCGGGAAGCGGCCCCCGCGGACGTGTGATGCTCACCCGGCGGACGGGCTCTTCCCCCTGAAACCCCTGTCCGCCCCCGCGTCGGAGCACGATGAGTGGCCCACGTTTCCCAGCGGTGTCGACGCTTGGGGCGAAGAAGAGCGCAGCCCATGACGTCGGCTCGTGCCTCGCGGACTGCGTGACGGCGGCTCTTTCTTCTCCCCGCCGCGTGGATCGAGATGCTGCCCGTCGAGGTCACCGGCGCCACGAGCGACGAGGAGGAGCCGGCCCACCTGTGCTGAGCAGCCACGGCCGCGGCGAGCCTCGTAGGTTCTGCCCCGGGGAGCGGGGCGGCGCATCATGGAGGCATGTCGGCTCTGGCGATGCCGAAGGCACTCGTCCGCCGGACGGCTTTGGTTATCGGCATCGCCGTCGGGTTGGTGGTGGGGGGCCTGGTGCCGGG